>CAZZNX010000057.1:0-10899 GCA_964655795.1 uncultured Leifsonia sp. | reverse complement strand
ACCCTTGACGCTGGCGGCGCTGTCGAAGCCGGTGAGCACGATCGAGTTGAGCGCCGGCAGCTTGATGCCCTCGGCATCCAGCGCCTTCTTCAGGCGGATGCGCAGCTCGCGCGAGACGTCGTCCCGTGCGACGGTGCGGGTCTTCACCACGATTCGAAGCACGAGCGCCTCGTCAGAGATGGACTCGAGACCCCACACCTCTGGCTTCTCCAGCACGCGCGAGCGCCACTTGCTGCTTGATGCCATCTCGACGGCGGTCTTCAGCATCAGGGCCTCGACCGCCTCGACGTCGGAGTCGTAGGGAATGGCGAGGTCGATGATCACACGGGCCCAGCCCTGCGACATGTTGCCGACGCGCAGGATCTCGCCGTTGCGCACGAACCAGAGGGTGCCGTTGACGTCGCGGATCTGGGTGATGCGGATGCCGACGGACTCCACGACTCCGGTGGCCGGGCCGACGTCGACGACGTCACCGACGCCGAGCTGGTCCTCCATCACCATGAACAGGCCGTTGAGGGCGTCCTTGACGATGTTCTGGGCGCCGAAACCGAGGCCGGCACCGACGGCGGCGGTCAGCAGCGCGAAGGAGCCGAGCACGGTCTGATCGATCGTGTTGATCACCAGCAGCAGGGTGACGGTGAAGATGGTGACGTTGACGGCGTTGCTCAGCACCGATCCGAGGGTGCGGGTGCGTTGCACCAGACGCACCGCGGCCAGCGGCGAAGCGGCCGCGATGGCCTGGGTGTCATCGATGTTCTGCGTCTTCTTGACGCCGGAGACGATCTGGCGCACGACCCGCTGGATCACGAAGTGCAGTGCCCAACGGATGACGATGGCCAGCAGGATGATGATGATCACGTTGACGAGCGTGCCGAAGAACGTTTTCGGATTATTGGTCAGGAAGACGCCAATACCGGTGAAAAAGCCGTTGACGGCGCTCCAGAACTCATCCATAGGGTGCAAGTCTATCGAGGCACCCTCGCCGGATGCTGGGTGCTCCCTGCTGCATCAATTCGCCCCGGGCGCGAGACCGTTCTCGTAGGCGAAGATCACGGCGTGCACGCGGTCGCGCAGGCCGAGCTTGGCGAACACCCGGCTGACGTGCGTCTTCACCGTCGACTCGGAGAGGAACAACTCCGCCGCGATCTCCGTGTTGCTCCGCCCCGCGGCGATGACGGTGAGCACCTCCAGCTCGCGCGCGGTGAGGGAGCCCAGCACTCCCGCTGCGGCGCCGGCCGACCCGCCACCGCCCGCGACGGGCAGTTCCGCGCCGATCAGCTCGATCAGCCGGCGGGTGACCCGCGGGGCGAGTGCCGCCTCTCCGGCGTGCACGGCGCGAATGGCCTGCAGGAGTTGTTCCGGTCTGGCGTCCTTGAGCAGGAAGCCGCTCGCCCCTGCCCGCAACGCCTCGAAGGCGTACTCGTCCAGGTCGAACGTCGTCAGCACGATCACCCGGGGAGCCTGCGGCGAGTCGAGGACGGCACGGGTCGCCGCGATGCCGTCAAGGCCAGGCATCCGCACATCCATCAACACGACATCGGCCTGGAGCCGCTCGAGCATGGCGATGGCGGCGTGCCCGTCAGCGGCCTCGCCGACCACCTCGATGTCGGCTTCGGCCTCGAGCACCATGCGGAACCCGACGCGCACGAGCGCCTGATCGTCGACCAGTGCCACACGGATCTTGTCGTTCATTGCGTCACTTTCATCGAGTTGTCGTTCCTGGCGCTGTTGGCGCGTGGGGCGAGCTTGTTGTCGCGTTGAGGCGCGCGTGCACCTGCCAGCCGAAGCCGTCCCGCGGGCCGACCTCCAGTGTTCCGCCGTAGAGCGCGATGCGCTCCCGCATGCCGATCACGCCGCGCCCGGTTCCGGGTGTCGCGGTCGCGGATGGTGCCGGCGCGTCGTCCCGCACCGTCACCGTGACCTCGTCGCCGCTGTGGCACAACTCGACCGTCACGGAGTGTGCCGTCGCGGCGTAGCGCAGCGCGTTCGTCAGGGCCTCCTGCACGATGCGGTACACGGTCAGTTCGATCGTGGCGTCCGTGATCGGGGCCCCGCTGGTGCGCAGGGTGACCGGCATCCCCAGCGCACGGACGTCATCGACGAGCTCGGGCAGGGCGCGCAGATCGGGTTGCGGCGCCAGCTCGCCGGCAGCTGCACCCGCCTGGTCACCAGGCTCAGTGAGCAGGCCGAGCATTCTCCTCATGTCACCGAGGGCCTCGCGGCCGGTCTCGGCGACCCGGCGCATCGCGTGCGCCGCACGTTCGGGGTCGCGTGCGCTGGTGGCCGCGGAGCCGTCGGCGAGTGTGACCATCACGGTGAGACTGTGCGAGACGATGTCGTGCATCTCGCGGGCAATGCGCGCCCGTTCCCGGGCCGTGGCCAGCTCGGCCTGCTGGTCGCGTTCGCGGGCCAGGTCGCGCGCCCTGTCGATCAGCGCGACGAGATAACGGCGGCGATTGCCCATCGTCACACCGATCAGGGTGGCGATGAGCATGAGAACGCCGAACTGCGATGCGGACGCCGGGGCATCCGCGCCGAAGGGGGAGAGCGAGCCGGTGTCGAGCACCGCGACCGCGATGTACGCGGATGCCGTCGCGACGAGCAGGGAGATGCCGAAGCCGATCCAGGCGGCCCTGACCGAGCGGTAGACGGCCAGAGCGTAGAGGGCGATGAGGATCGGCAGCACGTCTGTCGTGCCGAGCGGGTAGACGAACAGGCAGAGCAGCCACGCCGTTGTCATCAACAGCCACGCGCCAGAACACCATCGCGACGGCGACGAGAGCGATCGCGAGCAGGTGGAGCACACTCACCCAGAGCCGGAAGATCGGCTCGCTGATGCCGACGATCATGCCGATCGTTCCGATGAAGGTCGGCACGGCGTACACGGCGGCGATCAGGGCGTCGGTGAGCACGGGATGACGCGCCCAGAAGCGCCGGAACACGCCGGGTGGTTTCGGCAGACGTAATTCTCCCCCGACTACCGAAGCCGGGTAGTCGGGGGAGAAGTGGTGTTGCGTCATGGACGAGACCCTACGCGTCGCGTCGCTTCAGCAGGATGCCGGCGCCGACGAGGGCCGCAGCGACCCAGGCCAGCACGATGAGCAGGTTCTCGATGACCGAGTCGATCTCGCCGGTGAACGAGGTCTGCCCGAACATGCCCATGCCTGCGGTCGAGAACAGATACGGGATCAGGTCCTGCACCCACTCGGCCGGGATCATCTGCAGGACGGTCGGCAGGAGCAGCAGGAATCCGAGCACGGCGGCGATTCCGCCGGCACTGCTGCGGATCGCGGTGCCGACGCCCAGTGCGAAGAGCGCGGTGAGGGCGAGATAGGCCGCCCCGCCGATCAGCGGCAGGAACACATCGGGGTCGGTGATCGGGGCCGCGGCACCGTGTTCGCCGAAGACCAGTGACACCACTGCGAAAGCGCCGAAGGTGCTGAGCAGTCCGATGACGAACGTCGATGCGGCCAGCACGATCGCCTTGCCTGCGAGTGCAGGCAGGCGCCGGGGAACGGCGGTCAGCGTCGAGCGGATCATGCCGGTGCTGTACTCACCGCTGATGATCAGCACGCCGAGCACGCCGACGACCAGCTGGCCGAAGAACACGCCGACGGTGGAGGAGGTCAGCATGAGGCTGCGCACCTGCTCGACGGGCGCGTTGGCCGCTTCGCCGCTGTCGACAAGGCCGTCGACCATGCTGCTGCCCATCAACCAGGCCATGCCGAGCGACATCGCAACGAGGATCAGGAACGCCCAGACTGTCGAGCGGAGGCTGCGCAGCTTGATCCACTCCGAGCGGATGACGCCGCCGAAGCTGAGCGAGCTCGCACTGCGCTGGAGCGGTGCGATTGTTGTCGTGGCGCTCATCGGCTGGCCTCCGTGCGGTATTCGACGGCATCCTGTGTGAGGGCCATGTAAGCCTCCTCGAGAGATGCGGTCTGGGGGGTGAGTTCGTGCAGTACGAGGCCGTTTGCGGCGGCGAGGTCGCCGATGTGGGCGGCGGCGAGGCCGGTGACCTGCATGACGCCATGCTCGGCGCGCAGGACGGCGATGTCGGGCCCCGCGAGCAGCTCGGCGAGCTGGCTGGCGTGCGGGGAGCGGACGGTGACGCTGGCGAGTGACGCCCCCGCAACGATGTCGGCGACGGGGGCGTCGGCGATGATCTGGCCACGGCCGAGCACGATGATGTGGTCGGCGGTCTGAGCCATCTCGCTCATCAGGTGCGAGGAGAGGAACACGGTGCGGCCCTCTGCTGCCAGGCTGCGAACCAGCTGACGCACCCAGAGCACGCCCTCGGGGTCGAGGCCGTTGACCGGCTCATCGAGGATGAGGGTTGCGGGGTCGCCGAGCAGCGCAGCGGCGATGCCGAGGCGCTGGCCCATGCCGAGGGAGAAGCCGCCGACGCGCTTCCTGGCCACCGACTGCAGGCCGGTGAGCTCGATGACCTCCTGCACCCGCTTGGCGCCGATCCCGTGGGTGGCGGCCATCGCGAGCAGGTGGTTCTGCGCGGTGCGACCCGTGTGAACGGCCTTCGCGTCGAGCAGAGCGCCGACCTCGCGAAGAGGGGCCTTGTGCTCGGCGTACGGCTTGCCGTTGACGGTCACGCTGCCGGCGCTCGGCCGGTCGAGCCCGACGATCATGCGCATCGTGGTGGACTTGCCCGCACCGTTCGGCCCGAGGAATCCTGTGACCTGGCCGGGGCGCACGGTGAATGAGATGTCGTTGACGGCCGTCTTCGCGCCGTAGCGCTTGCTGAGGCCTTCTGCTGTGATCATGCTTCAACGCTACGAGCCGGGCAGGCGGCAGCGCATCGGTCGTGCGGATGGCCCGTGTAGTACTGCGGTATGACATCGCGGCCCCGCGAGCGAGCCCCGCTGGTTGAGCGAGCCCAAGCCCCGCTGGTTGAGCGGGCCCGAGCCCCGCTGGTTGAGCCTGTCGAAACCTCACGACGAGGATTTCGACAAGCTCAATCAGCGGAAGCATCCCATGTCCATCGGCGGCAATTCTCGAGATTTCCTTGGTGCTGGCTGCCGCCTTTCGCGACGCTACGCGTCGCGCTCCTGCGCGGCGATCGCACGCTCAACGCGGGACAGTTCCTCGACGATGATGCGGCGGAGCGCCGGCGGGCCGTCGTTGGCCGCGAGCCATGCCCGCGAGGCCTCGACGAGCGCCGCGTCGGCCAGCGGCGCCGGGTAGAGCCCGCGGATGATCGCCGCCGCCATGTTGTAGCTCCGCGTCGACCACACGTCCTGAAGCATCGCGAAGTACGGCTCCACCTGCGGCGCGAGCAGTGCGCTCGGGCGCGAGCGGCGCCAACCGAGCGCGTACGCACGCACGTAGTCGTTGGAGAGCGTCGTGTCGCCGGCTGCGGCCGTCCACGCGGCGAGCTTGCCTGCGGCATCCGGAATCGCGGCCTTCGCCGTGATCGCCGACTGCCGCCCCTTGGCGGTGTCATCGCCTTCGAGCACCTCGTCGATGCTCTCCGCCGATGCGCGCCCGCCTGCGGCGAGTGCGATCACGAGCTCCCAGCGCAGATCGGTGTCGATCGTGACGCCATCGAGCAGCGCCTCGCCGGCCAGCAGCTCGACGAGCACGTCGAGCTGGCCCTCCGTCACCGCCAACGCGATGAAGCTCTTCAGCAGCTGCAACTGGGCGTCAGAGCCCGCAGCGGCAGACAGCGTGAGCGCCCACAGCGCGTCGCCGGCCTCCGCGGAGGTGGACTCGCGGTGCTCCGGCGCGATGTACTGGCCGAGCACCAGCTCGAGCAGGCGCAACGAGAGCGCGCGCTGAGCCGACTGGCTCTCCGCCGCGATGTTGCCGAGCACGAGTCGCACGAAGTCGCGCGGGCTCGACTCTGCGTCGCGGGTCGCGTCCCACACCGCACCCCAGATGACGGCCCGCGCGAGCGGATCCGAGATCTGGGCGAGGTGTTCGAGCGCGACGGCGTGCGACGCCGGATCGAGTCGGATCTTCGCGTACGTCAGGTCGTCGTCGTTCAGGAGCACGAGCGCCGGACGGGTGCGCCCGATGAGCTCCGCCACCTCCGTGCGCTCCCCGTCCACATCCAACTCGACGCGGTGGGTGCGGCTGAGGGTGCCGTCGACGACGTCGTAGAAGCCGATCGCCAGGCGGTGCGGGCGAATCGTCGGCTGCGACGCGGCCGCGGACTGCAGCACGGCGAACCCGGTGATGGTGCCGTCATCCGCAGTCGCGATCTCCGGTCGCAGCGTGTTCACACCGGCCGTCTCCAGCCACAGCCTCGACCACTCGGTGAGTTCGCGCCCGCTCGTCACCTCCAGCTCGTCGAGCAGGTCACGCAGGGTCGCGTTGCCGTTCGCGTGCTTCCGAAGGTAGACGGAGATGCCGGCGTAGAAGGCGTCGAGGCCGACCCACGCCACGAGCTGCTTGATCACGGAGGCGCCCTTCGAGTAGGTGATGCCGTCGAAGTTCACCTCCACGTCTTCGAGGTCGTTGATCGTTGCGACGATCGGGTGCGTCGACGGCAGCTGATCCTGCTCGTATGCATGCGTCTTCTCCGTCGACGCGAACGTCGCCCAGGCATCGGCGTACTCGGTGGCACTGGCGCAGGCGATCGTCGACGTCCAGGTGGCGAAGGACTCGTTCAGCCAGAGGTCGTTCCACCACTTCATGGTGACCGAGTTGCCGAACCACATGTGCGAGAGCTCGTGCAGCACGACGAGCGCGCGCTGCTCCTTGCGGGCATCCGCAACCTTGGAGCGGAACAGATAGCCCTCGTTGAATGTGACGGCGCCGACGTTCTCCATCGCGCCCCAGTTGTACTCCGGCACGAAGATCTGGTCGTACTTCTCGTAGGGGAATGCGACGCCGTAGCTGGCCTCGTAGTAGGCGAGCCCCTGCCTGGTCTTCTCGAACATCACCTCGGGCTCCGCGTACTCAGCCAGGGAGGCGCGGGTGAAGAGTCCGAGCGGGATCGTGCGCCCGTCGGACGTCGTCGCCTCGCTCCGCCACGAGCTGTACGGCCCGGCGATGAGCGCTGCGATGTAGGTGGAGATGTGCGGGCTGGGCGGGAACGCCCAGCTCGCCGCACCATCGCCGCGGGGGCTCGGCACCGGCGTCACCGAGTTGCTGATCACGTGCCAGTCGGCCGGAGCCGTGACGGTGAACTGATAGCTCGCCTTCAGATCGGGCTGGTCGAAGCAGGCGAACACGCGGTTCGCCTCTGCCACGGCGAACTCGGTGTAGAGATACGGTTTGCCGTCAACGGGGTCGACGAAGCGGTGCAGGCCCTCCCCGGTGTTCGTATATGCGGAGTCGGCGACAATGTGAAGCTCATTCACGGTTTTCAGGTCGTCGAGGCGGATCCGCAGGCCGTCGCTGACGACATCCGGCTCCAGGGCGACGCCGTTCAGTGTGACGCTGTGCAGGGCGCGGGTATTCGCCTCGATGAAGGTCGAGGCGCCCGGCGTCGCCGCGAAGGTGACGACGCTCTCCGTGCCGAACACCTCGTCGCCCCTGCTGAGGTCGATGGCGACGACGTAGTTCGGGTCCCGGACGACGGATGCCCGCTGCTCGGCCTCCGTGCGGGTCAGGTTCGATTCGGCCACGCTCAGGCCCCCGCGGCCGCATCCACGGCCTGCGCCGCGAGCGCGCGCTGGACGCCGGCGAGGTTCTCGCCAACGAGGCGACGGAGCGCGGGAACCTCGGGGTTCGCCGCGAGCCAGGCCGTCGTGGCCTCCGCCAGCTCGACACTCGCCAGCGGTGCCGGGTACATGTCGACGACGATGGTCTCGGCGATGGCGTACGCCCGGTTCTGCCAGAGATCGGCGATGGCCGCGAAGTACGGGGCGACGAGCGCCTCGAGCGGGGCTGGGTCGTTCGTGTGCACGACTCCGAGTGACGTGTGGCGCACGATCATGTTCGGGGCGGTGTCGCTCTCGACCAGGCCGGTGAACGCGGCGAGCTTCGCGGCGCTCGTCGGGAAGGTCGCGCGGGCGCGGGCCGCCGACTGCTGGCCGTTCGCGGTGTTGTCGGCCGCAAGCGCGGCGTCGATGTCTGCTTCGCTCGCCGCGTTGTTCAGCACGAGGCCCTCGAGCAGCTCCCAGCGCAGATCGGTGTCGATCTCGAGGTCGACGAGGGTGACCACTCCGTCGCGGAGTGCGCGCACCGTCTCGACGTGCTCCGGCGTGCTGGCGAGGCTCGCGAAGGCCTTGACGAGCTGGAACTGCACATCGCTGCCGGCCTCGGCGGCCTGGGCGAGCGTCCACAGCGTGTCGCCGACGGTGCGCAGCGTCTCGGCACGCCGGGCGGGGGCGACGTACTGCTTCGTCGCGAGCGCCAGCTGGCCGAGCACGGTGCGGATCGTCGTTGACTCGGTCTCGGCGGCGATGTTGCCGAGCACGAGGCGCACGAAGTCGCTCGCCGGGCTCTCACCGTCGCGCGTGGCATCCCACACCGAACCCCACACCAGCGAGCGGGCCAGGCCGCTCTCGAATGCGGAGAGGTGCTGCAGGGCGATCGCGTGCGATGCCTCGTCGAGGCGGATCTTCGCGTACGCCAGGTCGTCGTCGTTCAACAGCACGAGATCGGGGCGGGCGAGGCCGACCAGCTCTGCCACCTCAGTGCGCTCACCGGCGACGTCGAGCTCGATGCGGTGGCTGCGTCGCAGCACGCCGTCGACGAGGTTGTAGAAGCCGATCGCCAGGCGGTGCGGGCGGATCGTCGGGTAGTCGGGCGCCGCGGACTGCAGCACGGCGAAGCCGGTAATCACGCCGGCGTCGTCGGTGACGATCTCGGGGCGCAGCGTGTTGACGCCGGCCGTCTCGAGCCAGAGCTTCGACCACTCGGAGAGGTCGCGGCCGCTGGCCGTCTCGAGCTCGCTGAGCAGGTCGACGAGCTCGGTGTTGCCCCACGCGTTCTTCTTGAAGTAGGCGGCGACGCCGGTGAAGAAGGCGTCGATCCCGACCCAGGCGACGAGCTGCTTCAGCACGGAGCCGCCCTTGGCGTAGGTGATGCCGTCGAAGTTGACGAGAACGTCCTCGAGGTCGTTGATCGTCGCGACGATGGGGTGGGTGGACGGCAGCTGGTCCTGGCGGTATGCCCAGCTCTTCTCCATTGCGGCGAAGGTGGTCCACGCCTCCGTCCACTCCGTGGCCTCTGCGGTCGCCATCGTCGACGCCCACTCGGCGAAGGACTCGTTCAGCCAGAGGTCGTTCCACCACTTCATGGTGACGAGGTCGCCGAACCACATGTGGGCCAGCTCGTGCAGGATCGTGACGACGCGGCGCTCGCGCATGGCGTCGGTCACCTTCGAACGGAAGACGTAGGCCTCGGTGAAGGTCACCGCGCCGGCGTTCTCCATGGCACCGGCGTTGAACTCCGGAACGAACATCTGGTCGTACTTCTCGAAGGGGTAGGCGAAGTCGAACTTCTCCTCGAAGTACGCGAAGCCCTGACGGGTCTTCTCGAAGATGTAGTCGGAGTCGAGGAACTCGGCCAGCGAGGCACGGCTGAACACGCCGAGCGGGATGGTGCGGCCGTCACGGCTGGTCAGCTCGGAGCGGACGACGCTGTACGGGCCGGCGACGAGCGCGGTGATGTAGCTCGACATGCGCGGGGTCGGCGCAAAGCTCCACGTCGCCGCATCCGTGCCGTCGACGGCCACGGGCTCCGGCGTGGGGGAGTTGCTGATCATCTGCCACCGTGCCGGTGCGGTCACGGTGAAGCGGAAGCTCGCCTTGAGGTCCGGCTGCTCGAACACGGCGAACATGCGGCGGGAGTCAGGCACCTCGAACTGGCTGTACAGGTAGACCTCCTCGTCGACGGGGTCGACGAAGCGGTGCAGGCCCTCTCCTGTGTTCGTGTAGATCGCGGCGGCAACGACGGTGAGCACGTTCTCTGCGGCGAGGTTGTCCAGCTGAATGCGGATGCCGTCGCTGACGGTCGCCGGGTCGAGCTCGGCGCCGTTCAGGGTCACCGAGTGCACGGTGCGCGTGATCGCGTCGATGAAGGTGGATGCGCCGGGGGTGGCGGTGAAGGTGACGGTCGTCTCACTGCGGAACAGCTCGGGCCCGGTCGTCAGGTCGAGGGTGACGTCGTAGCTGTCGACGGCGACGAGCGCTGCACGCTCCTGGGCTTCGACGCGGGTCAGGTTTTCTCCGGGCAACGGTGCCTCCTGGGGCAGTTCATGAGACGTTCTTTGTCTCGGGTGTCGTGGATTGTGTCCAGCAAACAACCCTAGTAGCGCCCACCCCGCGTGCCCTAGTCCCTGTGCTGCGTTTCCTTCGCCGTGCGTTCCGCGGAGGCGAGGATCGACTCGGCGCCCATGCTGAAGAGGTCCCGGCTGTCGAGTGCGCGCAGCTGCTGGCCGAGCGCCGCGATGTGCGGGTACCGTTCGGGGTCGACGAGCAACGGTGAGTCGATCCAGGGGACGGAGTCATCGTCGCTGTCCGCGCGCTGCGCGCGGTCGCGGGCGATTCCCGCGGCGCTCGAGAGCAGGTGCTCAGACAGGAGGGCGTAGTGGCGCACCACCTCGTCGTCGGAGAGTCCGGCGCGCGAGAAGGCGTCGAGCATGAGCTCGACGATCTCGAGCTCTGCCGGGCCATTCGTCGAGATCACAATGGCCTCGACACCGATGGCGGGGTAGCGGCAGAACAGCTCGAGCGTGCATGCCGCCAGCTGCCGCAGCCGGCCCTTCCAATCCTCAGGTGGGGCGGTGATCTCGGCGATCGACATCGCGAGCAGCCGATCCAGGAGCGACTGCATCAGGCTTTCTTTGCTGCGGAAGTGGCGGTAGATCGCCGTGGGGTCGACACCGAGGTCGGCTCCGAGGTCGCGCACGGAGATTGAGGCCGAACCCGGCCGGGGCGCGACGCGGTGACCCGCCTCCGGATTCGATTCGTGATCGAGACGTTTTTA
>CAZZNX010000056.1:22108-22365 GCA_964655795.1 uncultured Leifsonia sp. | reverse complement strand
CGACGCGGTCCGCGCTTGGCGCGGGCCGGCTGCACTGCCGGAACCTCGTCAGCGGCCGGAGCAGCGGTGGCGGACGTCTCGGCGGCGGGCGCGGCCGGAGCCTCGGCGACAACCGGGGCAGCGACCGGAGCGGCTGCGACCGGGGCGGCAGGAGCCTCGACCGGCGCGGACGCCGATGCGGCCTGGAAATCGGTGATCGCATCGACAAGCTCGCCCTTGCGGAGCTTGCCTGCACCGCTGATGCCGAGCTCGTTCGC
>CAZZNX010000056.1:21507-22098 GCA_964655795.1 uncultured Leifsonia sp. | reverse complement strand
GAGCTCGGCGACGCGCATGGCGTTCAATGCGGTGCGGGTGGGGGCGCCGGTGGCGCCGAGTGTGACATCAGTCATGGGGTTGTGGTCCTTCCGCCTGTGCACAACATAAGGGTGTGCCAGGGAGCTGATCGTTCGAGCTTCTGAAAGCGAGTATCAAGAGAGATGACGCGCAGAGCAGTGGGCGCGAGCGGAAGCAATAGTTGCTAGAAATACACCGGGTTCTGGTTCGCTTGTGAGCGTCGTTTACCGGGTGCGTTGTCAGCCTAGCATCCCGAACCGGGCGTTCCCGCACAGCGGCCGCGCGTGGCGCGACCGGCGTGTCGCGCAGCGACCCGAAAGGCGGCAGCCCCCTCCAAGGAAACCCACGAATCAGATACCGATGCTCGCCAGCATGTGGCTGACACCAATGTGGTTCACACCGGTCCTGCAGCGGCGAGAACAGACCGCCTGAGACGAGACGAGCGGATGCCGGCCTGTTGAGGCTGCGGCACCCGCTCGAATCTGCAACACGTGCAGGGTGACGGAGGGTCGGTGCTAGCTGACGCTGAGCACCGTTCCCTTGACGTCGACGGCGAGCATAAGCGCCTGCCA
>CAZZNX010000056.1:17191-21497 GCA_964655795.1 uncultured Leifsonia sp. | reverse complement strand
CGACGAGCTCCGCCGCGATCAGGCGCTGGCTGGGGTCGCTCGCCAGCACCAGAATCGATGGACCAGCACCGGAGACGACGGCCGGAAGGCCCGCCTCACGCAGCAGCGAGATGAGACGGTTCGTCTCGGGCATCGCGGCCGCACGGTAGTTCTGGTGCAGTTTGTCTTCTGTGGCCGCGAGCAACAGCTCGGGGCTCTGAATGAGTGCCGCGATCAGCAGAGCAGAGCGCGAGACGTTGAACACGGCATCCTCGTGCGGGACCGACTCCGGCTGCAGGCTGCGGGCCAGCGCCGTCGACATCTCGGCCTCCGGGACGAAGACGACCGGCGAGACGCCACGGTGCACCATGAGCTTCTTGTGCTGCGGCCCCTGCGGCGTCATCCATGCGATCGTCAGCCCACCGAAGAGCGCGGGCGCGACATTGTCCGGGTGCCCCTCCAGCTCGGTGGCCAGAACCAGCGCGTCGGCGTCAGTCATCTCGACCAGGCCGGCGAGCAGGCCGCGGGCGGCGATGACGCCGGCAGAGATGGCGGCACCGGAGGATCCGAGGCCACGGCCGTGCGGGATCGTGTTGTGCGCCTCGAGGTGCAGACCGGGCAGGGCATAGCCGTAGTGCGCCAACGCGTGCGCGATGGCTCGCACCACGAGGTGGGATTCATCGGTCGGCACCTCGCCGGCGCCGACACCGCGGACGTCGACTGAGACGCCTGAGGTCGCGGATGCCGTCACGACGAGGTCGTCGTACTGGGCCAGCGCCAGGCCGAGGGTGTCGAAGCCGGGGCCGAGGTTCGCGGTCGTGGCCGGAACCTTGACCTCGACGCGGCGGCCGTCGATGAGTGCGCCGAGCTCGGTCAACGGAGTGCTCCGCTGCCCGGTCCCGGCGCCAGGCATGTCGCCGCTGGTCATGCCTTGGCCAGGCCGAGCACGCCGGCGATCTCTGCGGTGTCAACCGGGACGATCGTGGGCTGGACGGCCGAGCCGTCCGCGGTCTGCAGGGCCCACTGCGGGTCCTTCAGGCCGTGTCCGGTGACCGTGAGCACGACGGTGGCGCCGGCGGGGATCTTGCCGGCATCCGCCTGCTCGAGCAGACCGGCGACGCTGATGGCGGAGGCCGGCTCGACGAAGATGCCCACCTCGCCGGCGAGGATGCGGTACGCCTCGAGGATGCGGGCGTCGTCGATGGCGCCGAAGTAGCCGTTGCTGACCTCGCGCGCGTTCAGGGCGAGCTCCCACGATGCGGGGTTGCCGATGCGGATGGCGCTGGCGATCGTCTCGGGGTTCTTGACGACGTGACCGAGCACGAGTGGCGCGGAGCCTGCGGCCTGGAAGCCGAACATGCGGGGCAGCTTGGTGGTCGCGCCGCGCTCGAGCTCTTCGCTGTAGCCGCGGAAGTACGCCGTGTAGTTGCCGGCGTTGCCGACGGGCACGATGTGGAAGTCGGGGGCGTCACCGAGAACCTCGACGACCTCGAACGCTGCCGTCTTCTGGCCTTCGATGCGGTCGGGGTTGACCGAGTTCACCAGGTGCACCGGGTAGTTGGCCGCGAGGTCGCGGGCGATGTCGAGGCAGTCGTCGAAGTTGCCCTGCACCTGCAGCAGCTGTGCGTTGTGCACGACAGCCTGGCTGAGCTTGCCCATGGCGATCTTGCCCTCAGGCACCAGCACGGCTGCGGTGATACCCGCGTGGGTGGCGTAGGCGGCGGCGGATGCCGAGGTGTTGCCGGTCGACGCGCAGATGACGGCCTTGGCTCCGGCCTCGACGGCCTTGGAGATGGCCATGGTCATGCCGCGGTCCTTGAACGAACCGGTCGGGTTCATTCCCTCGAACTTGACCCACACCTTGGCTCCGGTGCGGGCGGAGAGCGCCGCGGCCGGGATGAGCGGTGTTCCACCCTCACCCAGGGTGATGACGGGGGTGGCATCCGTCACATTCAGGCGGTCCGCGTATTCACGCAGCACGCCGCGCCATTGCCGTGAAGTGGGGCTGGGCTGGGCGTTCATGGGCGCTGGGCTCCTTCAACTCTGATGACGGATGCGACGGATGTCACAACACTGTTTGACGACAGGGCGTCGACCGTTGCGGCGAGGGCCGCTTCGGGGGCTTTGTGGGTTCCGATCACAAGGGTAGCCGTGCCGGAGTCGCCCCGGACCGACTGCTCGACCAGCTCGACCGAGACACCGTGCTCGGCGAAGACGCCGGCGATCGTTGCGAGCACACCGGACTCATCGGCCACCTCGAGGCTCACCGAGTAGCGGGTGCTCACGCTGCCGATGTCGAGGATCGGGAGTTCGGAGTGGGTGGACTCGCCGAGGCCTGGACCACCCGCGACGTGGCGACGGCCGAGCGAGACGAGGTCGCCGAGCACCGCGGATGCCGTCTCGACTCCCCCGGCGCCCGCGCCGTAGAACATCAGGCTGCCTGCGGACTCCGCCTCGACGAAGACGGCGTTGTTGGCACCGCGCACGGCGGCCAACGGGTGTTCGCGGGGGACCATGGCCGGGTGGACGCGGGCTGAGACGCCCTCTGCGCCGGTGACCGGGTCGGTGACCCGCTCGCAGACGGCGAGGAGCTTCACGACGTAGCCGGCCTTCTGCGCTGAGGCGATCTGCTCGGCGGAGACCTCCGTGATGCCCTCGCGGTAGACGGATTCGATCGGGACCGTGGTGTGGAAGGCGAGGCCGGCGAGGATCGCGGCCTTCTGCGCAGCGTCGAATCCACCGATGTCCGCGGTCGGGTCGGCCTCGGCGTAGCCGAGCTCCGTCGCCGTGGCGAGGGCGTCCTCCAGCGTCGCGCCGGTCGAGTCCATCTGGTCGAGGATGAAGTTCGTTGTGCCGTTGACGATGCCGAGGATGCGGCGCACGGTGTCGCCGGCGAGGCTGTCGCGCAGCGGTCGGATGATCGGGATCGCCCCGCCGACGGCCGCCTCGTAGTTGAGCTGGGCGCCGACCTGCTCGGCGAGCGCGAACAGTTCGGGGCCGTGTGTCGCGAGCAACGCCTTGTTGGCGGTGACGACGTCGGCTCCCGAGCTGAGCGCCTGCAGGATCAGCGTGCGGGCCGGCTCGATGCCGCCCATCAGCTCGATCACGACGTCGGCGCCGAGGATCAGGGACTCGGCATCCGTGGTGAAGAGCTCCTTCGGGAGGTCGACGGTGCGCGTTGCGTTGACGTCGCGTACGGCGATGCCGATGAGCTCGAGCTTGGCGCCGACGCGCAGCGCGAGCTCCTCCTGCTCTTCGAGGAGCAGTCGGGCCACCTGGGCGCCGACGGAGCCGCCGCCCAGGAGGGCGACGCGCAGGGAACGGTAGGCGATCATCGGATGCGCTCCTCGTAGGTTGTTGTTGGGGCGACACCGGTGTCGCGGGCCAGAAGGTCGGTCTCGGTCTCGCCACGCACGATCACGCGGGCAACGCCGCCCCGCACGGCGACGACGGGCGGGCGGCCGAGGTAGTTGTAGTTGCTCGCGAGCGAGAAGCAGTACGCACCGGTCGCGGCGACGGCCAGCAGGTCGCCAGGGGTGACGTCACCAGGGAGGTAGTCGGCGTCGACGACGATGTCGCCGGACTCGCAGTGCTTGCCGGCGACCCGCACGAGGCGCACCTGTGCCGCCGGTGCCCGGTTGGCGACCCGCACCGTGTAGTCGGCGCCGTAGAGCGCAGGCCTCGCGTTGTCGCTCATGCCGCCGTCGACGCTCACGTAGAGGCGTGTCACGTCGTCACCGTCGTTCGACGCGGCATCCGGAACCGTCACCTGCTTGGTCGTTCCGACCTCGTAGAGCGTGATGCCGCCCGGACCGACGATGGAGCGGCCGGGCTCGATGGCGATGTGCGGAAGCGGGATCTGCAGGCGCGCGCACTCGGCGGCGACGGCCGCGGCCATGCCGGCGGCGAGCTCCTCGAGCGGGGTCGGGGTGTCTGCCGCGGTGTACGCGATGCCGAAGCCGCCGCCGAGGTTGAGCTCGGGGACGGGGCCGTCGGCGAGCAGCTCGGCGTGCAGGGAGAGCAGTCGGGCCGCCGACTCGGCGAAGCCGGCCGCGTCGAAGATCTGCGAGCCGATGTGGCAGTGCAGACCGCGGAAGTCGAGGCTGTCCTGCGCGCGGATGGCGGCGACGAGTTCCGGCGCGTCGGCGAGCGTGATGCCGAACTTCTGGTCTTCGTGGGCGGTCGCCAGGAACTCGTGGGTGTGCGCGTGCACCCCGCTGTTCACGCGCAGGCGCACGGCCTGGGTGCGGCCCGCTCGCGTTGCGGCCGCTGCGACGCGCTCGATCTCGATCGCGCTGTCGATCACGATGGTGCCGAGGCCGAGGCC
>CAZZNX010000056.1:15625-17165 GCA_964655795.1 uncultured Leifsonia sp. | reverse complement strand
ATCGACTTGTTGTTGCCGTGGAAGCCGAGCTGGGCGGCATCCGCGCCACCGGCGATGGCGACGGCGAGTTCGCCGCCGCTGCAGACGTCGATGCGGAGACCGGCATCGCGCACCCAGCCGACGACGGCGGTGCTGAGGAACGCCTTGCCGGCGTAATAGACGGAGACGGTGGTGCCGATGGCGGCGAACGCGGCCTCGAACGTCACGCGCATGTGCTCGGCGCGGGCACGGACGTCGTCTTCGTCGAAGACGTAGAGCGGGGTGCCGAACTGGGCGGCCAGCTCCGATGCGCCCACACCGGCGATGCTGATCTCGCCGCGCGCGGAGCGCTCGGCGTTCTCCGACCAGATGGCTGGATCGAGTGCGTTGGCGTCGACCGGAACGGTCAGCCAATCGGGGGCAAGGGCGAAAATGGCCACGGTGAAGACCTCACGAAGAGAACGAGTGGGAGTCACACTGCGCGGCGAGCGAACCCGGATTGGTCCCTGAAGCCAGCAAACAGACAACGCCGCCGACGGTGGGGCGAGGTACCGCAAATACTAGCGAGAACACCGCGGCCCCAGCGAATCGGTTACGGCGTGCAACGTCCGAGGGTCGTGAGTGTGTTCTCGTCGATCACGAGATCGGCCGCGGCCAGGCGCACGGTGACGCTGTCGGGGGCGACGTCGATGTCTGCGACCTCGACACCCTCCGGCAGGTACTGGGCCGTGCAGATGCTGACCGGTTCCGAACCGACGATCATCTCGACGAGATTGCTGAGGTCGAGGTTGCCGCCACCCGCCGTGACATCTGCGCCCGTCGGCGTGACGAGCACGTAGTCGCCCGCCGCCTCCAGCTCGCCGGTCACGCGGTAGCCGACGGTGAAGCCGAAGAAGGTCGCGGATGCCGCGTAGCTCAGTTCACCGTCGCCGAGCTGCACGGCCGAGTTCGGCGCCGTGCGTTCGATCAGCTCGTTGAGCGCGTCCTCGCTGAGCGTCGCCGTTCCGCTCAGCGCCGTGACGGGCTGACTGTCGTCGACGGGGTAGCCGGCGGCGTGGAGGGTGACATCGGCCGGAATGCCGTCGAGGACGGCATCCGGGGCCTCGATCGTGATGTCCTCGAAGCTGCCACCGAGGTACTGCGCGATCACGCTGGCGCCGCCGATCGTGACGGTCGGCGTCGCGGTGACGTTGTCGGGGAGCTGGCCGACGATCTCCTCTGCGACACGCTGTTCGGCGACGCCGCGCACGATGGCGTCGACGACGAAGAACAGCCCGATGAGCACGGCGATGCCGACGACGATGCTCAGCACGATCACGAGCGGTCGGCGGCTGCGCGTTGCGCCGCCGGATCCGGTTCCCGCCTCGGCAGGCGTCAGCATCTCGTAGCCCGCATCGTCTCCCCCAGACATGGCGCCTCCCCCAGACATCGTGTTACATCCGTTCCGGTGCGCTGACGCCGAGCAGCCCGAGGCCGTTCTTGATGACCTGGCCGGTGGCATCGTTCAGCCAGAGTCGCGTGCGGTGCACATCGCCGACCGGCTCCTCGCCGAGCGGGATGA
>CAZZNX010000056.1:14228-15615 GCA_964655795.1 uncultured Leifsonia sp. | reverse complement strand
CGGCAGTTGTCGTACCAGCGGTGGTAGAGGCCTGCGAGCTCCTCGATGTAGCGGGCGACCCGGTGCGGTTCGCGCAGATCGGCTGCCTGCCGCACGATCCGCGGGAACTCCTGCAACCCGCCGAGCAGAGCCGATTCGGTCTCGTGATCGAGCAGCTCCGGGGCGAAGGCGCTGCGGTCGACGCCGGAGCCCTCCGCGTTGCGGGCGACGGAGCAGGTGCGGGCGTGCGCGTACTGCACGTAGAAGACGGGGTTGTCGTTGGTGCGGCGCTGCAGGATCTCCGGGTCGATCGTGAGCGGGGAGTCGGCCGGGTAGCGACCGAGCGTGTAGCGCAGCGCATCGGTGCCGAGCCAGGCCTGCAGGTCGTCGAGCTCGATGATGTTGCCTGCACGCTTGGAGAGCTTGGCACCGTTGATGCTGACGAGCTGCCCGATCAGCACCTCGACGTCCTTCTCCGGGTCGTCTCCGGCTGCACCGGCGAGGGCCTTCAGGCGGTGCACATAGCCGTGGTGGTCGGCGCCGAGCAGGTAGATCTTGTGCTGGAAGCCGCGGTCGCCCTTGTTGAGGTAGTAGGCGGCATCCGCGGCGAAGTAGGTGTAGATGCCGTTGCCGCGGCGGATGACGCGGTCCTTGTCATCGCCGAAGTCGGTCGTGCGCACCCACACGGCATCGTCCTCGTCGTAGACGTGGCCCTGGGCGCGCAGGCGCTCGACGGCGGTGTCGATGTCGGAGACACCGTCGGCGTCGGCCGCGTGCAGGGTGCGCTCGCTGGTCCACACGTCGAACTGCACGTTGAAGCGGTCCAGCGATGCCTTGATCTCGGCCAGCTGCAGTTCGTAGGCGATCTCGGTGGCCGTGTGCAGCGCGATGGCCCCATCGAGTTCCAGCAGCTTGGGCTCGCGGGCGAGCACCTGCTCCGCCAGCGTCGCGATGTACGCACCCGGGTAGCCGCCCTCCGGCGTCGGCTCACCCTTGGCCGCTGCGAGCACCGATGCACCGAAGTTCTGCATCTGGTTGCCGGCGTCGTTGATGTAGTACTCGTTGGCCACCGTCGCGCCTGCTGCGCGCAGCACGCGGCCGATCGAGTCGCCGAGGGCCGCCCACCGGGTGTGGCCGATGTGCAGTGGACCGGTCGGGTTGGCGTAGACGAACTCGAGGTTGATGGTGCTGCCGACGAGCGCATCGCTCCGGCCGTAGTCTGCGCCTGCCTCGACGATGCGCCGGGCGAGCACGCCGGCGGCGGCAGCGTCGATGCGGAAGTTGATGAAGCCGGGGCCGGCGACGTCGGCGCTGGCGATGCCATCGATTCCGGCGGCGGCCGCGGCGATCTCGGTGGCGAGCTCGCGCGGGTTCACGCCGAGCGGCTTGGCCAGTTTCATGGCGATGT
>CAZZNX010000056.1:9606-14218 GCA_964655795.1 uncultured Leifsonia sp. | reverse complement strand
CGGGCGCTCGAGCACGACATCGGCCGCGCTGAGCGCCGGGGCGGCATCCGCTGCACTCTCGCCGCTGTTCTCGCGGTCGAGCTCGCGTCGGGCGTCGACGATGGTCTGAACGATGCCGACGAGGGACTGGGAGAGTTCTGCGGGAGTCACGAGGCTCAATCTTAGTCGCGCCCCCTGATTGCTAAAGTCGCCTACATGCCTCTTGTCTCCACCTCCGTTGGCCGCGCCCGCTCGCGCCCTGTTCTCACCGTCGGATCCCTCGCGCTCCTGGCCGCCATCGGCCTCTCCGGGTGCGCAGCAGAGGCGAGCCCGAGCCCGGAGCCGAGCGCATCGGCCAGCGCAAAGCCGACGGCCGAGCCGAGCGCGGAGCCGACCGTTGAGCCGACCGCGACGATCGTGCCTGGCACCCCGATCACGCTCAGCTGCGACGAGCTGCTGACGCCGCAGGATCTCTACGACTTCAACCCGAACGTCAGCACCGACCCCGGCTTCGTTCCGGCGGAGGGTTCGCTCGCCGCCGCCGCGGTCGCCGACAACGGCATCGCCTGCGGGTACCTGCACCAGACCAGCGGTGAGCTGATGAACTTCGCGCTGTCGCAGCCGAGCCCCGAGCAGCTCACGTTGGCGCTGAACACCGCGGCAACCTCGAGCCAGCCCGTTCCGACCTACGGTGCTCCCCCGGCCGTTACCGGCTTCTTCCGACTCGTCGGGGGTGCGGGCGAGGTGCAGGTGTTCACGCCGGCGTACTGGCTGACCGCCAGTTCCACCATGTTCTTCGAGCCCGGCGACGCCGACATGCTCGTGCGCGCGGCTCTCTCGCACCTGCCGGAGTAGCCCGTCGGGCCGGCTGCCGCACTGTGGTCTCGCCGCCGTGCCCGAATGGGGTAATCTCGTTCAAGCGCCTCCGTAGCTCAGGGGATAGAGCGCCGGTTTCCGGTACCGAAGGTCGGGGGTTCGAATCCCTCCGGGGGCACAAGCACGCAAGCGGTTCACGTCAGTGGGCCGCTTTCGTCGTTAACGCATCCACTCGCCAGAAAGTGTGCAGGATCCGGTGGATCTGAACACTTTCTGGCGAGTGGACGAGGTGGTGCCTGGGTCGTCTAGAAGACGAACATCTGGCCGAGCACGATGATCAGGATGATGAACACCGCGATGACGGCGCCGGCGATCGCGAGTCCCTTGGAGCTGAGCTTGGCGATGCCGAAGCCGACGAGGAACGGCAGCGAGGCGATGAGCAGCACCATCAGCCACCAGAACATCTGGTAGCCGAACTGCGAGGACTCCTCGAGCCGCCCGCCGAAGAGCTTCTGCGTGGCCGGGTTCGTGGCGAAGGCGAAGGCCGCCGAGAGCGGGAAGGCGATCAACGTCGCGACGATGACGCCGGCGAATGCGCCCCAGAGGCCCTGCTTGCTCCGCATGCTCTCGGTGTCGGCGAGCGAGTCCTCATTGTGGCTGGCGTTGTTGTGGTTGGTGTTGTGGTTCTTGTTGGATTTGCTGCTGGACATCGGATTCCTTGCAGTAGAGGCAACGCGGAGCTGTGCTCTCCGCGGACGCGAACGGGCGAGACGGTGATGGCGGCGGCGGGCCACCATAACTCGAAACTCTATCGGCGTGCGGCGTCCGAGGGCCACGGACAGCACGACGTCGCGCAAAATCGAATGTGGGTCACTTGACCCAGACGCTTGACTTAGTTGCTCGTTTCGACCAGCCTCAGAGCAGCACACCCCCAGACAGCGCCGTCGAGAGGCCATCAATGAACCAGTCGCCCACCCTGCCCGTTCTGCCGAATGGCTTCCTCTGGGGCGTGTCGACTGCCGCGTATCAGATCGAGGGGGCCGCTGCAGAGGACGGCCGTGGTCCGAGCTCGTGGGACGCCTTCTGCGCCGAGCCCGGTCGGGTCCTGAACGGTGACAGCGGCGAGGTGGCCTGCGACCACTACCACCGCTACCCGGAGGACATCGCGCTGATGGCAGGGCTCGGCGTCGACGCCTACCGATTCTCCTTCTCGTGGAGCCGCATCCAGCCGAGCGGCTCCGGCCAGGTCAACCCGCTCGGGCTCGACTTCTACGACCGCCTCGTCGACGGCCTGCTCGAAGCCGGCATCACGCCGTCGCCGACGTTGTTCCACTGGGACACCCCATTGCCACTCGAACAGGCCGGCGGCTGGCTGAACCGCGAGACCGCGCTGCGTTTCGGGGAGTACGCGGGCATCGTCGGCGAGCACTTCGCCGACCGGATTCCGCGCTGGATCACGATCAACGAGCCGGTCGTGCTCACGATGCTCGGCTACGGTGCCGGCATCCAGGCCCCAGGCCTCCAGCTCGGATTCGAGGCCCTGCCCGCCGCGCACAATCTGCTCCTCGGCCACGGCCTGGCCGTGCGGGCACTCCGTGCCGCCGGCGCTTCTGACATCGGCGTCGCCAACAACCACGCCCCGAGCTGGGCCGCCAGCGAATCGCCGGCCGACCAGGAGGCGGCCGGCCTCTACGACAACATCGCCAACTGGATCTTCGCCGACCCGATCCTCACCGGCCGCTACCCTGATGCACTGGCCGGCCTGCTGCCGGAGGCCCCGGCAGAGGTGCTGGAGCACGACCTCGCCATCATCTCCAGCCCGATCGACTGGTACGGCATCAACTACTACAACCCGACGATGGTCGCCGCGCCCGGCTACAGCGAGCGCCAGGGCGAGAGCGACGGCCCGGCGCTCATCGACGGCCACGAGTTGGATGCCGGTTTGCCGTTCGAGCTCGTCGACATCGACGGCTACCCGCGCACCGACTTCGACTGGCCCGTCGTGCCCGACGCGTTCACCGAGCTGCTCGTGTCGTTCCGGGAGCGCTACGGCGACGCCCTGCCGCCGGTCTACATCACCGAGAACGGCGCGGCCATCAACGACGGACCGGATGCCTCCGGCCGCGTCGACGACCAGCGCCGGATTGACTACACCGACGCGCACCTGCGCGCCATCGCCGACGCGATCGACGCCGGCGTCGATGTGCGCGGCTACTTCCACTGGTCGCTCATGGACAACTTCGAGTGGGCCGTGGGCAACTCGCAGCGCTTCGGCCTCGTGCACATCGACTTCGACACTCAGAAGCGCACACCCAAGGACTCCTATCACTGGTACCGCCGGGTGATCGAGGCCAACCGCGGGCAGGCGTAGCGACTCCGTCGCAGCGGTGCTGTACTGGAGGGGTGAACGAGTTCGCGTCACGGCGGGCGGAGATGCTCGAATGGCAGTTGGCCCGGCGCGGCATCCGTGACAGATCGGTGCTCGAGGCCATGGCCTCCGTGCCCCGGGAGGAGTTCGTGCGGCCGCGCGACGTCGACGACGCCTACGGCGACCACCCGCTGCCGATCGGCGACGGGCAGACGATCTCGCAGCCGTACATCGTCGCGCTGATGGCCCAGGCCGCCCACATTCGCCGGAGCAGCCGCGTTCTCGAGGTGGGAACGGGTTCCGGCTACGCCGCGGGCGTGCTGGCATCGATGGCGGCCGAGGTGTGGAGCGTCGAGCGGATGCCGGCACTCGCCGCCGAGGCATCCGAACGGCTCGCACGCCTCGGCTACACGAACGCCCACGTGCTGTGCAGCGACGGGAGCATCGGCCTGGCGGCCGAGGCCCCGTTCGACGCCATCATCGTCTCGGCCGCCGGGCCGACGCTGCCGGTCGCGCTGCGCGAACAGCTCGCCGACGGCGGCCGTCTGGTGATGCCCATCGAGGAGCGCCGCGGCTGGCAGGAGCTCGTCGCGGCCACCAGACGCGGCGACACGTGGCGCCGCGAGAGCCTCGGCGCCGTGCGCTTCGTGCCGCTGATCGGCGAGCAGGGCTGGGATCCGCGGCCGGAGTCGAAGCGCTGACGCCCGGCATTCGCGGATGCCCCGACACGCGGCGTCGGCCGACCACGCCCCGGCCAGGCAAAATTAATTCGTCAAACTCTTTCTATTAAGAAACTTTCTTGTTACATTTCTCTCACGGCATGGGAAACAGCACCCGCGTGCAAGACTCGCAAGCGGAATCACCAACCCGGCAGACCAGCTCAGAGGAGAGATCGTGGCAAGCAAGAACGCCCAGGGCACCCCCGGCTGGCTCGGCGCCATCAACGACCGCACCGCGTTGACGCTGCTGCTCGACCATGGTGCTCTCACCCGCAACCGTATCGGCGAGCTCTCCGGTCTCTCCAAGCCCACCGCCGCACAGATCGTGTCCCGTCTGGAAGAGGCGGGCCTCATTTACGAGGCCACCCAGGTCTCCGGCGGGCGCGGGCCGAACGCCGCCGCCTATGCCGTGTACACCGACCGGGCCATCGGCGTCGCGGTAGACATCACACCGACGGCCATCAATGCGACCGTCGCCGACGTCAGTGGCGCGGAGCATCCCGTCATCTCCCTGCCGGTGCCACGCGGCGGCGAGCGCAGCGCGCTCGGCGACATCCGCTCAGCGATCGATGCCGCCTGTAGCGCGGCCGGCAGCGACCCGGACACCGTGCGCCGTGTGCTCATCGGAGTGCAGGGTTCAATCGATCCGCGCACCGACGAACTGAGCTTCGCCGAACACCTTCCCGGATGGCCGCGGCGTGGGCTGCGTGCGCACCTCGAAGACGGCCTC
>CAZZNX010000056.1:0-9551 GCA_964655795.1 uncultured Leifsonia sp. | reverse complement strand
GCAGGCATTGACGCCGCCGGATTCGCCCTGGTCTGGATCGGAGCCGGCCTCGCCGTGTCGATCGACCAGAATGGCAGCCTGCTGCGCGGTGCGGCCGGCGGAGCCGGAGAGATCGGCTACCTGCCCATCCCGCTTACCGCGGCCAGATTGGATCCGGCCGCCCAGAACTTGCAAGACCTGATGGGCGGCCCAGCCGTTTCTCGCTTCTTGCGAACAAGTGGCGTGCAAGGGCGCACGCTCGAAGACCGGCTCCACCGATTCGCGGCGGCGACGCCCGAGGTGCGATCAGCCGTGCTCACCGAGCTTGCCCACCGTTTCGCCCACGGCGTGCTTCCGGTGCTCGCCGTACTCGACCCCGGCACCGTCGTGCTCGGGGGGCCGATCGGCGCGGCTGGCGGCAGCCAGCTCGCCGAACTCGTGCGAACCCACATCCGCAGAACCACCCGTTGGTCTCCGGATGTCGTCGCGACGACCGTCGGGGCACATCCAGTGCTCCGCGGTGCACACGACGCCCTCGTCGCAGATGTGCGCACATCACTGCTCGACGACATCATCACCCCCTCCGCGTAGCTCACCCCTTCGCCCGCCCCGCGGGTGCATTCCAGCCGACCGCTGCACCGATTGACGACGCGTGCGGCACAGGTCTGCTCGGCGTGCGCTCGAACGACCCCATTTCGCGTTGCCTGCGGTGCTCCCGCATCAGCGTCAGTTCTTGTCGCACCGGCCACCTGGCTCTGGCTCTGGCTGTACCCAGCCGCGCCTGCGCAGACCGCCGGTTCCCCACATCACAGAAACGAGCTCAATCATGATTTCTCGCACTATCCCACGACGCGTTGCCGTCCTCGCCGCCATCTCGGCGGCGGCGGCCGTCGTCCTCGCCGGCTGCAGTTCAGGCGGCGGCACCGGCAGTGACTTCGCGGCGACGGAGCCCGGCACGCTCGAGGGGACGGTGTCGTTCTGGCACTTCTTCTCCGACCGCGAAGCCGATGTCATCCAATCGGTGGTCGATGACTTCGAAGCAGCCAACCCCGGCGTCACCGTTGACGTGCACGGAGGCCAAGACGATGAGAAACTCCGCAAGGCCATCGCAACGGGCGACAAGGTCGACCTCGGTCTCAGTTACTCCACCGACATCGTCGGCAACTTCTGCTCGACAGGTGCCTTCCGCGATCTCGGCGAGGTGATCAAGCGGGACGACATCGACCTCGACCAGTTCTCGGACACCGTGCGCAGCTACACGGAATTCGACGGTGTGCGCTGCAGCATGCCGGTGCTCGCCGACGTCTACGGCTTCTACTACAACAAGGATCTGCTCGCGGCCGGCGGCTTCACCGAGCCACCCAAGACCCTGGACGAGCTGCAGGAGATGGCGTTGAAGCTCACGACCTTCAACGATGACGGATCGATCAAGACGTTGGGCTTCAACCCGATGATGGGTTGGTACGAGAACTCGGTCGCGAACTACAGCGCACTCGGAGCGACGGAGTGGCTCAACGACGATGGCACATCGGCCATCTCCAGCTCGCCCGGCTGGACAGAGCTGATGGAGTGGCAGAAGGGCTTCATCGATGCGCTCGGCTATGACAAGGTCAGCGCATTCACCGCCGGTCTCGGCCAGGAGTTCTCTGCCGACAACGCCTTCCAGCGTGGCACCGTTGCGATGAACATCGACGGCGAGTACCGCACAGCGTTCATCGACGACCAGACTCCGGAGCTCAACTACGGCACAGCACCGATCCCGGTGCTCGCCAGCGACCCCTCCCTCTATGGCGGTGGCTACGTGACCGGAAACATCGCCGGCATCTCGAAGGGCTCCAAGAACCCCGAGCTCGCATGGGCACTTCTCAAGTACCTCACGACCGACACGGCTGCGAGCGTCAAACTCTCGAACGGGCTGAAGAACGCCCCGACAACGGTTGACGCACTGGCTTCACCCGATCTCGAGGTCTCCCCGCAATTCCAGACCTTCCTCGACATCATGCAGAACCCGAACTCGACGACAACCCCGCCGAGCGCGCTCGGAGCCGGCTACCAGCAGGCCTTCGAAGACCTCTGGCTCAGCTACCAAAGCGGCGCCGTCGATGACCTTCCAGCGGGCCTCGCCGAGGTTGACACGCAGATCAACGACCAGCTGAACCTGGTGAGCGGCCCCTAATGAGCTCCACAACCACCACTGCGGGGCAGCCGGCTTCGGCCGGTCGCCCCGCGGTGCCCCGCCCTCCCCGGTCTGTGGCCCCCGGCCGCGGCCGCTCGAGCCGGGCGCACCGCAACCGCACTCTCACCGTCATCGTGCTGCTTACACCGGCTCTTCTCGGCATGGCGATCTTCTTCGTCTACCCGCTCGTTGCTTCCATCTACTACTCGTTCACGCGATACGACATGGTCTCTCCTCCGGAATGGATCGGCTGGCGCAATTACGAATATCTGTTCAGTCAGGATCCCAAGGTGTGGATCGCGACGCTCAACACGCTGTGGTTCGTGGTGTTCCTTGTTCCGATCAAGATCTTCTTCGCGCTCTGCATCGCCGGGTTGCTCGTGCGGGCCAAGCATGCGAGCGGGGCGTGGCGCACGATCTTCTACCTCCCGGCGCTCGTACCGCCCGTGGCATCTGTTGTCGCCTTCGTGTTCCTGTTCAACCCGGGAACCGGCCCCGTCAACCAGATCCTCGGCTTCTTCGGCATCGAAGGTCCACTCTGGTTCAATGACCCATCGTGGTCGAAGCCATCGCTCGTCATTCTGGGCGTGTGGGTGATGGGCGACATCATGGTCATCTTCTTGGCCGCGTTGCTCGATGTGCCTCGCGATCAATACGAGGCCGCATCGCTCGATGGCGCAAATGGCCTGCAACAGCTGCGCTACGTCACCTTTCCGAGCATCACACCGGTGCTGATGTTCGCCGTGATCACGGGTGTGATCGCCGCGCTGCAGTACTTCACCGAAGCGGCCGTGGCGTCGGGGGTGGCGAGCGGAAAGGCCGTCGTCGGCGGAGGAACCGGGAGCTCGCTCGGCTATCCGGGCAACTCGCTGCTCACATACACCCAATGGCTCTACGTACGCGGTTTCAGCAACTACCAGCTGGGCTATGCATCGGCGCTGGCCGTGCTGTTGTTCATCGTCGCCAGCATTCTCTTGATTCTGCTCTTGCGCCGCTTCAAGGCTTTCACACCGGAGGGCACCTCATAATGCGCCGCACGCTCTACTGGATCGGCGAGAATGCCATCCTGCTCGCACTGGCGATCATGTTCGTCTCGCCCATCATCTTCGTGTTTCTCACCTCGCTGATGTCAAGCGATCAAACGCTCACCGCGGCCCTCTGGCCGCAACCGTTCGAATGGTCGAACTACACCACAGTGTTCACCGAGGCGCCCCTCGTGCGATGGTTCGCCAACTCAGCGATCTACGCGATCCTTGCGACCGTGTTCATGCTCGTGTCAAGCGTTCCCGCCGCCTATGTGCTGGCGAAGATCAAATTCCGCTTGTCGAATGTGGTCTTCACCGCCATCATCATCGCGATGCTGTTGCCGCCACAGGTGACGGCCATCCCGATCTATGTGATGTGGTCGGATCTGGGGCTCACCGGCTCACTCTGGCCATTGATCCTGCCGAATCTGCTCGGAGACGCGTTCTCCATCTTCCTGCTGCGGCAGTTCTTCCTCACCATCCCGAGCGAGTACGCCGATGCTGCGCGCATCGACGGCAACGGCGAGTTCGGCGTGCTCACGCGCATCATGGTGCCCATGGCCAAACCCGGCATCGCCGCGACCGGAATCTTCATGTTCTTCCACTCCTGGAACGACTACTTCGGGCCGCTGCTGTACACCTCTGAGAATCAGGATGCATGGCCCGTTGCCTATGGCCTGGCCTCGTTCCGCGGAATTCACGGCACCGATTGGGGCCTCACCATGGCGATGACCATGCTCGTCACCGTGCCCGTCGTTCTCATCTTCTTCTTCGCCCAACGCGTGTTCGTTGAGGGCATCACCCTGACTGGAGTCAAAGGATAATCATGAAACTCACTGTTGTTGGTGGAGGGTCGACCTACACCCCGGAACTCATTGATGGATTCGCGCGCTTGCGTGACGGACTCCCGATCGACGAGCTCTGGCTCGTCGACACAGACCCAGAACGCCTCGCCCTGGTCGCGGGCATTTCGCAACGCATGTTCGCAGCCGCCGGGCACCCGGGAAAGGTGATCCCGACGACCGACCTCGTTGCGGGAGTCTCGGACGCGGACACAGTGCTGCTCCAGCTGCGTGTCGGCGGGCAGGCAGCCCGCCACGGCGACGAATCCTTCCCTCACGACTGTGGCTGCATCGGCCAGGAGACCACCGGCCCAGGCGGGTTTGCGAAAGCGTTGCGCACGGTCCCCGTCGTGCTGCAGGTCGCCGACACCATCCGCAAGCATGCGAAGCCCGACGCCTGGATCATCGACTTCACGAACCCTGTCGGCATCGTCACGCGCGCGCTGGTGAACGAAGGGCACCGCGCCGTGGGGCTCTGTAACGTCGCGATCGGCTTCCAACGCCGCTTCGCAAACATACTCGGGGTCGACCACCGAAACGTCACGCTCGACCACGTCGGATTGAACCACCTCAGCTGGGAGCGCGGTGTGCACGTGAAGACCGCCTCCGGGACCGTCGATCGGCTCCCCGCCCTTCTCAGTTCGCATCTGCCGGCTGTGGCAGAAGAGGTTCGTCTTCCAGCGTCTCTGATCTCCATGCTGGGCGCGGTGCCGAGCTACTACTTGCGCTACTTCTACGCTCACGACGTGGTGCTCGGTGAGCAGAGGGTCGAGCCGACGCGCGCGCAGGCCGTGCTCGAGGTCGAGCGCTCGCTGCTCGAGATCTATGCAGACCCGAGCGTGACCACGAAGCCGGCTCAGCTGGAGAAGCGTGGCGGTGCCTTCTATTCCGAGGCGGCCGTGGATCTGATCGCCTCGCTGCTGAACGATCGCGGAGACGCCCAGGTCGTCAATCTCGCGAACAACGGCACGCTGCCGTTCCTGCCGGATGACCATGTGATCGAGGTGCCGGCGACGGTGAACAGCTCCGGACTCGTCGCCCTGCCCGTCGCACCCCTGCCCGACGACATCGCCGGCCTCATCGCGAATGTCGCAGGCTACGAGCGGCTCGCGCTCGATGCCGCCATCCACGGCGGGCGCGAGCGGGTGCTGCGCGCCATGATGGCGCACCCGCTCGTGCTGCAGTACGACCGCGCAGAGAAGCTGAGCGATCTGCTGATTGCCGGCAACCGCGACCACCTGGCCTGGGCCCAATGACACGGCGGGTGCTCATCGCCGTTGACGGCGGAGGGTCCAAGACGGATGCCGTCGCACTCACCCAGGACGGCGAGGTCCTCGCGCGCGCATCCGGCCCGAGTTCGAGCCCCCAGAATCTCGGACTCGACGCCGCCGTCCAGGTGCTCGACGCCGTGGTGCGCGAGGCGATCGCCGCCGCGGGGTCACAACCAGAGCACGTGGCCTGCTACCTCTCCGGCCTCGACCTGCCAGAGGAGATCGACGCCTTCACCGCCGCGATCGCCAGACTCGACTGGGCACGGGGCACGGCGCGGCCCCCCATCGTCGACAACGATCTGTTCGCTCTCTTGCGGGTCGGGACAGGCGAAGCGAACGCAGTCGCCGTCGTCTGCGGCACCGGCATCAACGCCATCGGAGTGCGGGAGGACGGCGCCAGCGTGCGCTTCCCCGCACTCGGCTCGATCTCCGGGGACTGGGGCGGCGGGGGCCACCTCGGTCCGGAGGCGCTCTGGCACGCAGCGCGCGCGGAAGACGGGCGCGGCCGTGAGACCCTGCTGCGCACCGCTGTGCCTGAGGCGCTCGGGCTGCCAACGGTGCGCGCCGTGACCGAGGCGCTGCACTTCGGCCGACTCCCGAGTGCGGCGCTGGCATCGCTCCCGCCCGTGCTCTTCGCGGCCGCCGACGCCGGAGACCCGATAGCGCTCTCGCTGCTCGATCGTCAGGTCGAGGAGATCATCGTGATGGCAGTGACAGCGCTACGGCGGCTCGAGCTGCTGCAGCGATCCGTCCCCGTGGTGCTCGGCGGCGGCGTCATCGCCGCAGGCAACGCCCGGCTGCTCTCCGGCATCCGGAGCGGGCTGGCCAAGGCCGCGCCGCTGGCCAGGCCGGAGGTGATCATGGCACGGCCCGTCGTCGGCGCGAGCCTGCTCGTCCTGGACCATATCGGGGCGGATGCCGCCGCACACGAGCGCGTGCTGGCGACGCTCAGCTGAGCTGTGCACCGTCGGCGCGGTGCACGACACGCGCAGGGGGTGACCGCGTGCGGCGCTATGCTCGTCAGGACTCCTTACAAGGCGGCCACGGCCGCATGAACGCTCGAAGGCGGCTCCGTGGCAGTGAACTCCTCACAGGGAACTCCCGCATGGCTCGGGGCCGTGAACGATCGCACGGGACTCGCCATGCTGCTCGAGCACGGACCGCTGACGCGCAACCGCATCTGCGAGCTGGCCGGCGTCTCCAAGCCCACCGCTTCCCTCATGATGACCCGCCTGGAACAGTCCGGTTTCATCGTGCAGGCCGGCAGGCAGACCGGCACCCCCGGCCCCTCCCCGATCATCTACGCTGCGCGCGTGGACGGTGCCATCGGCGTCGCCATCGACCTCGACGCCGATGAGATCCGCTCGAGCGTCGTCGACGCAGCGGGCACCATCCACCCGACGGTCTCTGCCGCGCTGCCGACGGAGCTCTCCGAACGCGATCCCGTGCGCGATGTGCGCGGTGCCATCGAGCGCGCCTGCGCGGCCAGCGGGGCAGACCCGGCCGCCGTGCACAAGCTGTGCATCGGCATCCCCGGCTATGTCGATCCGCGTCACGACGACGAACTGTTCACCGAGGCGTTGCCGAAGTGGCCGGTGACGGGTGTTCGCGAGCTCCTCGAGGCGGAACTCGGCGTGCAGGTGCGCATCGAGAATGACGTGAACCTCGCCGCGACGGCCGAGCGCGTCGCCGGCGCGGGCCTCGGCCGCGAGGTGTTCGTGACGATCTGGCTCGGGAACGGCGTCGGTGCCGCATTCGACATCAATGGATCGCTGCACCGCGGCGCCTTCGGCGGTGCTGGCGAGATCGGCTTCACACCGATCCCCCACGCGGCCAGCCAGTACGGCGAATCGCTGCGCGAGGTGCAGGACCTGATCGGCGGGCGCGCCGTGCTCGCCCTGCTCAACAGCCATGGAATCAGCGGCGACGGTTTCGCCGCGACGCTCGCCGCGCTCGATTCCGCACCGAACCGTCGTGCCGTGCTCGAGGATCTCGCCCCGCGCATCGCGATCTGCCTGACCCCGCTGCTCTCCGTGCTCGACCCGGAGCTCATCGTTCTCGGTGGGCCGACGGGCAGCGCCGGTGGGGCCGACATGGCGGAGCTCGTCGCGGAGCACATCCGCACGGTCAGCCGCTGGTACCCGGAGGTTGTCGCGACCACGGTGCGCGACAACGCGGTGCTGCAGGGCGCACGCGAATTGCTGGTGACCGAGGTCAGGGCAGAGCTGCTCGATCGCGTCGCCCTCGTCGGCGGCTGAGCGAGTCGGAGCGGACTCACAGCTTCCGCCTAGACTCGCCGGACGCGCTCACCATAGACTGCGAAGACCGCTCCGCAACGGGTGGTTTTCGGTGCTTCTGCGTGGGGGCGTTCACACCGGATGAGACGTCGTAGAGGAAAGTTGACTGATGCGAACTCGCTGGGGTGTTGGGGCCGCGTTGACAGTCATCGCCCTGGTTTTCGGGGCCCCACTTGCGGCGTCGGCGGCCGAGCCCGTCTCGTTCGGGGCCAGCCCGATCGTCGACACCGTCGGCGCGCTCGGGAACCGCACCGCCGAGGTGGAACAGGCGATCGACACGCTCTACGACAACGAGCGCATCCAGCTCTTCGTCGCCTACGTCGACAACTTCACGAATCCGGACGATGCCGTCGCCTGGACCGAGGAGACGGCCAACGCCAACGGCATGGGCAGCAACGACTATCTGCTCGGCGTCGCCATCGACGGGCGCACCTACTACCTGTCCGCGGCGCCCGATGCGCCACTCAGCGATGAGCAGCTCGCCGAGATCGACGCGAACTACATCGAGCCGGCGCTCCGCGATGGCGACTGGGCCGGGGCCGCGATCGGCGCCGCGACGGGGCTCGAGCGCGCGGCGGGTGGCGGATCGCTTGACGGGTCCACCTCCAGCGGCGGCTCTGGATTCGTGTGGTTCATCCTGATCGCCATCGTCGTCGTCGGTGTCGTGCTGTTCGTCGTGCTGCGCCGACGCACGAAGTCACCGGCATCCGCCGGGCAGCAGAGCGATGGCATCGGCGCGCTCAGCACCGCGGAGCTCAAGCAGCGCGCGGGCAGCGCACTCGTGCGAACGGATGACGCCGTCAAGACGAGCGAGGAAGAGCTCGGCTTCGCGATCGCCTCATACGGCAGCGAGGCGACCTCCGGTTTTCAACAGGCGCTGGCCGACGCCAGGGCCCAACTCTCCAACGGGTTCACGCTGCAGCAGAAGCTCGACGACGCCGAACCGGACACCGAGGAGCAGCAGCGCAGCTGGTACGCCCAGATCATCGAGCTCTGCGAGAAGGCGAACGCCGTGCTCGACGACCAGGCAGAGGCGTTCGACGCACTCCGCGCACTCGAGAAGAACGCGCCGCAGGCCGCCGCAGCGACTCGGCAGGCGGCCGCAACGGAGCAGGCCAGGCTCGCCGGCGTCCGCGCCGTGCTCGCCAAGCTCGCCACCCAGTACACGGATGCCGCGCTCGCCACGATCGCCGACAACCCGCAACAGGCAGAGGATCGTCTCGGCTTCGCGGCGCAGGCGCTCGGTGAGGCGGACGCTGCCCTGGCCGCAGGCAACACGAGCGAGGCGGCCGTGGCGATCCGCGCCGGGGAAGAGGCCGTCGACCAGGCCAAGCTCCTGCTCGACGCCATCGACAGGCTCGACCACGACCTGACAGAGGCCAGGGCCAGTTTCTCTGCCGCGATCAGCGATCTGCAGCGGGATGTCGCCGAGGCGAAGGCCCTCCCGGCGGGTGCAGACGACTCCGGCCGGCTGGCCGCCGTCGTCGCCTCGACGGAACAGGTGCTCGCCGACGTCACCGCCAAGCTCACGGCCGACCGGGTGAACCCGGTCGAGGTCGTGCAACGGCTGGAGGCGGCGAATACCCAGATCGACACCGTGCTCGGCGGCGTTCGCGATGCCAGGGCCGCTGCGCAGCGGGCAAGCGCCGCACTGTCGCAGACGTTGCTCGCGGCCCGCAGCCAGGTATCGGCCGCCGAGGACTTCATCACCGCCAGACGCGGGGCAGTCGGGGCCGAGGCCCGCACCCGTCTCGCCGAGGCGGGACGGCTCATCGTGCAGGCCGAGTCGATCGCCGGCGCCGACCCCGTGCAGGCGCTCAGCCAGGCGCAGCGCGCGAACCAGCTCGGCGCCGAGGCAATCCGACTCGCCCAGAACGACGTCGGCGCCTTCGGCGGTTCGGCCGGCGGCGGGCTCGGCGATCTCGGCGGTCTCTTCGGCGGCGGCACCGGCGGCTCCGGCT
>CAZZNX010000055.1:22158-22414 GCA_964655795.1 uncultured Leifsonia sp. | reverse complement strand
CACGAGGAACTTGTTGATGATCCCGAAGTACGGCTCGAGACCGTAGTAGACGACCATCGTCGTCATGACGACGGATGCCGCCCACGGCACGATCACGGCGAGACGCACCAGCTGGCGCCCGGGGAATGCCTTGTTGAGCAGTTGGGCGAGCCCGAGCGAGATCAGCACCGTCAGCACGACGACGGCGATCACCCAGACGATGGTCCGGCCGAAGATCGGCCAGAAGTAGGCGAAGTTGAACACCTCGAGGTAGTTG
>CAZZNX010000055.1:2271-22148 GCA_964655795.1 uncultured Leifsonia sp. | reverse complement strand
AACCCTTGTCGACTCCACTCTGGCTGATGTCACGCGTGGAGTTGAAGAACATGACGCCGGCGGGGAAGAACACCACACCGACGATCAGTATCAGTACGGGACCGATCCACGGCAGCGCCGCGAGAAGGTCCTTGCCGCCCGTCCCGGCGCGGGGGCGGCCGGTGGCCGCCCCCGCGGGGATCGATGTTTTCTTCTGTGTTGCGTTGCTCATCTCACTGCCTTCATCGATCCCACGGGTGTTGGTTCTGTCGCTTAGCCGGCGTCGGACTGGGCCTGGATCTCCTGGAGAACCGTTGCGGCGTCCTTGCCCTGTGCGAGCTGGCCGAAGAGCGCCTTGAACGCGGCGTCGGTGGCCGACCAGTTGGGGTTCGTGCTCGGGTAGAACTGTGCGGCGGGCAGCGCGTCGAGGAAGGGCTTGAGTGCCTCCTCGCCGTTCAGCGCCTCTGCACCGGACTTGGTGGTGGGCAGGAAGCCCTCCGTCTGCACCCACGGCACGTAGACATCAGGCGAGAAGTAGTAGTCGAAGAACTTCGTAATCGCTTCCTGCTTCTTGCCGTCGTTCTTGAACGCCATCAGGTGGTCGGCGACGCCGACGGTCAGCGCGCTGCCGTCCTGGGTCGGGATCGGGGCGATCGTGTAGTTGAGGTCGGGGTTGCCGTCCGCGATCTGTCCGACTGTCGGCGGAAGGCCGACCTGCATGCCGATCTTGCCCTGGATGAAGATGTCCATCAGCGGGCTGCGGTCGGTCGAACCGGCGTCGGCCTGGGTCGCGCCCTCGTTGACCATCTTCTGGATGAACTCGGCGCCCACGAGGTTCTCGGGGGTGTCGATCGTGATCTCGTCTGCGTCACCGAAGGTGCCGCCGCCGCCCCAGAGCCACACCGCGGCCTCAGCCTGTGCTTCTTCGGAGCCGAGCGGCATGCCGTAGCCGGCGACGCCGTTGCCGAGGGCCGAGATCTTCTTGGCCGACTCGAGGAGCTCGTCCCACGTGGTGGGGATCGTCGCACCGGCCTGCTCGAGCAGGTCGTTGTTGACGAAGAGTGCGCGTGCCGATGCGATCAGCGGGAGGCCGTATGCCGTGCCGTCGACCGATGCGTTGTCGATGAACGTCTCCTGGAAGTCCGAGTAGGTGTCGGGCGAGACGACCTCTTCGGTGGTGTAGAGCAGGTCATCGGCGGCGAAGCCGGCGAACGGTCCGCCGTTGTAGATGTCTGGGGCCTGGCCACCGGAGACCTTGGTGGTGATGACCGAGTCGAGGTTGTCCCACGACTGGACCTCGAGCTTCACGTCGATGTCGGGGTTCGCTTCTTCGAATCCGGCGATGACGTCTTCCCAGAGGCCCTGGGTGTTGTCGGAGTAGCTGGGGACGAGAAGGTTGAGCGTCGTGCCGGAGCCGCTGCTGTCACCGCCCTCGTTCGAACCGCCGCCGAATCCGCAGGATGCGAGCGTCATGGTGGCCAGTGCCGCAGTGGCGACCATGGCGCCGACGCGCAGAGTCTTCTTCATAGTGCTTCCTCACTCTTGTTGGGATGCTCTGCCGCCGAAGGACCCTCACGCGACAGTGCGTTTCGCCGGAAACATTGGATCGAGCATGCTCGTCTGATGTTTCGTGACTGTTTCATCCTGTAAACAATCAAGACCGTTCACTGGGTGATCGAAATCATTACTCGCAATGGCCGCCCCGTCAACACCTAGATCGAATTGTTATCGGGTGTTTATAAACCGTCCTTACAAATCAATTTTCTGGAAGGAAGCCTAAATTTCGAGCGTTGAACTGATCACTTGACAGCAGATAGAGTCAGAAGCAATCATTCTGAGTGTCATCGTGAGCATTTCGTCGAGGCGGCTGCTCAGGCGCAACCTTCGAGGAGATCCCATGCCCCAGAGCACCCCAGCACCCACCGAACACATGGCTCTCGAGCTGGCATCGCAGCCGGAGGTGTGGGCCCGCGCCGTCGCGCTCACCGCCGAGCAGGCGCTGCTGCCCGCCGCCGGTCAGAAGGTGGCCATCGTCGGCTGTGGAACCTCGTGGTTCATGGCGCAGGCGTACTCCGAGCTGCGTGAGCGGGCCGGCCTCGGCCTGACGGATGCCTACGCGGCGTCCGAGGCTTTCGTCGACCGCGACTACGACGCGATCATCGCGCTCACCCGCTCGGGAACCACCACCGAGGTGCTCGAGCTCGTCAACGCCCAACGCGGCAAGAAGCGCATCATCGGCATCGTCGGCGACGTCAACTCGCCCTTCGTCGACAACGTCGACGACCTGGTGAAGCTCCCGTTCGCCGACGAGCAGTCGGTCGTGCAGACCCGCTTCGCCACGACGGCCCTCGCATTCCTGCGCGCATCCCTCGGTGAGAACCTCGATGCCGCGATTGCCGATGCGCAGACCGCCGTCGACGCCGAGCTCGACGAGGAGCTCCTCACCGCCGAGCAGTACAGCTTCCTCGGCCGCGGCTGGACCGTCGGCCTCGCCCACGAGGCCGGCCTCAAGATGCGTGAGGCCTCGCAGTCCTGGACCGAGTCCTACCCCGCCATGGAGTACCGTCACGGCCCCATCGCGATCGCCGCCCCCGGCCGCGTCACCTGGATGTTCGGCGAGGCTCCGGTCGGCTTGGCCGCGGATGTCGCCCGCACCGGCGCGCGCTTCGAGAACAGCGCTCTCGACCCCCTGGCCGACCTCATCCGCGCGCAGCGCGTCTCGCTCGAGCGTGCCCGCGCCAAGGGCCTGAACGCCGACCAGCCGCGCAACCTCACGCGATCTGTCATTCTGGGCGCGTGATCACACTGAACGCCCCTCTCCCGCTCGGCCACGGTGACGCCGTGCTCGCCTTCGATGTCGGCGGCACCGACATGAAGTCGGCACTGTTCGCCGGCGACGGCACCATGCTCGGCCTCACGCGCACACCGACGCCGCTCTCCGGCGCCGAGACACCGCAGGCCGTCGTCGCCGTCGCCCGCGAGATCGCCGCCGGCTACGCCGCGCGCTTTCCCGAGGTGTCGCCGCGCGCTGCCGGCATCCTCGTGCCGGGACTCGTCGATGACGAGAACGGGATCGGGGTGTTCTCCAGCAATCTGGGATGGCGTGACGCGCCGTTCAGACAGCTGGGTGAAGACAGTCTCGGCATGCCGGTCGCGTTCAGCCACGATGTGCGCGGTGCCGGCGAAGCCGAGTTCCGGCTCGGCGCTGCGCGCGGGGCACGGGATGCCGCGGTGCTCGTGATCGGCACCGGCATCGCGGGCGCGTTCTTCATCGACGGGAAGCCGCACCTTGCCGGTGGCTACGCCGGCGAGATCGGCCATTCCATCGTCATCCCCGACGGCCCGGAGTGCCCGTGCGGCGGCCGGGGCCACCTCGAGATGCTGGCATCCGCCGGTGCCATCGTGCGCCGCTACGCGGAGCTGAGCGGCGAGACGCTCGACGGCGCCCGCGCCGTGCTGCTGCGCGCCCAGGCCGGCGATCCCACCGCCCAGTCCGTGTGGGATGGGGCGGTCTACGCCCTCGCCCTCGGCATCAGCCAGGTCGTCACGATCATCGCACCAGAGGTCGTCGTGCTCGGCGGCGGGCTGGCCCAGGCCGGCCCCGCGCTCTTCGAGCCACTGGAGCGCACCCTCGACGGCATGCTCACCTTCCACCGCCGGCCCCGCCTGATCGGTGCCCAGATCGGCGAAGACGCCGGGCTCCTCGGTGCCGCGCTGCGGGCGCGCGATCTCTCCGCCACAACCTCGACGGAGCAGAGCGCATGATTCTGACCGTCACCCCGAACGCGGCGCTCGACCTCACCTGGTGGGTCGATCGCATCGAGCCCGGTGCAACGCATCGGGTGCCGAGCGGCATGGCCCGGGCAGGAGGCAAGAGCCTGAATGTTGCGCGCGTCGCGCACCAACAGGGCGCGACGGTGCTCGCCATCGCCACGGCTGGTGGGACGACGGGCGCGGAACTCGAACTCGAGCTGAGCGCAAGCGGCCTGCCGCACGAACTCGTGCCCGTCGCGGCGAGCACCAGACGCTCCCTCGCCCTCTACGACGCGGGCAACGACGAGACGAGCATCTTCAACGAGTTCGGCGAGAACCACAGCGACACCGAGTGGCGGCAGCTGCTCGACGCCGTCGACGCCGCTCTGGCCGGTGCGCACTGCCTGGTCGGATCCGGCAGCCTGCCGCCGGGTTCCCCCGCCTCTGCCGGCGCCGGCGCGGGCTATGACAGCGCCGACTTCTACCCGGAGCTGGTCCGCATGGCGGCGGCCCGCGGCATCCCGAGCATCATCGACACCTCGGGAACGGCGCTGCTCGCGGCGGCCGACGCCGGGGCGACGGTTCTGAAGCCGAACCGTGACGAGCTCATCGCCGCGACCGACATCGGCGACCCGGTCCGGGCCGCGCGTTCGCTGATCGCCCGTGGGGCCGGCCTCGTGCTGCTCTCCCTCGGCAGCGCGGGCATGATCGCCGTCGGCCCCGGCGACGAGTACCTCAGCGCGCGCCTGCCAGAACCCCTCGTCGGCAACCCGACGGGCGCAGGCGACGCCGCCGTCGCCGCCGTCGCGAGCTGCTTCGCCGAGGCCGGCACCGCGCCGGGTGCCGAGGCACTCAGCACCGAGCAGATCCTGCGCCGCGCGACCGCCTGGTCGGCCGCTGCCGTGCTCATGCCGCTGGCCGGGGAGATCTCGCCGCTGCACGCCGAACTGGCCGAGCGCCTCATCGTCGAACGCCACACCGTCCCGCACGCAACAGAGAGCCCATCATGACGCTGACCCCCACCCGCACCCTGATGTCGGATGCCGCTGCGGGCGGCACCGGGATCGGCGCGTTCAACGTGATCCACCTTGAGACCGCCGAAGCGCTGGTCGCCGCAGCCGAACGGTCAGGGCTCCCCGTCATCCTGCAGATCTCGGAGAACTGCGCCGGCTATCACGGCGCACTCGCACCGATCGCGTTGGCGACGCTCGCGATCGCTCGGGCCTCCAGCGCACCGGTTGCCGTGCACCTGGATCACGCCGAGGACGAGTCGCTCGCCTACGCGGCGATCGAGCTCGGCTTCGGCTCGGTGATGTACGACGGCGCGCACCTGCCCTACGAGCAGAACGTCGAGATCACCGCCAGGGTCACCGAGCGCGCCCACGCGGCCGGGGTCTATGTCGAGGCGGAACTCGGCAAGGTCGGTGGCAAGGACGGCGCCCACGCGCCCGGCGTGCGCACCGATCCGGCGGAGGCCGTGAGCTTCGTCGCCGCGACGGGCGTCGACGCACTCGCCGTCGCCGTCGGGTCCTCGCACGCCATGACGGAGCGCTCCGCGAGCCTCGACACCGAACTCATCGCCCGGCTGCACACAGCGCTCGCCGTTCCGCTCGTTCTCCACGGCTCCTCCGGTGCATCGGACGCGCAGATCCAGGCCGCGATCCGCGCCGGCATGACGAAGATCAACGTGTCGACCCACCTCAACGGCCACTTCACCTCCGCCGTGCGCGAGGCCCTGGCCTCGAACCCCGCCCTCGTCGACTCGCGCAAGTACATTGCGCCCGGGCGCGCCGCGGTCACCACCGAGGCCGCCAGACTGCTTGAATTGTTCGCGTTGCGCCCGTCGGGCGCGACAATCGAGGGGGGAACACCGTGAATCGAGCCGAACGGCTCAATGCCGTGCTTGACCTGCTCGCCGACACCGGCCAGGTCGAGGTCGACGAGATCGTCAGCAAGCTCGCCGTCTCGCCCGCCACAGCCAGGCGCGACCTCGACACCCTCGCGGAGCAGCAGCTTCTCACCAGAACCCGCGGCGGAGCGGTCGGCCAGACCGTTGCCTACGATCTGCCGCTGCGTTACAAGCACCAGCAGAACGCCGACAGCAAGATGATGATCGCCCAGTACGCCAGTGCGATGACGCCGCGCGGCGCCGTCGTCGGCCTCTGCGGGGGTACGACATCAACGGCCATCGCCTCGGCGCTCGGCGCCCGTGCCGATCTGATGGAGGCCGGCCCGCACGCCAACCTCACCGTCGTCACCAATGCGATCAACATCGCCGCCCAGTTGGCGATGCGGCCGCAGATCAAGACGGTCGTCACCGGCGGGGTCGTGCACTCCCGCTCCTACGAACTCGTCGGCGGCTACGCTGACGTCGTTCTGAACAGCATCGCGCTCGACATCGCGTTCATCGGCGTGAACGGGATCGACCCCGTGCTCGGACCGACAGCGCACGACGAGCGCGAGGCGAACGTCAACCGGCTCATGGCCACGCGAGCCGCCCGCGCGGTTCTCGTCGCCGATTCCAGCAAGATCGGCAAGAAGGCCTTCGCGACTATGGGCGATGCCCGCCTGTTCGGAACGCTGATCACCGACACCGGAATCACGCCGGAGCAGCGCGCCGCCTTGACCGAGCACGGATATGACGTGATCATCGCCGAGTGAGTACTGCAACCGTTGTCATCCATTCCGCCCGCCTCGTCAACGGAGGCGCCGTCACGAACGATGCGTGGGTGGCGTTCTCCGGCTCACGGATCCTCGCCGTCGGCGGTGCAGAGGGTTGGCGTGAGCTGGCGGGTCCACAGACCGCCGTCACCGACGCCGGCGGCCTCTGGCTGACGCCGGGATTCGTCGACATCCACTGCCACGGAGCAGGCGGCGCCGCCTTCGATGACGGCGCGGAGGGCATCCGCACCGGACTCGCCGTGCACCGCGCGCACGGCACCACCCGCTCCGTCATCTCGCTGGTGACGAACACGCGCGACAGCCTTCTCGGGAGCCTCGCCGGCATCGCCGAGCTGGCCGCAGCCGACCCGCTCATTCTCGGCTCCCATCTCGAGGGCCCCTTCCTCGACACCGAGTTCAAAGGCGCGCACAACGAGAGCCTGCTGCGCTCGGCGGATGCCGACGAGCTCGACGCCATGCTTGAAGCGGCGAACGGCACGCTCCGTCAGATCACCCTGGCGCCGGAACTGCCGGGGGCGACCGCCGCGATCGGCCGTTTCGTCGATGCCGGCGTGGCCGTTGCCGTCGGCCACACCGCCGCCGACTACGAGCAGAGCCGAGCCGCTTTCGACGCCGGCGCCAGCATTCTGACGCATGCCTTCAACGGCATGCGCGGCATCCACCACCGCGCACCCGGTCCCGTTGCGGCGGCGACGCACACACCGGGGGTGACACTCGAGGTGATCAACGACGGCACCCACGTGCATCCGGAGGTCGTTCGCATCGCTTTCGCGTCGGCCCCCGGCCGCATCGCCCTGATCACCGATGCGATGGCCGCCACCGGTTCGGCCGACGGTGAATACCTGCTCGGAGCACTCGCCGTGGATGTGCAGGGCGGAGTCGCCCGCCTCGTCGACGGCGGATCGATCGCCGGCTCCACGCTGACACTCGACGATGCAGTCCGCCGCGGGGTCAGCGAGGTCGGCATCGACATCGCGACGGCGATCGACGCCGTCACGGCGGTGCCGGCCCATGCGATCGGGCGCGGTTCCGAACTCGGCGCCCTGGCCACGGGGTTCGCCGCGGACGCCGTGCTGCTGCGCCCCGATTTCACCGTCGCCGCGGTCTGGGCCGAGGGTGCGCGCATCAGCGACTGAGCAGGCCAGGGACGGGCGCCGTCACCCATCCGGTGCCGGCGCACGCGCCCCTGCTGCACGCTGAGCGCGTGCCATCCCCCGTGCGCTGTTCACGCACACCATTCCCTTGTTATGACGGATTCGCTTCGGGTACGAATCCCTCACACCGAGAGAGAGCCCTCCGCGCCGGATTCATGACGCCGATTCACAGGACTTTCTGACAATGCCCATGCGAATGCCGCGCTAGCGTGGAGATTCTGAGAATTGTCGCGTTTCTCGCGTCATAGATGTCACCGCGCTGCGTCTCTCAACGTAAGCATGATTCCGGACTTACCCTCCTGCCGCATGCCGACACCCCCTTTCGACCCGACGACAAGGCACCACGACAGCCCCGTGACAGACCTCAGCTCCCCAGAAGAGCGCGGCGCGACGCCGCCCGCCATTGCCGCGAGCTCGGATGCCCAACTCATCGACCGGTGTAAACAGGGTGACTCTCCCGCGTTCGCCGAGCTCTGGTCACGGCATGCGGCAGCGGGGCGCACGGTGGCTCGCTCGTTCACCTCGAGCCTTGACCCCGATGATCTGGTCGCCGAGTCGTTCACGCGCATCTATCAGCTGCTCCAGAAGGGCCGCGGTCCCAACGCCGCATTCCGGCCGTATCTGTTCACGACGATCCGCAATACCGCGGCGAGCTGGGGCAGGGCCAGGCGAGAAACCTCCATCGACACCCTCGAGAGCTTCGAGGATCCGAGCAGCGGCGAGGATGCCAGCATGCTCGCCTTGGATCGAGGTCTCACCGCCACGGCCTTCCGCTCCCTTCCCACCCGGTGGCAGGAGGTGCTCTGGTACAGCGAAGTCGAGTCGATGACGCCGGCGCAGATCGCACCGTTGCTCGGCATGTCGGCCAATGGCGTCGCCGCGCTCAGCTACCGCGCACGGGAGGGCCTGCGCCAGGCGTGGATCGGTGCGCACCTCAACTCGGCCTCTGCCGACGAGCAGTGCCGCTGGAGCATCGAGCGCCTGGGCGGCTACACGAGAGGGACCCTGTCCCAGCGCGACACAACGCGGGTGGAGAAGCATCTCGACGGTTGCGCCAGGTGCACGATCGCGGCAACCGAGGCCAAGGAGGTCGGTTCGCGGCTGGCCATGGTGCTCCTGCCACTCACGGCCGGCATCAGTGGCGCCGCCGCGTACAGCCACTGGCTGCAGACCGGCGGTCCGGCGAGCCAGCTCGCCGGCGCAATCGGGCCGATGCCTGCGAGCATCACGGCCGGCGGTTCTGCGGTCGGCGGCATCACGGTCGGCGCCTCCACTGCCGGCGGTTCAACGGTCGGCGGCTCCAGCGCGAACAGCTCCGGCCCCGGCGCCGTGAGCGGCATGAGCGTCGCCGGCATCGTTGGCGTTGTCGCCGTCGCGGCCGGCGTCGTTGCGGCCGTCGCGCTCGGACCCGGCATGTTCGCACAGGACGCGACGCCACCCACCACAGTCGCCGATGGCCCGCTCGGCGCCCCGGACGGCGCCGGCTCCGCGGACAACTTCGCATCAGCCACGCCGACGCCACAGCCGAGCGCGGTCCCGGCACCGGTCCCGGCCCCGCTTGTGCCGGAACCGGTCGCGGTGGATGCCGACACGCCCGCGGCTCCGCTGCCGCCGATTCCATCGCCCACCCCGCTGCCAAGCGCCCCGCCCGTCGCCCCATCGGCCCCCGACGCGCCGTCGGTCGACGTCGTCGACACGGCGAACTCGACGCTGTTCCCCGTCGTGGCGGGAACGGCCAAGCCCGGTGCATCCGTCGAGTTGTCGATCGCCGGCGTCGGGCGCTCCGCAATCCGCACCGCCACCGTGACAGCCGATGCCACGACGGGAGCATGGTCGGCGACCGTCACTCGCCGCGCCGACGGCGAGGAACTGGGCCAGGGGGCACACACGCTCACGGCCCTGCAGGTCTCCGCCGGCGTCGCGTCCGCGCCGAGTCCGGCGATCACTTTCACGCTGGCGGCACCGCCGGCACTGACGACCCCGCTCGCGGGCTCGGAACATCGCGAGGATGAGATCCCGGCGCTCGAGTTCACCGGTTCTCCCGGAGCGGCCATCGAGTTCAGCCTCGATGGCGGCTCCAGCTGGGTCGGTGCAGCGCTCGATGCCGAGGGGCGGGGCGTCGCAGCACCCCCGGTGCTGTCGCCGGGACTGGCCACGATCAGCCTTCGCCACGTCGGGAGCGACGGCCGGCACGGGCCGGCATCCGCCACCTCGTTCACCGTGACGCCCGCGCCGGAGAGCCCCGCAGCGCCCGGCTTCTCCGTCGACACCGCCGACGGCCGCTACTTCCCGATCATTGCTGGAAGTGATGCGCTGCCCGGCGCCGACATCGATGTGCTCATCGACGGGACCACCCGCGCATCCACGACCGCCGGCGCCGATGGGCAGTGGTCGGTGACCGTCACCGAGCTCGCGGCGAACACCCCCTATGGCGTCACCGTGACGCAGCACTCCGGCGGGCTCAGCTCCGCGCCGGAGTCGGGCGCCGTCGAGGAGTTCACCTTGGTCTCACCGGAGATCGTCTCGCCGTCAGACGGCGCAGGGATCCCACTGGCCACCGATGTCGTCCTGCTCGCCAGAGGCGTGCCGGGCGCCGGCTTCACGGTGGCTCTGGCCACCTCGAAGGCCGGCGTCCCGTTCGCGACCGACACCAGGGCGGTCACCCTCGACGCGGCCGGCGAGAACGCGACGAGCTTCGACTTCCGGGACCGGAACTACTGGGATGCCGGAACACTCAGCGTTCAGTACAGCGACGGCACCCGCGGGGGTCCGCTGACGAGCATCTCCCTCGTGCGCGCACCCTGATCCCGCGCGTCGTCAGCCCGCGTGCTGGTGCTCGTGCGGGTGCACGTGGGGGCGCCGCGCGGTGATGACGACGATCAGGAAGGACAGCACGAGGATGCCGACGAACACCCAGGGCAGCGCCTGCAGCCCGATCGTGTTGTACAGCGCGGCGCCCAGCAGCGCACCGCCGCCGATGCCGAGGTTGAAGGCTGTCGTGTAGAACGCCGCTGCGGCATCGCGGATGCGGGCGGATGCGCTGTGCAGCAGGCGGGTGTTCAACAGCGGCGGCAGCGCACCGAAGGCAATGCCCCAGAAGAAGAACGCCCCGATCGCGAGCACCGGAACGGCGCTGAACGCGGCGAGCGCCGCGACACCGATTCCGACGCCGGCGAAGGCGATCAGCAGGCCGAGCGTCGGCCGACGACCGAGAACGGTCCCGGCCAGGAGCAGACCGACGGCGCCGGCGATGCCGTAGCCGAACAACAGCGGGCCGACCTGTGCGGCATCCGCGCCAACGACATCGATCAGGTAGGGCGCGATGTAGGTGTACACGGCGTACTGGCCGATCATCACGACGCCGGTGATCACGCAGACGACGATCACCGCGACGAGGGTCGGGTCGCGGCGCACGGAGACGTGCTCCGTTCCCTCTGCCGGAGCGTGCCTGTGCTGCACGCCGGGCAGCAGCCACCACACGAGCAACGCACCGATCAGCGTGAGTGCGGCGATGCCCGCGAAGGCGATCCGCCAGCCGAAGGCGTGACCGAGGGCCGTGCCGAGCGGTACACCGAGCACGAAGGCGAGCGATCCGCCCGCCGTCGTGATGGCGACGGCGCGGGCGAGCTGTTCCTTCGGCACCAGGTGGCCGGCGTAGGCTCCGACGATCGACCAGAACAGCCCGTGCGCGGCACCGCCGAGTACGCGGGTGGCCACCATGAATTCGTAGCTCGGGGCGATCGCGGTCAGCACGCTCGAGAATGCCAGGATGACGAGCACCCCGACGAGCAGCGGTTGCCTCGGCAGGCGACGGGTGAGTGCCATCAGCGGGGCGCTGGTGATGACGACGGTGAACGCGAAGACGCTCACGAGCAGTCCGACCTGGGGTTCGCTGACGCCCAATTCCTGGCTGATGTCTGGCAGCAGGCCCATCGGCAGCATCTCGATCGTGATCGAGAGGAACACCGCGACGGCGAGCGTGAGGAGTCCGACCCACGGAAACGCGGGGGCGGTGGGGCGCGCAGTGGTGTGTGCAGTCATTCGTGAGTCCCCATGAATGGCGTTCCCCGCCCGTCCTCAGTGTGCTGAGGACTCAGCTGATGAGGATCGCGGCGCCGCAGAGGCAGTCACGAGGGGCAGGTCGACTACGCGCTGTTGTGCGCGCCCAGGGCCGTGCGCGCTCGCACGACCGGGTTCAGCCTAGCAGCGGCATCCGGGCCTGCGGCTTTCCAACTAATCTGGGCAGATGGAGTTTGACGCCGCACTCACGCCCCCGGCCACACAGCACCACTGGGTGCTCACGCTGATCTGTGTCGACGGACCGGGAATCGTGCACGCCATCAGCGGCGCCGTGGTTGCGGCCGGCGGCAACATCACCGAGAGCTCGCAGTTCACGAGTCACGACACCGGGCGCTTCTTCATGCGGCTCCAGATCGAGACGCACGCGGCCCGCGATGAGCTCGAGGCTGCCCTCGCGCCCGTCGTGCAGAAGTACTCGATGGAGTGGCGCCTCGACGTCGTCGGGCGCCCGCTCCGCACACTCGTGCTCGCCTCGACGGCCGCGCACTGCGTCAACGACCTGCTGTTCCGCCAGCGTGCGGGCCAGCTGCCTGTGCAGATCCCCCTCGTGCTCTCCAACCATGGCAGCCTCCGCGATCTCGCCGGCTTCTACGGCGTTCCGTTCGAGTCGCTCCCCGTCGTGGATGCCGCGAGCAAGGCTGCGTTCGAAGCGCGCATCCTGCGCGCGGTCGAAGAACACGACGTCGAGCTCGTCGTGCTGGCCCGCTACATGCAGATCCTCTCCCCCGAGCTCTGCGAGGCCCTCGCCGGACGCGCGATCAACATCCACCACAGCTTCCTGCCCGGCTTCAAGGGCGCGAACCCCTACAAGCAGGCGCACGCGCGCGGCGTCAAGCTCATCGGCGCGACGGCGCACTTCGTCACGAGCGATCTCGACGAGGGGCCGATCATCGAGCAGAACGTCGTGCGGGTCGATCACTCGCGCAGCGCGTCGGAGCTCGTCGCGATCGGCCAGGACGAGGAGAGTCGCACGCTCACGCAGGCCGTCAAGTGGTTCGCGGAAGACCGGGTGCTGCTCGATGGCGCCCGCACGATCATCTTCCGCTAGCGCTTAGGCTTGAGGCGTGACTGAAACGCCTGGAACATCCCGCCCGACCGCCAGCGACGCCGCAGCAAGCGAGCAGCGCGTCGGACCGAACGACATCATCCGCTTCCTGCTGGAGATCGTCGCCGTCGTGTCGCTCGCGATCTGGGGTTTCACCATGTGGCCCATGCCGTGGCCCGGAATCGCATTCGGCATCGGCGCGCCGTTGCTGGCGATCCTGCTCTGGGCCCTCTTCCTCTCGCCCAAGGCCGTGTTCCAGCTCGATGCCTTCGGGCGGGCGTTGATCGAGATCGTCGTGATGGGCTCCGTCGCCTTCGCCTGGTGGAGCATGGAGCAGCCATACATCGCAGCGGCGTTCGCCCTCGTCGCAACGGTGAGCGGCGTCATCAACGGCCGCAACCGAATCTGACGCCCGCCGGAGGCCCCGCAGCTCGACGAGGTCCGCGGCGCGCAGCGCCGGGAAAGGCGGCAGCCTCTCATCAGGCAATCTAGAGGCCGCCACCGATCTCGGACCTAGATCACTTCCCAGTCGAATCTGGTGTCCCACGACTGCCGGTAGTAGTCGGCGAAGGCCAGCTTGGACGCGGCCGCCTCGTCGACGATCACGGTCGCGTGGGCGTGCAGTTGAATGACGGAGCCGGGCTGGCTCGACGTCACTGCTCCCTCAACGGCTGCGGCGACGGCATCCGCCTTGGCCTCGCCGAATGCCAGCAGCACGAGGTGCTCCGCGCGCAGGATCGTTCCGAGGCCCTGGGTGATGCAGTGCGTCGGAACGTCGTCGATCGAATCGAAGAAGCGGGCGTTGTCGATTCGGGTCTGCTCTGTGAGCGTCTTGGTGCGCGTGAGCGAGGCGAGCGATGAGCCGGGCTCGTTGAAGCCGATGTGGCCGGTGCGGCCGATGCCGAGGATCTGGAGGTCGACGCCACCGGCCGCGCGGATCGCCGCCTCGTACTCGTCGCCCGCATACTGGATGCCGTCGAGCCGGCCGTTCGGCACGTGCACGAGTGACGGGGTGAGCCCGAGGGGCTCGACAACCTCACGGGTGATGACGGAGCGGTAGCTCTCCGGGTGCTCGACGGGGATGCCGACGTACTCGTCGAGGGCGAAGCCGCGCACCGCGCTGAGGTCCAGGTTCTCGGCCTTCACCGTGCGGGCCAGGGCCTGGTAGGTGCTCAGCGGGGTCGAGCCCGTTGCGACGCCGAGGACGGCGTCGGGCTTGCGGGCCACGAGGCGCAGGATCGCCTCTGCGGCCAGCTCGCCGGCGGCGGCCGCATTCTTGACGATGATGATCTCTGCCATTTACTTCACTCCTACTAGTGCCGCACCAAACGCAGCGGCCGGAAAACCGATGGGAATGAGCTGCACGCGGTCGGAGAGGCGCAGTGAGGCCAGGAACGGGGAGCTCGAAGACCAGTCTGCCAGTACAGCGCGAACGCCGTGAATCAGCGGCTCCCCGAGAGCGCTCAATCCACCACCGATCACGACGCGATCCACGTCAACCGTGAGGACGAGCATGCGCACCCCGGCCGCGACGCCCTCGAAGAATGTGCGCTGCACAGCGAGTGCCTCCGCATCCCCGGCCGCGGCACGTTCGAACAGATCGGTGGCGGGAAGCGCGGCGTCACTCGGCCACATCCGTGCGATCGCCGAACCGGATGCGACCGTCTCGAGGCAGCCGCGCTGGCCGCAGCCGCAGAGCTCACCGAGCGGGTCGACGGGCAGGTGCCCGATCTCGCCGGCCGCGCCGCTGACGCCGCGGAGCAGCACGCCGTTCTGCACGATGCCGGCCGCCAGGCCGGTGCCGAGGTTCAGATAGGCCATGCTCCCAGCGTCGCTCCGGAGCCCCGCACCGCCGCTCGTGAGGTGGTGGGCACCGAGCGCGGCCGCCTTGACGTCGTTCTCGACGTGCACGGGCACACCCATGCGCCGGCCGAGTTCCGCGCCGAGCGCCAACTCGGAGACGCCGAGATTGACGGCGTGTGACACGACCCCGCTCGCACTGTCGACGGCACCGGGGATACCGACGCCGATCGAGCGCAGCGTCGACACCGCGAGGCCGGCGCGGGCCGCCAGCAGTCGCACGCTCGTCTCGGCGCTGTCCAGCACCGCGCGTCCACCGAAGCCTGTTGCGCGTTTCACGACCTCGCCGAAGGTGCCGTCGTCCGACACCGCGATGGCAGCCGTCTTGGTGCCACCGATGTCAATGCCGATCCTCACGCCCTGCGCTCCTGCCGATTCTCCGCGTTCAGCAGCGCGAGCAGTGCACGGCCGAGCAGCCGGGAGGCGCCGAAGGTCGCGATGTCGGCGTAGGCGCGGTCATCCGATGGCCAGCCGGCGTCGATCACGAGCACATCGGGGTTCTCCGCGCGCAGGGCGTCGATCGCCGCGGTCGCGAAGCCGTGCCGGTGGTTGTCCTTGCCGATGACCAGCACGGGGCCGGCGAGCGCAGGCAGCGTTGGCGCTGCGGCCGAGATGCCGATCACATTCGGCTCGAGCCAGGCGGGGTCGGCCGTGGCCGTTCCCTCTGCGATCTCGGCGAACGGGCCCCACGGCGCGACGCCGACGGCGATGTTCGCCACCGTGTCGATGCGCACGACGGTCTGCGCCCGTGTTCCGGCTGCCAGCCAGCGTGCGGCACGCTCGGAGACCGCGAAGGTGTCGATGACGCGGTCGGTGGCGAGAATCGGGTCTGTGGCGGTGTCGACGGCATCCGGAACCGGGATGGCCGCCTCGAGCGCAGCGGATTCCTCGGCCAGGCGGATGACGCGGCCGGCGGCATCATCGATCCGCTCGGTGCCGAGCCGCCCAGAGCCGATCGCGGCCAGAACCGCCGCCTCGATCTCGTTCATCTGCTCGTCGCTGTTCTCCGTGCCGATGCAGAGCAGGTCACAGCCGGCGATGAGCGCCCGGACGGCGGCCTCGGCGATGCCGTGCACCCCGCTGGCACCCTTCATGTCCAGGGCATCCGAGACGATGACGCCGTCGAAGCCGAGCTCCATGCGGAGCATTCCCTGCAGGATGTCGGCAGAGAACGTCGCCGGCTGGTTGGGATCGATCTGGGGCAACAGGATGTGCGAGCTCATGATCGTGCGCGCGCCGGCGGCGACCGCGGCGCGGAACGGGACCAGCTCGCGCTCGCGCAGCTCATCGATGCTGCGCTCGATCACGGGCAGCGAGAGGTGCGAATCGACGGCGGTGTCCCCGTGCCCCGGGAAGTGCTTGGCGCTGACGGCGACACCGGTCTGCTGGTGGCCGCGGATCCATGCTGCGGCGTGCGCGGCGACCCGTTCTGGCTCGACGCCGAAGCTCCGAACGCCGATGACGGGGTTGTCGGAATTGGAGTTGATGTCGATCGACGGCGCGAAGTTGAGGTTGCAGCCCGAACGGCGCAGCTCCCATCCGACGAGCCTGCCGACGTTCTCGGTGTGCTCGAGGTCGTTGCCACGCCCGAGGACTGCCGCAGCGGGGTAGGGCGAACCGATGTCGTAGTAGAGCCGGGTGACGTCGCCACCCTCCTCGTCGATGGCGATGATCGCGTGCGGATTCGCGGCACGGATCGCGGCGGTCAGTTCGCGCAGCTGCCGACCCGATTCGATGTTCATGCCGAACAGGCAGACACCGCCGAGGCCGTCGCGGAGCCGTGTGGCCAGCCACTCCGGGAGCACGGTTCCGACGAATCCGGGCAGCAAAGTGGTGGCGACCCGGCGTCGCAGTTCCGTCTGCGTGGCCTGGTCGTTGGCGAGCAGAGTCATCCCTTGACCGCCCCGCTCACGAGTCCGCTGGTCATGCGGCCCTGCACGATGAGGAAGAAGACGATGACGGGCACGGCGACGAGGGTTGATGCGGCCATGACCTGGCCCCAGTCGGTCTCGCGGGTGGCGCTGGCCTGGATGAAGCCGCGCAGCCAGAGCGGCAGCGTCTGCATCGCCTCTGCCGGCAACAGCACGAGGGCGACGGTGAACTCGTTCCACGCCTGCAGGAAGGCGAAGACACCGGATGCGACGAGCCCTGGCGCCAACAGCGGGAAGGTGATCCGCATGAAGGCCTGGGTGCGACTGAGGCCATCGACCATGGCGGCTTCTTCGAGGTCGGCCGGGATGCCGGCGACGAAGCCGCGCAGCATCCAGATCGTGAACGGCACGACGGCAGCCGTGTAGATGACGCTCAAGCCGATGATGGAGTTCAACAGACCGACGCTGGCGACCATCTTGTACTGGGCGATGAACAGGCCCTCCGCCGGCAGCATCTGCACGATGAGTACGGCGAGTACGAAGCTCTTGCGGCCCTTGAACCGGAAGCGGCTGATCGCCACCGCGGCCAGGAAGGCGAAGAGCAGGCAGAAGAACACCGCGATCAGTGTGACCGAGAGGCTGATCCCGAGCGCAGAGAAGAAGGTGCCGTCCTCGAGGGTGTTCGCGTAGTTGTTCAGCGAGCCGTTGACGGGGAGGAAGGTCGGGATGAAGGACTGCAGGGTGCGGTTGGGCAGCAGCGAGGAGTTGATCATCCAGTAGACCGGGAACACCCAGCCGATGGCGACGGCGATCGCGAGGGCCGAGTAGATCACGCGGCTCAGACGGAGCGGCGGGCGGGTGCGCACCTTGGGGCTGCGCCCGGACGGGCGCTCCTCGGCCGAGCGCGCCGGGGTCGGTGCTGGGGTGGTTGCGGTTGTCATGACTGTTCGTCCTCCTTGAGCAGGCTGCGCACGTAGTACCAGCTGATCGCGACGGTGAGCACGAGTACGAAGATGGAGACGGCCGAGGCCATTCCGAAGTCCTGCGAGCCGGCCCCGAGCTTGTAGATGTAGGTGCCGAGCAGGTCGAACTCCGACGCGCGGGAGCCGGCATCCTGCAGCATCGTGATCTGGGTGAAGACGCGCAGATCCCAGATCAGCTGCAGCAGCAGCACGATGGCGATGACGGGGCGGATCATCGGCATGATGATGAAGCGCAGGCGCTGCCAGGGGGTCGCGCCGTCGAGCTGTGCGGCCTCGAGCACCTCGTCGGAGACCTGGGTGAGGCCGGCGTAGACGGAGAACGCGACGAAGGGCACCGACATCCAGATGACGATGATGCTCGCGACCATGAAGAAGGTGAGGGGGTGCTCGAGCCACGCGAAGCGGTTCATGTCGACACCGGGGATCATGTCGAGCAGGTAGTTCACGACGCCGCGGCGGCGGTCGAACAGCCAGATCCACACGGTCATCGCTGCGACGACGGGCATGGCCCATGCCAGCAGCAGCGAGACCTGCAGGATCAGCCGGACAGCCTTGCCGACGGCGGTCATCAGCACCGCGAGCAGCAGGCCGATGGCGAGGGTGAGGAAGGCGGTGATGGCCATGAAGAGCAGCGAGCGCACGACGACGCCCCACATGTCGGGGTTCGTGGCCAACTCAAGGTAGTTGGCCAGCCCGACGAACTCGGCGGGTTGGCCGAACTGCTGCTTCAGGCCGAACTCCTGGAAGGAGGTGACGATCTGCCAGACGAGCGGGTAGCCCATTCCGATGAGGAGGATGACGACGGCTGGGATGAGAAGGAAATACGGGGCGGGGACGCGGCGCCGGGGTGGGGCGGCCGATGGATCCTTCTTCGCGGCCTGTTCCGGAGCGGTGGCGACGGTTGAGCTCATGGTCTCATCCTCCTTTCAATGCGAGTTCTACGCGAGTGCGGTGGCTTCAGGGGAAGGGGGCCGCGGGTGGTGTTCCCGCGGCCCCCGTGATGCTGCGTTGCTGTAGTGCTGTGTTGCTGTAGTGCTGTGTTGCTGTAGTGCTGTGTCGCGACTAGTTGAGAAGCGCGGTGATCTTCTCGTCGTACTCGGCGGAGAGCGCCTTGATGTCGCCACCGGCGGTCACCTTGCCGAAGAACTCCTCGAGCAGGGCGGCACCCTCGACAGCTGCCCAGCCGGGAGCGGCGGGGGTCAGCTTGGAGGAGGCGGCCGACTCGATCAGGGCGGCGGCGAACTGGTCTTCACCGAGCGCGGAGGCGTAGTCGAGGTTGGCCGGGCCGAGGCCGTTCTCGCCGAGGAGCGTCTGGTACTCCGGGGAGAAGACGATCTTCAGCAGCTCGCGCGAGCCTTCCTGGTTCTTGCTGGCCGCCGAGATGGCGATGTTCGAGCCACCGGCGAAGACGGGGGCTGCGCCACCGTCGACACCCGGGAGCACGAAGGTGCCGAACACATCGTCGTTCCACGTCGCGACCGTCTTGGTTGCGTCATCCGGGTCGGCGGCGAGGTCACCGATCGACCAGTGGGCCCAGCCCGGAGCGATGATGGTCGCGGCCTCGGGAACGCCCGTCGCCTCGTTGTTGTTGATGTTGACCCACGGCGTGCTGTCGAACTCTGTCGACGGGGCGAGCGATGCACCCGCGAAGAGCTCGGCGAACTGGGTGATGCCCTTCTGCGAGTTGGGCGACGAGAGGGTGGAGACCCACTGGTCGCCGTCCTTCTCTGCGAGCTCACCGCCGTTGGCGAAGATCCACGAGATCGCGTTGCGCCAGTCGGAGCCACCGATGTAGAAGCCGGACTGGCTGTCGGTGCGGAGCGCCTTCACGGTCTCGTCGAACTCGGCGAGCGTGGTCGGAACCGTCTTGCCCGCTGCCGCCCAGATGTCCTTGCGGTAGAAGTTGTAGCGCGAGCCGAAGTAGTACGGCAGGGCGTAGTTGGCCCCGTCGACAGCGCCGACCTCGACGAAGGACTTGATCAGCTTGTCGCCGCCGAGCTCCTCGACCATGTCGCTGACGTCGCTGAACGCACCGACGTTGGTGAACGTCGGCGACCAGGTGTTGCCGATCTCAACGACGTCGGGGGTGTTCTCCGCGTCGGGAAGCGAGGTGGTGAGCTTGGCGAGCGCGTCGCCCCAGCCCTGCTCCTCGATCGTGAGGGTGCCGCCGGTGGCATCCTTGTACTCGGTCTTGAGGTAGTCGCGCAGTGTGTCGGGGGTGTCGCCACCCATCAGCCACAGCGTGATGTCCTGCTCGGCGGCTGAGCCGCCGTCGTTACCGCCTTCGTTGCCGGTGGTTGCGCTGCAACCAGCAAGAACGAGTGCCGCTGCGGTGGCCAGTGCGAGGCCTGCATACCTTCTCTTCATTGCGGATTCCTTACTCTTGGTTGGGTGTGGTGCTGCGGGTTGGTGGGGATCTAAGAAACCCCGAGTTGTCCTGAGAGGACCATGACGGCCGCGCCGCGCAAGA
>CAZZNX010000055.1:0-2256 GCA_964655795.1 uncultured Leifsonia sp. | reverse complement strand
CGCGCCAGTGCGGTCATCCGGAGGGTGAGATCGCCGGTGAACTCGGCCATCGTGCGTTTCCGGAGTGTCTCGATGGTCGCCGTCGCCAGCGGGCCATCAAGGAGTTCCGTCGGGCCGCTCAAGACAATCTCCGAGAGATTGAGGGCTCCGACGACGGGGGCCAGGATGATGCCGAGCCGGCGACCTGCCTCCCGAAGAATGAGTTCGCGCTCGGCGGTGCGCTCTGCGGCGTCTCCCGTGATCGCGTCGAGCTGCGCGGTCAACTGCGGCACGCTCAGCCAGGCCTCCAGGCACCCGACCTTGCCGCAGGCGCAGACGGGTCCGCCGTCGGTGCCGATGACGACGTGGCCGATCTCGCCCGCGGCCGAGTTGCTGCCGTAGAACGGCCGCCCGCCGAGGATCAACCCGCCGCCGACACCGGCACCGACCTTGACGAGCATCACGTCGCCACTGGCGACGCCGAAGCTGTGCTCGGCGAGCACGGCGGCATCCGCATCGTTGGCAACGAGGACCGGAACACCGAAGCGGTCCTCCAGCAGCTGCTGCAGTGGCAGCTTGGCCCATTTGAGGTTCGGTGCGGTGAGCACGGTTCCGGTGACGTCGACGATACCGGGAGAGCCGACGCCGATGCCGAGCAGCGGCGCACTCGCCCGCTGCACCAACGATTCGACCAGGTCGATGACGGCGGCGAGCGCCGCGTCCCCCGTGCGCCCGGCGCGGTCGGCACCCTCGCGCAGGAGCACCTGCCCGTCGACATCGAGCACCGCGCCGCGCAGGTTCTGATCGGAGAGGTCGATCCCGATGATCTGAAAGGCCGCGCGGTCGATGTCGATCATGGTGGCCGGCTTGCCCGGGCGGGTCGACTCGCGCTGGCCGAGCTCTGTGACGATACCGTCGAGGATCAGTTCCGCGACGAGGTCGGAGATCGTCACCTTGGTGAGCCCGGTTTCACGGGCGATGTCGGCCCGACTCTGGGCACCCTGCACGTAGAGGGTCTGCAACACCAGCGCGCGGTTGTGGCCGCGTGCATGCTCAGGCAGCACCTTGGCGGTGGGTCTGAGGATGCGCCCGTGACTGGGCTGCGTTGCGGTCATGGTTGTTAGTAAAGCTTACGAACAAACAATGCGCAAGCCGTCACCCCACATTCTTCTGCGGCTTTATGGATCTGTGACCTTCGCGGCTCGCCGAGTCGCCCTGGCGTCAGCTTGTGAGTTCGGCGACCGGTGGGGCGGACGCGGCCGGCACCGACCACGACCGGTCACGGCGCGTGCCGATTGCCCGCAGCGCATTGAGAATCGTCACGAGATCGACGAACTCCTGCAGGGCGGCACCGGCGATGGCGGGGATCACGCCGAACGCCGCGATCAGCATCAGCACGACGCTGAAGGCGATGCCGATCCAGATGCTCTGCAAAGCGATCCGCATCGTGTCCTGCCCGATGTGCACGGCACGGGCTGCCCGCGAGATGTCGTCGACCATGATCACGACGTCGGCCGATTCGCTTGCTGCGGTGGAGCCCTTGGCTCCCATGGCGATGCCGACATCCGCCGCGGCGAGAACGGGCGCGTCGTTGACACCGTCACCGACCATGATGACGGGGCGCTCGGTCACGTTCCGCACGGCGATGACCTTGTCCTCCGGCAGGCACTCCGCCTGCACCCGGGTGATGCCGAGTTGACCGGCCACATGCTCGGCGGTCGACCACGCATCACCGGTCAGCATCATGCTCTCCCGCACGCCGAGCCTGGCCAGCTCGTGCACCGTCGACGCCGCGTTCTCGCGCACGCTGTCGCTGGCGACGATGCTGCCGGCGAAGCGTCCGTCGACGGCGACGGCGATCGAGAGTTGGCCACCGAGCAGCGGCGTCGCATGTGCCTCGGGCGCGGCATCCCGCACGAAACTCAGTTTTCCGATCCGCACGGTGCGACCGTCGATTCGGGCGATGACACCGTGGGTCGCGACCTCGCTGGCCGTCTCGGCCGGGCTCAACGCGAGACCGCGGTCCAATGCCGCCTGCATGATCGAGGCGGCGAGCACGTGGGAGGAGTATTGCTCGGCGGATGCCGCGAGCGCCAGCACCTCGTCGGCGGTGAACCCCGGCTCCGGCCGTACCTCGGCCAGGCTCGGCCTGCCGTGGGTGAGCGTTCCGGTTTTGTCGAAGACGACCGTGCGTGCACGGGAGAGCTGTTCCAGCACCCCGCCGCCCTTGACGATCGCGCCGTTGCGGGCGGCACGGCTCATGCCGCCCATGAACGC
>CAZZNX010000054.1:21519-22694 GCA_964655795.1 uncultured Leifsonia sp. | reverse complement strand
ACCCCGCGAGATCGATCTCCAGCGCGTGTTCTGGCGGGAGCTTCGCCTGCTCGGGGCCCGCGTCTACCAGCGCACCGACTTCGAGCGCGCGGTCGAACTGATCGCAGACGGCACCATCCCCTCCGACATGCTCATCACGAAGATCGTGCCGCTGTCCGAGACGCGGGCCGCCTTCGCCGACCTCGAGAGCGGCCGGGCGATGAAGGTGCTCGTCGACGTGCAGGCCGGCCAGGAGGCACAGGCATGAGCGCGCTGTTCGACCTGACGGGCACGACGGCCGTTGTGACCGGCGCCAGCCGCGGCATCGGCTTCGCGATGGCCGAATCCCTCGCCGCAGCGGGAGCAGACATCATCGCGGTGAGCGCACGCATCGAGCGGGAGGGCAGCGCGATCGAAGCGGCGGTCACGGCGCACGGGCGCGCATTCGAGGCCCATGCCGTCGACTTCGCCGACCGCGACGCCGTGACGGCGTTTGCGGAGACCCTGCGCTCCCGGCGGGTCGACATCCTCGTGAACAACGCGGGAACGATCGAACGTGCTCCGGCGGCCGAGCACCCGCTCGAGCTGTGGGACCGCGTGTTGCAGGTGAACCTGTCGAGCCAGTTCGTGCTCACGCAGGCGATCGCCCAGGGGATGCTCGAGCGTGGGCGCGGGAAGATCATCTTCACGGCCAGCCTGCTGAGCTTCCAAGGCGGCATCAACGTGCCGGGCTATGCCGCGGCGAAGTCGGGAATCGCCGGGCTCGTCAAGGCGCTCTCCAATGAGTGGGCGGCGCGCGGAGTCACCGTCAACGGCATCGCGCCCGGCTACATCGCGACAGACAACACCCAGGCGTTGCGGGCGGATGCCGACCGCTCCAGCGCGATCCTGGAACGCATCCCGGCCGGCCGCTGGGGTGCGGCGAGCGACATGGCGGGGGCTACGGTCTTCCTGGCGTCTCCGGCGTCGGATTACGTGAGCGGGATCCTGCTCCCCGTCGACGGCGGCTGGCTCGGCCGGTAGCACGAGTGCTCGGCGCCGGTCAGCCGGCGCCGAGCACACCGCGTTCTGGCTACGCGAGCACGAGCCTGCCGTCGATGCGACGCGGGATCGCGGCGCCATCCGGCAGCTCATCGCGCAGCTCGGCCGGCAGGATCGCGGCGGGCGCGTCCTGGAACGCCAGCGGGCGCAGGAAG
>CAZZNX010000054.1:21277-21487 GCA_964655795.1 uncultured Leifsonia sp. | reverse complement strand
CCGAGGTGTGCTGCGAGTTGGTCGCGGGCCACGGGCCGCCGTGGTGTTGTGCCCACGACACCCGCACGCCGGTCGGGTAGCCGTCGAAGACGATGCGGCCGACGCGGGGCGTGAGGTCCTCGACGAGGGCCGCGACGGCATCCGTCTCGTCCTGCTCGCTGTGGGTGGTGGCCGTGAGCGGTCCGGGCCCCGCGGCGCGGGCGTCGCTGA
>CAZZNX010000054.1:0-21267 GCA_964655795.1 uncultured Leifsonia sp. | reverse complement strand
GGAGTACCTGGCGATGACCACGAGCGGCCCGAAGGCCTCCTCGGTGATGTCGGTCGTCACGTCTGCCGCGTCGACCGAGATCACCGTCGGTGCCGCCGTGAAGCCCACAGCACCAGCGTCACCGCTTGCGAGCACGGTCGCGCTCTGCACCCCGGCGAGACGCTGCCGGATCTCCTCGAACGAGTTCGCGATGCGTTCGTTGAGCAGCACGTGGCTCGCGGCATCCGTGGCCCTGTCGACGAGCCGGGCGACGAGTGCGTCTCCCGCCGCGCCCTGCGGCACGAACGCGATTCCCGGCTTCGTGCAGAACTGGCCGCCGCCGAGGGTGAACGACCCGAAGAGCCCGTCGGCGACCTCGTCGCCGCGCAGTCGGGCGGCGCCCGGCGTGACGATGAAGGGGTTGAGGCTCGACAGCTCGCCGTAGAACGGGATCGGCATCGGCCGGGACTCGATGATGGCCAGCAGCGCCTGGCCGCCGCCGAGCGAGCCGGTGAAGCCGACCGCCGTGATCAGCGGGTGCGCGACGAGGGTGCGCCCGGCCTCCGTGCCGAAGACGATTCCGAGCAGGCCGGCCGGGGCCCCATACTCCGCGGCCGCGGCCGAGAGCACGGAGTGGGACAGCGCGGACGTCTGAAGGTGCGAGGAGTGTGCCTTCAGCACGACCGGGTTGCCGCCGGCCAGCGCCGACGCCGTGTCGCCGCCCGCCACGGAGAAGGCGAACGGGAAATTGCTCGATCCGAAGACGGCGACGGGCCCGATCGGCACGAGGAGGCGGCGCAGGTCGGGGGCCGGCCCGAGGGCCGTCTGGCCGGCGTGGTCGATTGTCGCCTCGAGGTAGCCGCCGTCGCGGAGCGCCTCGGCGAACAGCCGGAACTGGAAGGCGCTCCGCCCGACCTCGCCGTCGAGGCGGCCCGTTCCGAGCCCGGTCTCACGATCGGCGGTCGCGACGAGCTCCGCGCGGTTCGCCTCGAGGGCGTCGGCCAGCGCCTCGAGGAGGCCCGCCCGCCAGAGCCGGTCGTGACGGTTCAGCCGGCCGAAGGCGGCCTGGGCCGCCCGCACGATCGCGTCCGTCTCACTCGCGCTCGTCGCCTCGATGTCGGTCGTGGTCTGCGCGCCGGTGCGCGGGTCTGTGCTGCTCAGCATGATGTCTCCAGGGTCAGCGCAGCAGGCCGCGCGCGATCAGTGAACGGTAGAGGTCGTCGATTCCGAAGGTCCACGGTGCGGCGTTCTCGGCCGCGCGCACTCGGTTGATGAGCGTTCCGAGGCGGGGCTCCGCGATCCGCACGATGTCGCCGTCGTGGTGGGTGAAGCCGCGGCCTGGCACGTCGCGGTCATCGACAGGGGCGAACATGGTGCCGAGATAGAGCACGAAGCCGTCTGGGTACTGGTGGTGGGCGCCGATGACCTGGCCGACGAGGTCGACCGGGTCACGGCTGATCTGGGACAGCTCGCTGCTGCCGTCGAGTCGGTAGCCGTCTTCGCCGTCGATCGAGAGTCGAACGACGGAGGCCCGCAGGGCGTCGAGGTCATAGCTCGCGTCGAAGAATCTGATGAAGGGGCCGAGCGCGGCCGAGGCGTTGTTGTCCTTGGCCTTGCCGAGCAGGAGCGCGCTGCGTCCCTCGATGTCGCGGAGGTTGACATCATTTCCGAGACTCGCCCCGACGATGCGCCCATCCGAGCTCACAACGAGCACGATCTCCGGCTCCGGGTTGTTCCACTCCGACTGCGCGAGCACACCGACGTCGACACAGGATCCGACCGTCGACAGCACGGGCGCCTTGGTGAAGACCTCGGCGTCCGGGCCGATGCCCACCTCGAGGTACTGGCTCCACCACCCGCGCTCGATCAGGAAAGCCTTGAGGGCCGCCGCCTCGGCCGAGCCGGGGCGCAGTTCGGTGAGCGAGCCGCCGATCGTTCCGAGGATCTCGGCGCGGATCTGCACCGCGGCATCCTGGTCGCCGCGTGCGCGCTCCTCGATGACGCGTTCGAGCATCGAGATCGGAAAGGTCACCCCTGCCGCCTTCACCACGTGCAGGTCGATGGGCGAGAGGAGCCACGGCCGGCTCGCATCGCGTGTCTCCGGCGGCGTGTTGGCCACCAGCTCGTCGAGGCTTCCGATCACCGGTCCGGATGCCGCGGCGAGCGCCGCCGCCGGCTCCGCGGTCTCGGTCAGCGCCCGCATCGTCGGGAACGCCGCCGACACGTCGACGACCCCGCCCTCGCGGATCGCGATGACGCTCGGGCCGCCGGCCGCCGGCACCCAGGCCCGGCCGGCGAGGGTTCCGGTGTAGCCGTCGGCGGGGAGGAGGGCGGCCGCGTCGCGCGGCCAGTCGTTTCTCGTCATGGTGTTCCTTCTCGATGTGGTGCGGGCTCGATGGTGGGCCGTCTCGATGTTGGGCCGGCTCGATGTGGTGCGGCGGGGTGACGCGGCCTAGCGGCGGTGGAACACGCCCTGCCGCTTCTCGGCGAAGGCGGCACGCCCCTCGTCGGCGTCGGACGTGGCGAAGGTGATGGTCTGCAGGTCGCGCTCGTAGCGCAGCGCCTCCTCCTGCGTCATGTTCACCGCTGCACGCAGATTGGCCTTCGCCGTCTCGGCGGCGATCGGCGGCCGGGAGGCGATGACGGCGGCGAGCTCCTGGGCACGCCGCAGCAGGAGGGCGGGCTCGACCAGCTCGCTGACGAGTCCCCAGCGCAGTGCGGTCTCGGCGTCGATCGGGTCGCCCGTCATCAGCATGAGCGCGGCGTTCGATGCCCCGATCGAGTGCGAGAGGAACGTCGCCATCCCCCCTCCTCCGATCCAGCCGAGCTTGATCTCGGGGGCGGCGAAGCTCGCGGTCGTCGAGCTCAGCCGGATGTCGCAGCTGAGCGCCGTCTCGAGGCCGCCGCCGAAGGCGTAGCCGTTGACCGCGGCGATGACCGGCTTGCGGCCGGCCCGGATGGCGTCGCAGTAGTCGGTGCGGTTGCGGAAGTCCCACGGCGTCGCGTACTTGTCGAGGCTGCGGATGTCGGAGCCGGCGCAGAAGGCGCGCTCCCCCTCGCCGGTGAGAACGATGGCACGAACCGAATCGGAGCCGTTCGCCCATTCGATGACCTCGACCAGCGCATCGGACATCTCCTGGGTCACGGAGTTGAGCTTGGCCGGGCGGGCGAGAGTGACCGTTGCGACGTGGCCATCGACGTCCAGTCGGATGTCGCTGCTGGACGGGGTGATCATGATGCTGACCTTTCGCGAGTGGCGTGCGGGGTGGCTGGTGCCGCGGCATCCGCGAGCGCGTCGAAGAGCGCATCGACCCTGGCGAGTGCCTCGTCGGCGTCACGCCCGGAGAGCACGGCCCGGCCGAGGATGGCCGACGCCTCGGCCTGGAACGGAACGTACCCGGCGACCCGCGGCCGCACCCAGGACGCATCGATCGTGCGTCGGGTGCCACGGTAGAAGTCGTTGGCGGCTGCGTTGACGGCGTCATCGTCCCATGCGCTCGCGAGGCTGGGCTGTCCGGCGTTGTCCGGGATGAATCCTGCCTGCGTCGTCGGCGCGAGGAGTGTGGCCAGGTGTGCGAGGAGCGCGGCGTCCGGCTCGCTGCGGCGGGTGATGGCGATGCCCGTGCCGCCGATCGTCGAGCCGATCCGGCCGCCGGGCTCCGCCGACGGCGCGTCGGTGAAGCGCAGTCCGCCCCGGCCCGTTGCCGCCGTGACGTAGCCGTAGACGAGCGGGATGTAGGCGATGTCGCGCGCGCTGCGCATCCGGTCCAACAGCCCGATCGGGCTGAGCTCGGCGGTGCCTGTCGGCATCCGCGATGCGATGTCGGCCAGGATGTCGAGCGCGCGGCGGCCGGTTTCACGAGCGAGCAGGCCGTTGCCCGGCGTTGTGCGCGGCTCATCCCCGAGTGCGACCGCGATCGAGCAGAAGCTCAGGAAGGCGTGCGGCCCGGCGAGGCTGAGGGCGACGGGCTGCTCGCGGGACAGCGCGGCGACGTCCTGCCAGGTGCGGGGCACGCGTTCCAGCTCCGGCAGGTGGACGGCGACCTGAGTGGCGGCGTCGAGCGGCAGCGCGTACGGCCGGCCGTGCGCGAGGTACGAGGCATAGCTCGGACCGACGCAGCCATCCGCGAGGGAGCCGAGCAGTTCCGCGTCGAACACGGTGTCGAGCGGCCGCAGCGCATCGGCCGCCAACGCGTCGCCCAGATGCGGGTGGTCGAGCACGATCACGTCGTAGCGGGAGGCGAGCTCGTCGATCGGGCTCGATTCGAAGCCTTCGAGCGGATGCACATCCCACTCGATGAGCTGCTCGCCGTCGGCGTTCCGGGTCTGCGCCGCTGCGGCTTCGAGCGCGTTCCTGCCACGGGGGTGGTCCCAGGTGAGACCGCGGTAGGCCGCCATCAGGCCGAGGCTGGAACGAGGTCGGGCACGTCGGTGCCTGCGGCATCCGCCCCGGCACCGGTCGTTGCCGCAGCGCCGCTGGAGAGCAGCGCTGCGATCTGCGCCGGCGTGAAGCCAGCTTCGGCGAGCACCTCGCGCGTGTGCTCTCCGGTACGCGGTGCGCCACGGTAGAGCTGGGCCGGCGTCTTCGAGAATCGGTACGGGAAGCCCGGGGTCTTCACAAGGCCCTCCGTCGGGTGTTCGTACTCGATGAACGTGCCGTTGTGGGCGATCTGCGGGTCGTCGACGAGTTCCTGGTAGCCGAGCACAGGGCCGATCCAGATGCCGGCGGCACCCAGCGTGTCGATCCAGTGCTGTGCCGGCTTCTCGCGCAGCTTCGCCGCGGTGCGCGCGTGAATCTCGTCGCGGCGGGTCCAGCCCTCCACCTCGCTGTTCCAGCCGTCGAACGCCGGCTCATCGATCAACTGCCCGAGCACGTGCAGATCGGCGAAGGCGAGCGCCACGAAGCCGTCGCTCGTCGCGAAGACGCCGTACGGTGCCCGGATGTAGACGTGGGCGTGCGGCTCTGCGGAGCGTTCCTGCGTCTTCTTGCCCACAGTGAACACCGAGAGTTCCTGCATCTGCAGGGTCGTCAGCGCGTCGAGCATGTTGACCGTCACGAGCTGACCCTCCCCCGTGCGTTCCCGGTGCAACAGGGCGGCGAGCACGCCCTCGAAGGCGGTGGACGCGGTGACCGCGTCGGCGAGGTACTGCCCGGCCGGCGACGGCTCATCGCCGTGGCGCCCCGCCGAGAGCATGGCTCCGGACATCGCCTGCAACAGCAGGTCCTGACCGGGGCGGTCCCGGTATGGGCCGTCTTCGCCGTAGCCGGAGATCGAGACGTAGATGATCGACGGGTTGATCGCGCGCAGCGACTCGTAGTCGACGCCGAGGCGGGCGGCGACACCCGGCCGGTAGTTCTGCAGGAAGACGTCCGCTCCGCTCACCAGAGCGGCGAGCGCCTCTTTCCCGTCCGTGCTCTTGAGGTCGAGAGCGACCGAGCGCTTGTTGCGGTTCAGCGAGAGGAACGAGACGTTGATCTCGTTGCCTGCCGCCCCGCCGGCCGCCGCGTGCCGCTGCCACTCGCCCGTGGTCGGCTCGACCTTGATCACATCGGCGCCCAGGTCGCCGAGGCGCTGCGCCGCGAACGGCCCGGCCATCGCGATCGAGCAGTCGATGATGCGGTAGCCCGCCAGGATTGCGGTCTGCCCGGTCATGTCGTTGTCTCCTCGGTGTTGTGATCGTCGTCGCGCTTGTCGTGCTTGATGTGCTTGTCGTCCTGGTCGCCGTGCACGGCGGCCTCGGCGCCGCCGGCCGCCGCGCTCCGCAGCATGGCGTCGATCAGCTCGACCGATTTGGCCGCCACCTCGGCATCGGAGTTGTTCTCCGTGCTCGCCCCGGTGATGAGGTCGATGAAGCGGTTGGGCGGCACGATGCACTCGTAGGCGCCTGCCCCGGACGGGATGTCGAGATCCCACCTCGTTCCGTCGTAGCGGTGCAGCGACATCCGCTCGCGTTCGGTGTCGAGCAGCAGCACGCCCTCGCTGCCGAATATGCGGATGTCCACCTGGTAGGGGTCGCCGTCTGGAAGCGTTGCCGCGCCGGACAGCGAGCCGATGGCACCGCTGTCGAAGCTGATCACCGCGGCGTTGAACAGGTCGACGGCCGCGCCGGCCGTCGACACCTTCGCCATCACGGATGCCGCCCGCAGCTCGGTCAGCCAGAACAGCAGCGCGCTGGAATGCGTCACCTGGCCGTGCGCGTAACCGCCGCCGTGGGCCGGTGACTGCCAGGTCGACGGTGCGGGACCGCTGGTCTTGGAGTCCCACAGGCTGCGGATGTGGTTCGTGTCGCCTGCGAACAGCCCGCGCGTCGGCGAGGCCATGTGGCAGAGCACGTGCTGGATCTCACCGAGCTGTCCTGCCTCGACGAGGCGCTTGGCCTCGACGGTGAATGGCTTGTAGTTCCAACCGTATGGGGCCAGGAAGTGCACGCCGGTGGCGCGCACACGCTCGGCGAGGTCCCAGCCCTGCGCCGCGTTCAGGGTGACCGGCTTCTCGACGAGCACGTGGATCCCGCGGTCGATCGCCGCGGCCGCCTGTGCGTAGTGCAGGTCGTGCGGCGTGGAGATGACGATCGCGTCGAGCCCGGAATCGAGCAGCGTCTCGTAGTCGTCCGTGGCCATCCCGAAGCCGAATTGCTCGCGCACGGCGGGGAGCTCCGGCCCGATTCCACACACCCCGACGAGGTCGACGTCGTCGCGGCCGGCGAAGATCGGGAAGTGGTTGCTGGTGGCCCACCACCCTGCGCCGACGGCGCCGAGTCTCACCCGGCTCATCGTGCGCCCACCAGCGCCCAGCGCCGGCGTGTGCCGTCACGTTCGGAGCGGACGATTCCGCGGCGCTCCATCCGCTCCAGATTGCCTGTGGCCGGGAAGATCGCGTAGTCGAGGGCGGCTGCGCCCCACGGGCCCAGCAGCTCACCGGATGCGCGCACCAGCTCGAGCGTGGTGAGCGGCCCGGCGGCGGTGGCGAGCCGGCCGGCGAGAACGGTGTCGACGAGCTCGGTGTACGCCTCGCTCTCGTCGAGGAACGCGGCGGCGCGCTCGCCCTCGTAGACCGGGTAGTGCGCGGTGAGCACGAGGTCGACGTCGAGTGCACGCAGCTGCGCGATCGAGTCGAGATAGGGGTCGACGTCGCGATAGGTCGGCGGGAAGGCCGGCCGGCAGTCGGCGGTCGGCACCGTCGTGCCCAGCGTCGAGTCACCGATCACGACGGTGCGATTCAGCGGGTCGTGCACCGCGACATGACCGGGGCTGTGCCCCGGCACGTGCAGGATGGTCACCGTGCGATCGCCGAGATCGATCTGTTCTCCGCCGTGCACGACTCGATCAACGGGCACGAGGTCCGAGACCGAGCGGAGGTAGTCGGTCGTCTCGGCCGGGTCGTCGAATCCGTCGCTGTCGCGGAACTCACCGTAGCGTTCGTCGATCAGGCGCTGCACGTCTTCTGTGAGCGTGCGGTCGAGCGCATGCGCGAGGAGTTCGACACCGGGGATGGTCTCTTTCAGTGCGCCGTTGCCACCCGTGTGGTCGAAGTCGCAGTGGGTGTTGAGGGCCCAGCGCACCGTGGAGCGGTCGATGCCGTGCTCGTCGAGGTATGGGAGCAGCGTCTCGGTGACGGATTCGCGGATGCCGGTGTCGACGAGCAGCGCGCCGGCCGGGCCGACGAGCAGGTGCAGGGCGACGAATCGTTGTCCGAGTGGGGCCTCGATGCGGTGGAGCCCAGGACGGATCTGCATGGTCCTAGCGCTCCACTCCGTCGAGCACCAGCCGGAGCCCGGCGCGCGGCGGCCGCACGTGGGGGCCGGCGGGGTCCGACCAGTCGGCCAGGCTCGCGGCCTCCGCGATGGCCCGAACGTCGATCTCGATGCCGGATCCGGGGGCCTCGCTCAGCACGATGCCGCCGTCGACGTACTCGTGATCGACCGTGATCCCCGTCGCGAACTGCAGGCCCTGCACCTCCGTGGTGAGGTGGTTCGGGATCGCGGTCATGGCGTGGGCGACCGCCGGGTTGGCGTTGTACCCGACCAGGCTCACCGGCAGGTCGTATGAGGAGGCGACGGCGGCGAGGCGCAGCATGTGCGTCACGCCCCACACGGCTCCCGCCTGAGCGATATCCGGAGCTCCGGCGGCGAAGAGCGGGCGGAACTGCTCGACACCGGTGAGGTTCTCGCCGGTGGCCACCGCGGTGCGCACGGCGTTGCTCAGTCGGGCGTGCCCGACGGCATCCCACCGGCGCAACGGCTCCTCCACCCAGAGCAGGTCGATCTGCTCCTCGAGCACGCCGACGTAGCGGACCGCCTGCTTGACCTGCCACGACTCGTTGGCATCGAGCATCAGCCCCGGCTTGGAGGTGTTGCGGCGGAAGACGCCGTCGATGATGCGCAGGCGGCGCAGATCGGCATCGGGGTCGAAGCCGCCCTTGAGCTTGCCGGCGACGTAGCCGCGATCGGCGAAGTCCGAGTAGAAGGATTCGAGCTGCTCGTCGTCGAGCGCGATGTCGAGTCCGGAGGCGTAGGCGGGGACGAAGCGATCCCGGCCGCCGAGCAGCCGCCAGAGCGGCTCGCCGGCCGCCTTCGCCTTGATGTCCCAGAGCGCGGCGTCGATGGTGGCGATGCCGCCGTATGTCGCACCGGAGTGGCCCGATTTGAAGACCTGCGCGAGCATCCGGTCGAACAGTGCGGCGACGGACCGCGGGTCTTCACCGTCGATGGCGGGGAAGAGCCGGTCGATGTCGGCGTGCGAGCCCATGCCGACGCCGGTGATGCCCTCATCGGTGTCGATGAGCAGGATCGGAACGTCGGTGACCGCGTCGGTGATGTGCCCATTGATGTCGCCGACGGCGCGGTGCCATGCGTGCCGGCTCGACAGCGTGCGGTATCCGGTAATCTTCATTCCTTCGTACCTCCAGCAGTCATGCCCTCGACGAGGAATCGTTGGGCGAAGAGAAAAATGATCAGGATCGGCGCGACGGAGAGCAGCGTCGCGAGGGCCAGCGTCGGCAGCTGGATGACGATGCTCGATGCGGTCGTCGGATTGAACGCCGGCACGTTGGCGAGCAGGTTCGACAGACCCACCTGCACCGGGATCTTCTGACCACCGACGACGAGGAACGGCAGGAAGTAGTTGTTCCAGCTGGCCACGAAGCTGAAGAAGCCGACCAGCGCGATGACGGGTGTCGCCAGCGGCATCGCGATCTTGCCGAACACCCGCAGCTCGCCCGCCCCATCGATCCGCGCTGCATTCAGCAGGTCGCGTGAGATCGCCGTGGAGAAGTAGATGTAGGTGAGGTAGACACCGAACGGGAAGAACGAGAACGGCAGGATGACGGCCAGGGGGCTGCCGATCAGGCGCACGGCGCTCAGCTCGAGGAAGATCGGCAGCACAAGCGCGGTGTTCGGGATGAGCATCACGATCAGCGTGGTGACGAGCAGCAGCCGGCGCCCCTTGAACTCGATCAGGGCGAGCGCGTAGCCGGCCGGGATGCTCACGATCAGGGTGATGATCAGCGCGGTCACCGAGTAGAAGACCGAGTTGCCGATCCAGGTGGCGAACACGCCGCTTCCGAAGGCGAACAGCTCGTTCCAGTTGGCGACGAGCTGATCGATCGAGCCGAAGCTGAACGGGCCGTCGAGGAGCAGCTGGTTGTTGCTCTTGGTCGGAGCGAGGATCAGCCAGATGATCGGCACGATGAAGAATGCGATGAAGCTGAGCAGGACGATCGCCACGAGCGCTCGCCCGATCCACTGGCCGGGGGTGACGGCGCGGCGGCGGCGCAGAGTTGCGTCAGTCATGGTCGAAGAGCCTTCCGCGGAAGATGAAGATGGTCGACAGGCCGAGGGCGACGACGAGCAGGATGATCGAGATCGCGGCCGAGCCGGAGAAGTCGCCCTGCCGGAAGGCGTACAGGTAGGCCAGCTGATTCAGCGAGTAGTCCTCCGGCACGACGTTCTTGGTGGCCTGGGCGAGGATCTTCGGCTCGACGAAGAGCTGGGTGCCAGCCGCAAGCGACATGATCCCCATGTAGCTGATCCACTTCTTGAGCATCGGCAGCTGGATGTGCCAGGCGGTCTGCACCGCGCCGGCTCCATCGATGCGGGCGGCCTCCATGATGTCGGCGCTGATGTTGTTCAACGCGCCGTACATGATGACGATCCAGCTGCCGGCACCGGCCCAGAAGGCGATGACGGTGAAGACGACCGGAAGGTTGCCGACGGCGACGACGTTGATGAGCGATTCGAAGCCCATGGCCTTGAGCAGGCCGGACACGGGGCTCACCGTCGGGTCGAGCACGAACAGCCAGAGCAGCACGCTGGATGCACCGGCGATCGCGCCGGGAATGTAAAAGAGGAACCTGGCGGTGTTGCCGAGCCAGCGCACGCGAACGTGGTGCACGACCAGCGCCAGAATCACCACGAAGACGATGAGGCTGACGAGCCAGTAGATCACGTAGAGCGCCACGTGGGCGACGGCGGGCAGGAAGCGATAGTCGCCGAAGACACGGACGAAGTTGTCGAATCCGACGAAGGCACCGTTGCGGGTGAAGGCGAGGTAGATGGCGTACAGGGTCGGGATCAATCCGAAGGCCAGCAGCAACAGGGTGTAGCCGCTGACGAAGAAGTATCCGAACCGTGCCTGCCCCTCGTTGACCCGGGAGGAGCGCCGGGCCCCCGGCCGACGTCGCACGGTTGGTGCGGCGTCGGCCGGAGCCGGAGGAGCAGTGAGCGTCATGTTACTTGACCGTGTACCCGTTCACTGTGGCCTCGTTCTCGAGTTCCTTCTGCCATTCGGGGAGGAGCGACTCAACCGTCTCGCCCGCCGCGATGCCGGGGATGACGATCTTCGCCCATGCGCTCTCCGGGCTCCAGCTGGTGACGTTCCAGCCGTCCCAGATCTGCGTGGCGGCGTCGGTCATGACGGTCGTGAAGTCCTCGTTGACGAAGTACTTCGCCTCGGCCTGCTTGTCGAGCCACTTCGCCGCCGCGCTCGTGTATGCCGGGTAACCGGATGATGCGGCAACCTGGAACTCGTCCGCGCTCGTGACGAACTCGAGGAACGTCTTCACAGCGTCGAGGTTCTTCGAGTGGCTCGAGGCGTACCACTGGCCGCCACCGACGTTGCCCGCTGCGACGTCTCCGCCCTCCCACTTGAGTGCGGGTGCGACGCCGATCTGACCGGCCGGCGTTGCCAGACCGCCCTGGAAGATGGCACCGGTGTACCAAACGGGTCCGGGAACGCCGACCAGCTTGTCCTTGTACTTCGCCGCGAACTCGGCGCTGAAGAAGCTGTCCTGAACGAGGGTGCCGTTTGCGAGCATCTTGTCGATGATCGCCGAGATCCCCGTCGCGTTGGCGTCTGCGGTGTCGGAGTGGAAGACGTTCGGCTCCGGCGACTGGAACACGGGAGACTCGCTGCCTCCGTAGTAGACGTACGTCATGAAGCTGTCGCCCATGCTGCCGAGGATGTAGCCGGGGTGCTCAGCGGCGAGCTTGTCGCCCAGCGCGCCGTACTCTTCCCACGTGGTCGGCACGGCGTAGCCGAACTGGTCGAGCAGGGCCTGGTCGTAGTAGAAGACCGTCTGCGCGAGGTCGTTCCGCAGTGCGTAGGTGGTGCCGTCGATGGTGGCGTAGTCCAGTGATCCCTCGGCGAAGCCGTCGAGGAAGCTCTGCTCGAGCAATCCCTTGTTGAGCGGGGCCGCGAAGCCCTGCTCGCCGTTCACGGTCTGCTTCGAGGCCCAGATCGCATCATTCTGCTGGGTGGAGAAGACGACGTCGGGCCAGCCCTCTCCGGCCTGGTCCATGAGCGTGATCTTGCTCTGGAACGAGCCGCTTCCCCCGGCGTTGCCGTCGTACGTCTCGTACTTGATCTTGATGTCTGGGTACTTCTCCTCGAAGGCCGTGACCGCCGGTTCGCGAGACGCATCGACCCAGACGGTGATCTCACTGTCTGCGACCTGCTCGGCCGCGGTGAAACCGTACTGGGTGTCGCCGCCACCGGACGCGCTCGGCGCACAACCGCTGAGGAGGAGCGCCGCGGATGCCGCGGTCGCTACTGAGAAGAGCCACGCGGTTCGGCGGCGGGAGGACGATTGCTGTGACATTTCGCACCTTTTCAAGTCGGCGTCTCTGACGACAAAAGCACCCCGATGGGGCCAAGAGTTATTACATCATACATGTTACCTTTGTTGCAAATGACTTGGCGGTCGGCGTCAGTGAAGTGGATAAGGTTGTGCTCATGCGCGTTGACAGATCAACATTCGGAGAGCGAGACGAGGCCGTCGCGCCCGCCGCCCGACGATCCCTGTCACCCCGGTTCGGGGTCACCGTCGTGTCAGAGCTCGTTGATGCGATCGTGCGCGGCGCGATTCCGCCTGGCTCAACCCTCCCACCGGAGGCCGCGCTCTGCGAGCAGTTCGGGGTGAGCCGCACCGTCATCCGCGAATCCGTCAAACGACTCGAGGAGAAGGGACTGGTCGTCGTCGCCCAGGGGCGCGGAACGCTCGTCCTCCCCACGGCCTCGTGGAACATGATCGATGAGACCGTGCTGTCTGCGCTGATCGCCAACGACGAGACGCTGGGCGTGCTCGACGACCTCAGCCACGTGCGCGCGACGCTCGAGGGCCTCATCGCCCGCGATGCGGCGCGCTCCGGCGATCCCGAACTGATCGGGCGGCTCCGCGATGCCCTCGAACTGATGCGGGACACGATCGGCGATGAGCCGGCGTTCAACGACGCCGACGTCGGCGAGATGACCGACAACCACCTGGCCGACAACATCGTCAAGACGCTCTTCCACCAGGCTCGCGTCAGCGCGCGCTTCGTCAGGCACAGCGAGCTCGACATCACGCTGCACGAGCACGAACGGGTCTTCGCGGCGATCGAGTCCGGCGATGCGGAGGCGGCGGAGGCCGCGATGCGTTCACACATCATCGATGCGTGGGAGCGGCGACGCCCGCCGAGCCCGCAGCGACGCCTCAGCTAGCAGCGACGCCTCAGCTAGCAGCCGGGCTGGGGGCCTCAGCCGCCGAGGCGCTCGTCGAGCTCGCGGATGACATCCCACGCGCCCTCTTCCGCATTGCTGAGCACGACGACGTCGATGCCCTCGTCCAGGTAGTGGCGCAGGATGCCGCTGGCGCCGGCACTGATGCCGTCCTTGAAGTAGGAGCGAACGCTGCCGTCGTCGTTCATGTCGAATTCGAGGCCGAGACCGTATGAGGTCTCCTCGTCGTGCTCGATCTGCGGGGTGAAGAACTCGCTCGTGTACTCCGGGTTCAGCAGCACGCCGGTGCGGAGCGCCTGGAGGAAGCGCAGCAGGTCCTCGGCGGTCGCGTGTGCGCCGGTGTCCGGTCCACCGACCGGTGGCGCCTTGTAGATGTTGGCTTCCCAGCTGCCGTCCTCTGCCTGGTCCCAGCCCTCGGCGACATTCGGAGTGGCGTCGCGCTTGTCGAAGAATCCGCTGCTCGTCATGCCGGCAGCGGCGAAGACGTCGCGTTCGATGTATGCGCGGTAGCTGAGCCCGGTCACGGACTCGAGGGCGAGGCCGGCCAGCACGTAGCCGGCGTTGATGTAGTGGCTCTCGACGCCCGGCGCCTCGAGCGGAGCCTTGTCGGCGAAGAACGGCAGCAGGTCGCGCGTCTGCACGATGGAGTAGTTCGGGGTGTCGACGTAGAGCTCGGCGTAGTCCTCGCCGGCGGCCTCGTCGGCGTCATCCGCGAGCCCGCTGGTGTGGGTGAGCAGGTGCAGCAGCGTGACGTCGCGGCCGATCGTCGTGCCATCGAGGTCGACGTAGTCGTGGATGGAGGCTTCGAGGTCGAGTTTGCCTGCAACGACCTGCTGCAGCACGGCGACGCTCGTGAAGAGCTTGGTGATGGCGGAGGTGTCGAAGCGCGTGTCGAGCGTGTTCGGCACGTCCCAGCGCTGCGTGGCGAGCCCGCCGGCCGCCTCGAAGAGCGTCTGGTCGCCGCGGCGCACGAGCACGACGCCCGAGAATTCGATGTCGGCGAGAAACTCGTTCAGTGCTGTCGTATCCACCGGACGAGTCTACGGCGAGCTACTGCCTGCCGCTGAAGCCCGCCATCGAGCGGTACACGCCGAAGACCTCGGCGACGGCATCCCATGCCCGCACCGGCAGCACGCCGCGGAGCGCCTTCGACAACCCGACCGACCAGGGCAGCAGCAGCTGGGGCTTGCCGGCGAGCATCGCGCGCCAGACGCGGTCGACGACGTACTCTGGCGTCAGGATCGGGGTGAGCAGCGGGCCGCGGGCCCCCTCGAACATGCCGGTCGAGATGTAGCTCGGGCAGACCGTGGTGACACGCACATTGCCGTGGTCCTCGCGCTCGAGTTCGAGCCGGAGCGAGTCGCTCCAGCCGATCAGCGCCGCCTTCGACGCGGCGTAGACGCTCATCCGCGGATTGGAGAGCGTTCCGGCGGCCGAGGCGATGTTGACGATGCGCGCGGGGCGGTAGCCGTCGGCCATCATGCCGGGCAGGAATTCGCGGGTCACGTACATCGGCGCGAGCGTGTTGACCTGGATCGTCGGGCGGGTGTCCTCGCCGTTGTCGCTCTGCCAGAAGAACTGGTTGCCGCGCACGATGCCGGCGTTGTTGATGAGGATGTCGGGGTTGCCCACCTCGGTGCGCACCCGCTGCGCCGTCTGGGCGATGGCGCCGAGGTCGGCCAGGTCGATCACATAGGAGTGGATCCTGCTGCGCCCCTGTGAGGCGTCGCCGAGCTCTTTGACCGCGCGGGCGAGCGCAGCGGCATCCCGATCCCAGAGCACGACGGCTGCCGCACCCTCGGCCACCGCGCGCTCGGCGTAGAGGCGCCCCATGCCGCTGCCGGCTCCGGTGATGAGTATGCGGGCACCACGAACAGTTCGGGACATGGCCTCATTCTCGCATCACAGCGTGAGGCTTCGATCCAGCCCCGGTGTGCGCAAAATATCGACTCCACCGGATGTTCGGCTACTCCCGAATGTCCCGCAGAGGTAGTCACCCCGGGGCGGCATCAACCGTGATGCTCCCGATCGGGTTGTCTGCACCAAAGTTGCGAACTCGCCAGCGCATCGGGTCCGTAACCTCCAGCGAACTGGTGTCGATACTGACAGCCGACCCGGCTTTGATCAACAGGAGACGCCTAGCGTGCTAGGCACGTGCTTCGTCTTCGTGCGTGCTTTGGCGAGCGTCGATGGCGGCCGCCCTTGCCTGATCATTTCTTCATCGACGTTCTCCTATCCTGATGGTCTTCATCGGTCGCATCGTGTTTGCGGGTGATTCCAACGCGGGCCTGACCGATCAGGGAGTTGCGGAGGCGCTTCCGCGGCTCTCCAACTCCCGCACAATAGTCTCGCGCCTAGACCTCGTCCTCACCCATTCGTTTCGAATGTCTTGATAGGTCTTCCCTCGCACAAGCCCGCCAAGAAGGAAACGAGATTTTCGACTAGGCGCTACTCGAGTCCCCGACCAAAGCCCTACGAGGGTGCCGGCGACAAACGCTGCACTGCACGTCACCATCAGACTCGTTATACCCATGGATCCAGCCACGACAACGCAGAACACTGTCAGGGCTGCGAAGGCAATGACCAGAAAGTAATTCGCGCATGAGTCGAGCAGAACGCGAGGCACGGATTTGGGGTGCCCCGGCGAAGTACGTCGCATCCGCGACTTGGTGGCAAACGCGGCTGCGCCCGCGCTCAGCGTCGAGAGCACTGCTGACACTTGGAGTTCGGCGATGGCATTTGTGGGCTGACAGATTGCTGCCACCAACACGCCAGCCCCCCACGAGACAACGGCGATCCCGATCACGTTTAGCACGACGATGGCCCACCGCCACGCCACAGGCGGCGGCGTATCGCGCCAGAATCCAATGAGTCTTGCCTGGGCCCGCAGATCTGCGGCCAGTGCATCTCGTTGTTCGACCAGTGGCCGAGTGGGAAGCAAGTGCGCCATCTCAATCGAAGTGATCACAATGAAGATGCTGGCGAGAACAACCGCGAATGTAGAAGTCCCAGCAGCGTATTTGAACTCGAATGGCACTGCTCCCAGAATTGCAATCTCGAGACAAATGATGCCAATCGCCAATGGAATAACCCGCCGGGACGCGGCGGAAACCCGCTGTTCCTTGGACCACTTCTCCTTGAGCTGTGAATTGGAGAAGCCAAATGCCAACGTCACTGCAAGGAGCATCGGAAGCAGCCATCCGAAGTCCTCGCTGGTTGCAACGTAGACGGAAGTTGCCCACGCGTGTGCGTCCTGCGCAAAATTTGCAGAATCTGATCCGTCGAACAGATAGATTCCCCCGACGATCCACGGGAACAATGCGAACGAGAGGATTGTGAACCACATCAGGCCGCGGGCCGGCATCGCCACCCAGGAGTCCGAGTCAAAACGTTGAAGATTCGGACTAACCGTTGCTGTCATTAGTCCAGCATGGCGCAATTCGAAGGTCTCAGCTTCAAGTCGCCGCTGGCTCAGCCTCCACGGCCGGGCTGGCTCGGTAGACGCTCAGAGGTTCGTCAAGTTGAACCGTAAGACAGCACTCTAAACAACCCGGATTCGGACCAAGGACGAGTTGAAGAGGGCCACGATGAACGCTGGCGCTGCAGGAACGTTGTGCGCGCAGTCGACGGGCCTTGGACCGCCGGGAACGCGTGTCTGTCTGCACGCTGGACTGCAGCGAGCCGGCTGGCACGGCCGATGATACTCCGCAGCATTCGCTCCGACGCAACGTCGCAGTCCTGTTGCGGGGCGCGGCTCACAGCCCGAGCTGGGATACTCGAGTTCCAGCCCGGGGCGTGTCGCGCTCCACGGCTCCCGCCGCGCACGAGCGGCGGAGCCGGCTCTGCAGAGTGTCGTGTCACAGATCGGCCAGCATGCCCAGCACCCCGCCCCCACCCGCCGACAAGTGGCAGGCAGCAGCCCCCACGTCGGCGTCGGCTGCCGCGCCCGCAGCGGCACGCGCTCCCCTGCCCGCCTCGGTGAGCTGGACCGAGGGTGGCGTCGAGCACCTGGCGCGATGGCGTTCGGAGGGCGGCTGGCCCGTTCCGGAGCACATCGTCATCGCCGACGAAAAGCTCGCGGCCGACGAGGCGTTCCGGCTGGTGGGCAACGGCACCGCCCTGCTCTGGCGCGGCGATTTCCAGGCCGCACGCCAGCTGCTCAGCGCGCTCGGCAGCCGCATCGACAAGCGCAACCGGCGCGCGCCTCGCGACCTCGCCCTGGCGTTCCGGCAGCACCGCGAACAGAGCTTTCACCGGGCCCGGCTGTTGAGCCTGCTGCTCGTTCCGTTGGATGCCGACTACACCGTGCCGCTCCGCCGCGCGCCAGAGCTGGCCGGCGCCTGCGCCGAGGCGTACGGCCCTGCTGGGTCCGGCGCGGCCCCCACCGCGTCGGTCTCAGGCGATTCGGTCCCCGCCGGCTCGGTGGTCGCGCTGCGCGAACTGCTCGGCGTGATCGGCGCGCACGAGTGGCGCCGCCGCGGCGTCGATGTGCCGGAGCTCGACGTGCACGTGCCCGGCGAGCCGGTCCGCCCCGGCCGCATCCACCCGCACTACGGCGTCTTCTCGCCGGTGCGCGGCGAGTACCTCGAGCTCGTCGCGACGGCGCCGCTGCCGGCCGACGCCGCCGAGATCGGCCGCGCCGTCGACGTGGGAACGGGAACCGGCGTCATCGCCGCGATCCTGGCGCACCGCGGCATCCGGAGCGTCACCGCGACCGATCTCGATGCGCGCGCCATCGCCTGCGCCAGCGAGAACATCGCGCGGCTCGGCTTCGCGAAGCAGGTCGAGGTGGTCGAGGCCGACCTCTTCGCGCCGGGCCTGGCCGATCTCATCGTGTGCAACCCGCCGTGGGTGCCGGCCGAGGCACGCATTCCGAGCGATTACGCGGTGTACGACCCGGACAGCCGGATGCTGCGTGGCTTCCTCGGTGGCCTGCGCGCGCACCTGAACCCGGGCGGGGAGGGCTGGCTGATCATCTCGGACCTCGCCGAACGCCTCGGCCTGCGCTCACGCGGAGAGCTGCTCGACCTGATCGAGGATGCCGGCCTGCACGTGATCGAGCGCCACGACACCCGCCCGACCCACGCGCGCAGCAGCGACGAGAGCGACCCGTTGCACGCGGCCCGCGCCCGCGAGATCACCTCGCTCTGGCGGCTCGGCGCGAGCGCCTAGCCGCTCGCGCCGCACGGCTCTCCCTCGCGGTGCGCGCCCGGTCAGCGGAGTGCGCGGTAGTGCGCCCGCAGCTCGGGGTCGAGGTGCTCGGTGGCGTAGCTGAGCTCGGTGCGCGGCATCCGGGCGGCATGCTCGTCGAGGAATACGATCAGCAGCGCGCGGTCGACGCGCTTGCCGAGCTCGCGCAGCATCCAGCCGACGGCCTTCTGCATGAGGTCCTCGGGGTCGTCGCGCAGCACGGCCGCCAGTTCGAGCGCGGTCGAGGCGTCACCCCGGTTGATGAAGGCCTGGGTCGCGATCATGGCGACGCGGCGCTCCCAGAGCACCGGGCTCGCGGCGAGTTCGAACAGCACGTCGCGCTGGCGGTCGAACAGCCAGCCGCCGAGGATGCCGGGCGCCGAACTGTCGACGATGTCCCAGTTGTTCACGCGCCCGCGCCGCACGGCGGCGAGGTACCAGTCGGCGAGCGCCGCCCGTCGCGCCTCGTCGACGCCGCGCGGGCTGGACGCCTTCTCGAACTGCTTGGTCGCGATGATGACGCCCGTCAGGCGGTGTTCGTGCACCTCGCTGTCGAGCAACACGTCGAGCTCGGCGAGCGGCAGCCCGGCGAAGGCGCGCGCGACAGTGCGCTGCTGCGGCACCGTCACGCCGATGAAGACGTCGCCCGCCCCGTATTGCCCGGGCGCGGTCTTGAAGAAGCCCTGACTGGAGAGGGCTCGAGCTGGGTCGGCGAACTCGGCGAGAGCCGCCTGCACCGCGGACGCCGAGAGTGCGGCGGCGGATGGCGCATCGGCCGAGCGGGCACCGCCATGCGGCATCCGCCCGCCGGCCGTCGGGCCCGCGCTGGCGGATTCGGCTGTCATAGCGAGCACTCTACGCCGCGCCTCGTCAGGAACTCAGGCAGCTCGTGTGCGCGTGGCTGGCCCACCCAGCGGCGGCGGCGCACGGCAGCCCGTCCCAGCCGAGCTGCCTGAATTGCGAGCGGGAGTGCACGGCTACGCCAGCGAGTGCAGCCACGATTCGGTGCGGGCGGCCGGCGCCTCGCCGCCACCTCCGTGCGCCAGCAGCGTCGCGGGCACGCTGCCGCGACAGGGGAACGCCAGCAGATCGCCGACGGCGACATCACCGGGCAGTCCGTGCACAAGCGGCCAGGCGCGGGCACCGTCAACGAGCATCGCCGCAGCAACCTTGGCGGTCGACGCCCGCCCGATGAGTCGGGTCTCGGCGAGCACCGCATCGGCGCGGTCGACGCGTGCGTCCACCTCGAGACGCAACACGCCCGTCGGCGTGCTGCTGATCGCCTCGACGCGCATCACCGCGGCAGTCGCCCGCAGCGTCGGTGACGGCCACCCGTCGCTGCCGGGGATGACGGCCGCCGCCGAGTGCGTGCACGGAGTGCCGAACAGGTCAACGACACGCAGGAGCGAAACACCCGCCACGATGACATCGCTTGTCGTCGCACGGGTGAGCTCCGGCCAACGGTCGAGCGCGATGGGGTCGGGGATGCTGCGGCGGAGCGTCGGCAGCAGTGCGGTCAGCGTCATCTGCCCGACCGTTCGGCGGCGCGCACCAGCAAGCCGGCGCGGCCGACTTCGGCGAAGCGGCTCACGGCCGCGAAGGGGCGCAGCGCAGCGAGCGTGAACGAGAGCGAAAACCAGCCAGGGTGCGGGTGTCGGTTCGAGAACATGACTCCGGTCTACGCCGCCACGCAGGGCCACCGGGCTGTCCTCACGGAAACTCTGCGGATCCGCGGCCTGTTCTCACGCTTCGCTGACGTCGCGACGCCCGGGTTCCCGTCGGTCAGTGGATGACGGCGAGCAGCACCCCGACGAGCACGAACAGCACGCCGAACACCCGGTTCAGCACGCGTTGCCCCTTGGCGTCACGGGTGAAGCGCTGGAACGAGCGCGCGGTGCCTGCGAAGAAGAACCACATCACCAGGACGTCGATGACGATCACGGTCGCGGCCACGATGAGGTACTGCGGCAGCAGCGGCTGGTCGAGCCGGATGAACTGCGGCAGGAAGGCGAGGAAGAACACGATCGCCTTCGGGTTGAGCAGGTTCACCCAGAGGCCGCGGCGGAACATCGACCACGCCGGTTCGTTGCGGAGCGCTTCGACGCTCTCCTCGTCGACGGCCGGCTTGGCGAGGAACTGCCGGATGCCGAGATAGACGAGATACGCGGCTCCGGCGTAGCGGATGACGTTGAAAGCGATCGGTGAGCTGGCCACGAGCACGCCGACCCCGAGCGCCACGATCACGATGTGCACGACGAGTGCGGCCTGCTGCCCAAAGATTCCCCAGATCGAGCGCCGGAAACCCGAGTTCAGGGCATTGCTCATCGTGTTGATCGCGCCCGCGCCGGGCGTGAAGCTGATCAGGGTGCCCGCGCCGAGCAGGGCCAACCACAGAGAGAACTGCACCGGGCAAGCCTAAGCGCCGCGCCTCGGTCGGTACGCCCGCCCCGGCTGAGATGGCGCGCACGGCCCGTGTTGGTCGCGGTGGCCCGCGTTCGTGCAGTGGCCGTTGCGAGCAAAGGGAGCCATGGCCACCGACCGGGGCAGCAGGCGGGGCGGGCTGCGGGGTGGCTGAGCGGGCGCGGCGGGCTTCGGCCGACCGGCACGGGAGGATGCCGCGGCCCGCGGCCCCCGCCGAAGCTGCGACACTAGAAGGTCTCACTTCTTTCGACCGCACGGACACCTCATGCCCCACTCCCTCACCGATCTGCAGATCGCGCGCCTCGTCGGGGCGCAGGCGTTCTCGCGCGGCGAGAACTTCGCCGAGCACGGGCACGTCGGCCGCATCACCTGGGCGGCGTCGGGCACACGCGTGTTCGCCACGGTCGCGGGCAGCGGGCGCAACAGCTACGTCGCCAGCGTCGCGTTCCACCGCGCGGCATCCGGAGAGCTGGTGAACCCGGTCGGCTCGTGCACCTGCCCGGTCGGCAGCAACTGCAAGCACGTCGCGGCGCTGCTCATCGCGAGCCGAGCGGGCAAGCCGGGCGAGGAGGGATCCCAGCCTCCGGGGGCGGATGCCGCAGCAGCCGGTTCCCCGGCCGCCGATGGCGCCGCGGGCCCCGCCGCGAGCTCGGCCCGCAGCTGGCAGAAGGCGCTCGCCC
>CAZZNX010000053.1:9937-23664 GCA_964655795.1 uncultured Leifsonia sp. | reverse complement strand
ATGCTCGCGCTCGATCCGGCGCGGGATGACGGCGACACAGGGGTGGCCGAGGCGGGGCCGGGCGGCAGGGTCGCGGGCGCGGGCGAGGCGCGGTTCACGCTGGGGCTCGTCGATGACCCGGAACAGCAGCGGCAGAGCAGGGCGGTCTGGGTTCCGGGCGAGCAGGGGCCGCTGCTCGTGCTCGGCGTGGCCCGCAGCGGCCGGAGCACCGTGCTGGCGACGATCGCCGAGCAGGCACTGGCTGCCGCCGTGCCGGTGCAGTTCTGCGGCAGCGGTGAGCCGGAGGCGTACTGGGACACCCTCCTCGCTGCCGCCGATCCCGTTGCCGCCGATCGTGTCGGCGCTGCCGAGCGTCTGGCCGAGCCGCGGGTGATCCTGTTCGACGATTGGGACGCGGTGTTCGCCAGGTGGCCGCTGGAGTACCAGAGCGCAGCGAGCGAGCTGCTCGGGCTCGCGTTGCGCGACGGCCCGCGCCGCGGGCTGGTCATCGCCGTTGCCGCGGGCGTGCTCGGCGGTGCCGTGCAGACGCAGAGTGCGCTCTTCGGCGTCAGGGTGCTGTTGCGCCAGGCCGAGAGGAGCGAGCAGCTCCGTGCGGGCGGTCGCGCAGGCGGGTGGCGCGCGTCCGCGCCTGCCGGCCGCGGCGAGTGGCTCGGGCTCGAGATGCAGTCGGCGGCACCGGACGCGCCGGACGCGCTCGCTTCGCAGCGGCCGGGGCAACAGCAGACGACAGATGAGCTGCTCGCCGTGGACGACGGCATCGTGCTGATCGTCTCCACGATGCCATCACGTGCGCTCGCCATCGCCAGAGAGCGGGCGGCATCCGCTGGTCAGCCGACGGATGCGGTGCAGGAGCTGGGCGCGGTCGAGCGGATGCCGGGGACGCGGCCGGTCGGCCCTCTCGTCATCGTCGGCGACCCGGATGCGTGGCAGGCTCGCTGGGGGCTCTTCGCCGAGCTGCGACCGCTGGCGACGATCGCGTTCCACGAGTGCAGGCTCTCCGACTACCGCACACTCTCGCGGGCGCGCGAACTGCCGCCGCTTCTCGTGCCCGATGGGAGAGATGGCGCGCGGGTCATCGCGGTCGACTGCGACGGTCGCGCCCGGCGTGCGCGCCTCGGGTGACCGCGCGGGTCGCCGCGGGGCGCGGTCGGCCCAGCACGGTCAGCCCAGCACGGTCAGCCCAGCATGGCCGGCCGAGTAGGGTCAGCCCAGCGCGCTCAGCTGAGCACGTCTGCGAGCTCCAGGGCGACGAGTGCGTGAGCCGAGGCGACGGGTGCGTTCATCATGGAACCCTCGTGGGTGTTGAGGCCGCGCGCCAGGGCGGGGTCATTCCGCATCGCCTCGCGCCAGCCGTGGTTGGCGAGCGCGCGCACATAGGGCAGCGTCGCGTTGGTGAGCGCGTAGGTGGAGGTCGTCGGAACGGCGCCCGGCATGTTCGCGACGCAGTAGAAGATCGATCCGTGCACGGGAAAGGTGGGGTCGGCGTGCGTGGTCGGGCGGCTGTCCGAAAAACAACCACCCTGATCGATCGCGATGTCGACGAGCACGCTGCCAGGGCGCATGCGCGAGACGAGCTCGTTGCCGACGAGTTTCGGGGCCTTCGCCCCGGGAACGAGCACGGAGCCGATCACGAGGTCGCTGCCGATCACGGCCCGCTCCACCTCGAGCGTGCTCGAGGCGACCGTCGTGATGCGACCCCCGTAGAGCGCGTCGAGCTCACGCAGCCGGAACAGATTCGTGTCGAGCACCGTGACGTCGGCGCCCATTCCGACCGCGAGCTGCAGCGCGCTCGTGCCGGCGACCCCACCGCCGAGCACCGTGACGCTCGCCGGATACGTTCCGGGAACGCCGGAGATCAGCAGCCCTGGGCCGCCGCTCGGCTTGAGCATGGCGTTGGCACCGACGATGGGTGCCAGCCGCCCGGCCACCTCGCTCATCGGCGCCAGCAGCGGCAGCGCCCTGTTCGCCAACTGCACGGTCTCGTAGGCGATGGCGGTGACCCCGCTCTCGAGCAGCGCGTGCGTGAGCGCCGCCTCGGCGGCCAGGTGCAGATAGGTGAAGAGCACGAGCCCTGGCCGGAAGAAGCCGTACTCGGTGGCGACGGGCTCCTTCACCTTGAGCACGAGCTCACCGCGGGCCCAGGTCTGCTCCGCGTCGGCGAGGATCGTGGCACCGGCGGCTTCGTAGGCGGCATCCGAGATGTTCGAGCCGACGCCGGCCTGCGTCTGCACGAAGACCTCGTGGCCATGGCTGACCAGATCGTGCACACAGGTGGGGGTGATCGCCACCCGGAACTCGTTGTTCTTGACCTCGCGGGGGACTGCGATTCTCATGTCGCTCCTAGCCTCTCAGCACATCATTGTGCGTCGAGGGAGAGCCTACTCCGAGGCCGCAGCCCCCCGGCGGGCTAGACGATCGCGCGGATGCGGCCGACGATGCCGTCGCCACCGGAGAGCAGCAGGCCGAGCTCCGGCTCGATCGCGTCGATCGCCTGGTGCTCGAGCGCTCCGGCATCCGCGAGCAGACGCAGGGCGACGATCGATCCGACCCGGAGGCTGCCATCGAGCGTCTTGAGCGTGACCGTCGCGCCGTTCGGGGCGACCATGACCATGATGCCCTCCGCACCGAACTTGGCGAACACACCGAGTCGGTCGATCGCGACGGTGTCCGGTTGGCCGGGGCCCGCAACGACCCAGCCGTTCTCGCGCACGGCCTCCGCCAGCACGCCGGCCTCGCGGAAGATCGCGAACGGGGAGGCGGGGGTGGAGGTGGCGACGCGGTGCATGCCGCGGGCGAGGGCCAGCAGCGAGATGGCGTGCACGGGTGTTCCGCACCCGTCGATTCCACTGGCGACGGGGCGCTCGCCGGTGAAGCGTTCGATCACATCGAGCACGCGCTTCTGCAACGGGTGCTCAGGATCGAGGTAGCTCTCGAGCGGCCAGTCGTTGGCGACACAGGCCAGCAGCATCGCGGCGTGCTTGCCCGAACAGGTCATGTAGACGCGCTGCTTGCCGGTTCCCGAGCGCACGACGGCGTCGCGCGTCTCCGCGTCCTGTGGGTAGGCGGGCGGGCAGCCGAGGGCACTCTCCGGGATGCCGGCGCGCGCCAGCAGGCCGCGGACGAGCTCGACGTGCCGCGCGGTGCCGGAGTGGCTGGCGGTCGCGATCGCCGCGTCCTCGCCGCGCAGGGTGACGCCGCTCGTCATCGACGCGATGGCCTGGAACGGCTTCAGCGTCGACCGGGGGAAGACGGGCGCGGCCGGGTTGCCGAGGCTGCGCAGCACGGTGCCGTCCGGGGCGAGCACGACGGCGGAGCCGCCGTGGCGGGACTCGACGAAGCCGCTGCGTTCGACGACGGCGAGCTCGACGGCATCCGCGAAGGCGAATGTCTCGGTTGCTGACGTACTCACGTTCTACGCAGCCAGCTCGGCGATGGCGTCGTCGATCACCGAGAGGGCGTCGGCGATGAGCGCATCGGAGACAGCGAGGCTCGGCAGGAAGCGGAGCACGCTGCCGTAGGTGCCGGCGCTGAGCAGCAGCACACCGCGCTGGGCGGCGTAGCTCACGATGTGGCTGACGGCGGCGGCGTTGGCCAGCTTGCTGCTGTCGCCGGTGCCCGGCTGCACGAGCTCGATGGCGATCATGGCGCCGCGGCCGCGGATCTCACCGATCACGTCGTACTTGGCCTTGAGGACCTCGAGCCCCGCCGTGAGGGTGCGCCCGATACGCTCGCCCTCGGCGAGCAGGCCGTTCGCCTCGATCGCCTCGAACACGGCGACCGCCGCGGCGCAGGCGACGGGGTTGCCGCCGAACGTTCCGCCGAGGCCGCCGGGCTGGGCGGCGTCCATGATCTCGGCGCGGCCGGTGACGGCGGCCAGCGGCAGACCGCCGGCGATGCCCTTGGCGCTCAGGATCAGATCGGGCTCGAGCCCGAAGTGCTCGCTGGCGAAGTACTTGCCGGTGCGGGCCATGCCGCTCTGGATCTCATCGGCGATGAAGACGATGCCGTTCGCCGTGCACCACTCCTGCAGCAGGGTGAGGTAGCCATCGGCCGGCACCATGAAGCCGCCCTCGCCCTGGATCGGCTCGACGACGAGGCAGGCGAGTTCGGAGGCGCCGATGATCTTCTCGAGGTAGCCGATCGTGCGTGCCGCGGCATCCGCACCGCTCAGGCCATCGTGATAGGGGTAGCTGCTGGGTGCGTGGTAGACGTCGCCGGCGAGCGGGCCGAAGCCGGTCGCGTATGGCGCGGCCTTGAAGTTCATGGCCATGGTCAGGTTCGTGCGGCCGTGGTAGGCGTGGTCGAGCACGGCGACGCCGCGGCGGCCGGTGTACTTGCGGGCGATCTTGACGCCGTTCTCAACGGCCTCTGCGCCGGCGTTGACGAGAACGCTCTTCTTGGCGAAGCTGCCTGGCGTGTGCTCGGCGAGCAGCTCCGCCACACGCACGTACTCCTCGTAGGGGGTGACGGTGAAGAGGGTGTGGATGACGTCGCCGAGCTGTTCGGATGCTGCGGCGACGACGCTCGCCTCCGTGTGGCCGACGGTGGTCACGCCGATTCCGGCGCCGAAGTCGATGAACTGGTTGCCGTCGACGTCGACGAGGATCGCGCCGTTCGCCCTGGCGATGTAGACGGGCAACACGGAGGCGACGCCGCTGGAGACGACGGCGTTGCGGCGTTGCTGCAGCTCGATCGAGCGGGGTCCGGGGACGCTCGTCACGATCTTCCGCTCCTGCGGCACCGTGAATGCTGGGCTTGTCGACGCGGGCGCGGAAGAGGTGAGAGTCTCAGTCATGATGGTTTCAGCTTATCGCGAGGCCCAGCAGGCACGAAGGAGCAGCAGTGCACAACGAACACAACTACGCGGTGCGCGTCGAGTGGCAGGGCAACCGCGGAACGGGCACGAGCGCCTACCGTGAGTACGGTCGCCAGCACGAGGTGAGCGCGGAGGGAAAGCACCCGATCGCCGGATCGGCCGACCGCACATTCCACGGCGACCGTGAGCGCTGGAATCCGGAGGAGATGCTGCTGGCCGCCCTCAGCCAGTGCCACATGCTCTCCTATCTACACGTCGCCGTCCGTCACGGCGTCGTCGTGCTGGCCTACAGCGACGACGCGGTCGGCACGATGCGCTCTGAGGCCTCCGGCGCCGGCCGCTTCACGTCGGCGACGCTGCGTCCGCGGGTGCTCGTCGCGGATGCCGCGCAGATCGCGCTCGCGAATTCACTGCACGCCGAGGCATCCGAGCTCTGCTTCATCGCGAACTCCGTCAACTTCCCGGTCGGCCACGAACCCGAGGCCGTCGCGGCTAGCTGAGCTCGGGCAGTGGGGCAAGCGGCCAGCGGGGGACACCGCAGCCGTGACCGCCGACGAGGTTCGTGCACGCGCCGAAGAATGCCGGGAACGGCACGGTCTGCGGGTCGCCGAACCACTTCGAATAGAGCAGCCAGAAGTTGAGGTTGCCGTGCGTCGAGCACTCGTCGCCCTCGCCTGCGAGGTCGTCGGTCGCGGCGGCGTTGGGCTGATACGGCGTGTAGTTGTAGAGGTTCGCGGTCGCCTGATTCTCAATGCGCACCGTCGATGCGCCGCACGCGGCGTTGGGGTGGTACTGCACGGGAACCTGGCCGATCTTGTACTGCCGATCCGGCTGTTCCGTGTACTGCCGCATCTGCCAAGCCGCGTTGTAGACCTGATTGAAGAAACCGAAGTACTGCGCGTCGCAGTCCGCGGTGTCCGGGCAGGCGTAGCCCATCGCCCGCTCGTAGCCGTAGGCGCTCGGCCGGGTCAGCAGTGACTGCTCCTTCTGCAGCAGCACCAGGGGGCTGATGCCGCAGGCGGCAGCGACCTTCGCCAGGATCCGGCTGGCCGGTTCGGAACGGGCGCCCGTGTACGCGGCGCAGTGCTGGCCGCCCTCGGCCGGCTGGGAGGTCGTGTTCTGCCGGAAGTCGGCGAGGCAGAGCACGCCGTCCTTCGGCGTGCACTTCTGCTGCTCGAGGAAGTCCTGGATCTCGGACTCGGTCATCGACAGGCTGTCGTAGAAATTCGCGTCGCTGATGATGAGACCGGGATCGAACTCGCCGTACACCCGCGGGACGAAGGCGTCGGCGGCCGCGATGCCCGGCACGGCGATCCCGGATGACGCGACGATGCCGCCTGACTGGCTCTCGCTCGCCGTTGCCGCGCTCGCCACGGCGGCCGGCCGGGGCTGCCCGGCCTGGGCCGCGATCGTGCCCGTGGCGCTGAGCAGCACGGCCGTGAACGCTGCCAGCAGCACGACGCCGAGCCGCGACATCCGCCCCGGGTGCGACGCACTCGTTCCGTGCTGCGGACGGGGGCTCAGGTGCCGTCGAGAAGTCATCAGGCTCGACCCTAGCGGCTCGGCCTCACAAAGTGCTGACCATATGCTGCCGACGACATACCGCCGGGGACAGCGTTCCGACTACAGGCGTTCCTTCGGGAACACCTTGTCGGCGATCTTATGGAGCGTGCCGGACGGCGGAGCCTCGTTGTACTGCCCGGCGAGTTCCTGGCCGGTGAGTGCGTGGATGGCGGCCATGATCTCGTCGGTGGCCTGGCGCCTGGCCTTGCCGGACGTGGCCGCACCGTAGTGGGCGAGGTCGAGCGGCTCGCCGAACTTGACGGTGACCTTGCGCACGCGCGGCAGCTTGGCGCCGATCGGCAGGATCTCCTGCGTGCCGATCAACCCGACCGGCACGACGGTCGCCCCGGTCGTGAGGGCGAGCCAGGCGATACCGGTGCGGCCGCGGTAGAGGCGGCCGTCGATCGAGCGGGTGCCCTCCGGGTAGAGCGCGAAGGCGTTGCCGCCCTCGAGGATCTGCTTGCCCTGGTCGAGCGCGGCTTGCGCGGCCTGGCCGACACCGCGTTCGACGCTCACGGCGCCGATGGAGGTGAAGAAGGTGCGCGACACCCAGCCCTTGAAGCCGGTGCCGGTGAAGTAGTGCGACTTGGCGAGGAACTGCACGCGGCGCGGTGCGGAGATGGGGATGACGATGCTGTCGATGAATGACAGGTGATTGCTGGCGAGGATGACGGGACCGGTCTTCGGCACATTCTCGCGCCCCGTGATGGTCGGGCGGAAGATTGTCTTGGCGACCACTCCGATGAGTCCGCGGCCGACGAGGTAGACCAGACCCGGCGATTTCGTCGAGGCGACGGCGTCTTCTGCGACGTCATCGTCGGTCGCGGGCACGGCGGGTTCAGCTGCTTCGGTCACTCGACGACAGTACGCGCATTCGTATGCCGATGACGGCATTTGTCTTGTCGGATGTGCACAGTCGTCGATGCGGGGTGCCCTCCGCTCCTGCTCGCCGTAGGCTGATGGCGTGCGCAAGGTGATCATTCTCGGTTCGACAGGTTCCATCGGAACGCAGGCACTCGACGTGATTCGGGCGAACCCCGAGCGTTTCGAGGTGGTCGGCCTCGCGGCCGGCAGCAACGCCGACATGCTCGCGGCGCAGGCCGCCGAGTTCTTCGTCGACGACACGGCGCTCGGTGCCGTGGATGCCGAGGCCCTCGTGCGCAGCGTCGACGCCGACGTGGTGCTGAACGGCATCACCGGCTCCGTCGGCCTCGGCCCGACACTCGCCGCCCTGGAGACGGGCCGCACGCTGGCACTGGCCAACAAGGAGTCCCTCATCGTCGGCGGGGAGCTGGTCACCGGCATCGCTGCGCCTGGCCAGATCGTGCCCGTCGACTCCGAGCACTCCGCTCTGGCGCAGGCGCTCCTGGCCGGAAGGGCTTCTGAGGTGCGCAGGCTCGTCGTCACGGCATCCGGTGGCCCATTCCGCGGCCGCAGCGCCGAATCGCTGGCCGGTGTCACCCCGGCCGAGGCGCTCGCCCACCCGACGTGGGACATGGGCCTCGTCGTCACGACCAACTCGGCCACGCTCGTGAACAAGGGGCTCGAGGTCATCGAGGCGCATCTGCTCTTCGACGTGCCGTACGAGCGCATCGACGTCGTCGTGCACCCGCAGTCGATCGTGCACTCCATGGTCGAGTTCATCGACGGCTCGACGATCGCCCAGGCCTCGCCGCCGGACATGAAGCTGCCCATCTCGCTCGGGCTGGACTGGCCGAACCGGGTTGGCGGCGTCGGCCGGCCGATCGACTGGACGACCGCGCAGAGCTGGACGTTCGAACCCCTCGACGACACCGTCTTCCCGGCCGTCGCACTCGCCAAGCAGGTCGGCCGCGCCGGGTCCAGCTACCCGGCCGTCTTCAATGCGGCTAACGAACAGGCCGTGCAGGCCTTCCACGCTGGCGCCATCCGCTTCACCGACATCGTCGAGACGGTGCGCATGGTCGTCGACAGCCACGAGGCGGCTGGGGAGCTCAGCCGGGAGTCGCTGGCCGCGGCAGAGCTGTGGGCCCGTGCGGCGGCGGACAAGCTGATCTCCGCGCGCTGAGCGTACCGCGCGCTCAGCGGTAGGAGTCGGCTGTCGTGACCAGCGCCTCCGGCCACGGGGTCGCGCGCACGCCGAGCAGGCGTTCCGTCTCGGCGGAGTCGATGACGAACGGCATCCGGAACTGATAGCTGGATGCCTCCACCTCGCGCATCATCGGGTTGACCGCCGCGAGGCTGCGGAGCAGCCACTGCGGGTAGCCGGCCACGCGCCCGCTGCTGCCGAAGTGGGTGTTCAGCTGATCCATGATCACCGTGCGGGGGAGTGCCTCCCCGCTCGGCACGTGCCAGACACGACCCCACTCGGCGGAATCGCCAGCTGCGGCGAGCGTCGAGGCGATATCGGGCAGGTAGCTCCAGCTGTGCGGCAGAGCCGGGTCACCGACGACCATCGCCTTCTTCGAGCGCAGTGCTGCGTGAAAGAACGCCGCGCCGAGGTGCGCGGTGCCCGTCGAACCTGGGCCGAAGTAGTCGCTCGCGCGCACCTCGACGGCGCGGATGTCGCCGCGCTCGTGCGCGGCGAGGGCGGAGTGCCAGCCGGCCAGGCGCACACGACCCTTCGTCTCGGTGGTCCGTTCGGGGGAGTGCTCCGTCATCGGGCCATCGGGTGCGCCGTAGCCGTAGAGGTTGCCCATGATCACGAGTGCGGCCCCGCTCCGCCTGGCCGCCTCGATCGCCGCCGCGAACACGGGCGGCCACTCCGTCGGCCAGCGCGTGTACGGCGGATTGGTGCAGAGGAAGATCGTCGCGGCACCGCTCGCCGCGGCCGCGAAGGCCTCGGCATCACCGGCATCGAGCGTGATCGCGCGCGTTCCGTCCACCGCGGTTCCGCTTCGTGTGCCGAGCACGACCTCGTCTCCGCGTTCAGCGAGCAGACGTGCGAGGTTGGCTCCGATGAGCCCGGCGCCAACGACCAGCTGATGTGACATTGCGTCCTCCTCCGGCCCCGCGCGGAGCACGGCCATCCAAGCACAGAGTGCGGCCGGGGCACAGCCCCGCGCGACATCCGGAGCCACAGAATGCACAGCCCGCACAGAGCAGGACATCAGCGGGCTCGCAGCGAGAGAGGGCTACGCTGGCGACGTGGATTCCGTGCTTCTCTTCGTTCTGGGCGTCGCCATTCTGGCGATCGGCCTCGCCGTGTCGATCGCCCTGCACGAAATCGGGCACCTCGTGCCCGCCAAGCTCTTCGGCGTCAAGGTCACGCAGTACATGATCGGCTTCGGGCCGACGATCTGGTCCAAGCGCAAGGGTGAGACCGAGTACGGCCTGAAGGCAATCCCCTTCGGCGGCTACATCTCGATGATCGGCATGTTCCCACCGGCCAAGGGCGGCGAGGCGCGCAGCGCCAACACCGGCTTCCTCAGCAGTCTCGCGCAGGATGCCCGGTCGGCCAGTGCCGACACGATCGGCGAGGGCGAGGAGCACCGTGCGTTCTACCTGCTGCCGGTGTGGAAGCGCATCGTCATCATGTTCGGCGGTCCGTTCATGAACCTGCTCATCGCCGTCGTGTTGTTCGCCGTGTTGCTGATGGGCTTCGGCTCCGCCCAGGCCAGCACGACGATCGGCAGCGTCTCGTCCTGCGTGCAGCCGGCCGGCTCGACTGCCACGGAGTGCGGTCCGAACGATCCGGCCGCACCGGGCGCCGCCGCCGGCATGCTGCCGGGGGACCGCCTCGTCAGCATCGACGGCACGCCGGTCACCAGCTGGGACGAGTCGACGGAGACCATCCGCGCCTCGGCGGGAACGGCGCTGATCGTCGTGGTCGAGCGTGATGGCGTCGAGAAGACCCTCACCCTCACGCCACTGCTGACCGAGCGCCCCGTGTTCGATGAGGCTGGCAAGCCGGTCACGGATGCCGCAGGCGTCACCGTCACGACCGAGGTCGGTTTCGCGGGCATCGGCCCGGTCGGCGAGCTCGTGCAGCAGCCGGCATCCGCCGTGCTGCCGGCCGTCGGCGAGAACATCTCCGGTGTCACCCACATCATCCTGAACCTGCCGCAGCGCATGGTCGACGTCGCGAACGCCGCCTTCGGGCCGGAGGAGCGCGACCCGAACGGCCCGATCAGCGTCGTCGGTGTCGGCCGGGTGGCCGGAGAGATCGCCGCACTCGACAGCCTGAGCGTCGAGAGCAAGGTCGCCAGCATGGTCGGGCTGCTCGCCTCGCTCAACATCGCGCTGTTCGTGTTCAACCTTGTGCCGCTGATGCCGTTGGACGGCGGCCACATCGCCGGCGCGCTCTGGGAGGCGATCCGCCGCGGCTTCGCGAAGCTGTTCCGGAAGCCCGACCCCGGCCCCGTCGACATGGCGAAGCTGATGCCGCTCACCATGGTCGTCGTGATCATCCTCGGCGGCATGAGCGCGCTGCTCGTCTACGCCGACATCGTGAAGCCGGTCAACCTCTTCGGCTGACGCTCGCGCGGCCTCCGCGCTCGCCGAACTCGGAGAAACGGCTCCCCATCCAGTCGGAGGGGAGCCGATTCAACGAGTTCGACGTTGCGCTTGAGGTTGCGTCAGCGGCGGCGGATGCCCTTGAGCACGGCCGCCATGACGAGCATGACGCCGCTGAGGGCGGCGAACTCCGCGCCGGTGCGCGGCAGCTGGACCAGCCCGGTCGCGTGCGAGATCGTGACGGGCTCGACGAAGCGCAGCAGGCCCTCGCGGCCATTGCGGCGGCCGACGCCGGACTGCTTCACGCCGCCCATCGGGGCGTCGATCGAGCCGAAGCTCGCACGGTAGCCCTCGTTCACGTTCACGCTGCCGGCATCGATTGCGCGGGCCAGGCGCAGCCCGCGCGCGGTCGACCCGCTGAACACGGAGGCGTTCAGGCCGTACTCGCTGGCGTTGGCGGCGAGGATCGCCTCCTCCTCGCTGTCGACGACGCTGATCGCGACGACGGGGCCGAAGGTCTCCCCGGCGAAGCAGGCCATCTCGCTCGTGACGCCGCTGAGCACGGTCGGTTCGAAGAACAGCGGTCCGAGATCGGGGCGGGCCTTGCCGCCTGCGACGATCGTCGCGCCCTTGGCGACGGCGTCGGCCACGTGCTCCTGCACACGGGCGAGCTGCGCCGGCGTTGTGAGCGAACCGACGTCGCTGCCGAAGTCGAAGTTCGCGCCCTGCACGAGGTTGCCCACCCGCGCGGCGAAGGCCGCGATGAACGGCTCGGCGATGCCGCGCTCGACGTAGACCCGCTCGATGGAGACGCAGAGCTGGCCCATCGACGAGAAGCAGGCGTACGCGGCATCCGCTGCGGCCTTCTCCGGGTCGACGTCGTCCAGCACGATCAGCGGGTTCTTGCCGCCAAGCTCGAGGGAGGCGCCGACGAGGCGCCGGCCGGCCTTCTCTGCGACGCCGCGGCCGGTCGCCGTCGAACCGGTGAAGCAGATGTAGTCGGCCTCATCGGTTACGGCCCCGCCGATCTCGGCACCGTCACCGGCGACGACGGCCCAGAGGGCACGCGGAACGCCGGCGTCGATGAACGCCTGGCGCACGGCGAGGACGCTGAGCGCGCCCTGGTCGTCGGCCTTCTGCACGACGCCGCAGCCGGCAGCGAGGGCGGGAACGACGTCCATGGCGGCGAGGCTGAGCGGGTAGTTCCACGGCGTGATCACACCGGCGACGCCCTTGGGCTTGTAGCGTACGCGGGTGGAGACGACGGTCGGGATGCCGCTGCGGCGACGCTCGCCGCGGAGCACCGGCCGTGCGGCGAGGGCGTTGTAGCGGGTGACGCTCAGCACCTGGAAGAACTCCTCGAACGCCTGGCCGCGCGTCTTGCCGGTCTCGGACTGCAGCACGTCCAGCAGTGCCTCGCGGCGTTCGAGCACATTGTCGTGCGCCTGCAACAGCACGGCGCGGCGGTGCGCGAACCCGGCACGGGCCCAGGCGAGCTGGGCCATCCTGGCACGTGCGAAGGCATCGGAGACATCGGAGACGCTGCTGTGCGGCAGTTCATGGAGCACCTCCCCGGTGAACGGGGCGGTGACGGCGCGCGTCGTTCCGGAGGTGGCGACGAGGTCGCGATCGAGTTCGGCGATGAAGCTCGGGTGCAGCGGAGAGGCAGACATGAGCGCCATTCTAGGTCAGTTGACCCACTTCGTGCCCGACTCTCTGTACACTGCCGGAATGACCGCAACGGAGCGAGTGCTTTCCCGCAAAACAGTCGTCGGCTATGCCCTGGGTTCGCTCGGCACCGGCGGCTTCGCCACGCTGCCAGGTCTCGTGCTCGTGTTCTACATGACGGACACCCTCGGCATCGGCGCTCTGCTGGCCGGCGTGCTCGTGACGGTGGCCAAGATCTGGGACGTCATCATCGACCCCGTGATCGGCGCGCGGAGCGACAGCGCGCTGCGCCGGAGCGGCTCGCGACGCGGCTACATGCGCACCGGCGCACTGCTGCTGCCGCTCTTCTTCGTGCTGACCTTCGCCGTTCCGGCCGGGCTGCCGCCCGCGACATCCGGCATCTGGGTGCTGCTGGCCTTCGTGCTCACCGCGACGGCCTTCAGTCTGTTCCAGGTGCCATACATCGCGCTGCCGGCCGAGATCGCCGACGGCTACGACCAGCGCACCCGGCTGCTCACCTGGCGGGTCGTCGTGCTCACCTTCTCCATCCTGCTGTTCGGTGCCGGAGGGCCGATGCTGCGCGGCCTCGGCGGCGACAACGAGTACCTCGGCTACCTGATCATGGCGGTCGTTGCCGGCATCGTGATCGGCGTCGGGATGCTGCTGGCCTCCCGCGTCGCACCGCGCGACGTCGTCGTCGCGGCGCCGGCGGAGCCATCGGGCGGCATCCGTCGGCACTACGCGGCCGGCATCGCCGTGTTGCGTCGCTCGCAGCCGTTCCGGGCGCTCCTCATCACCTTCATGCTGCAGGGGCTCGCGACCGGCGTGATGCTGGCCGGGGCGAACTACGTCGCCGTGTGGGTGCTGCATTCGAAGGATGCGCTCACGCTGCTCTTCGTCGCCCTGATCGCGCCGGCACTGTTCTGTGCGCCGCTCTGGGGCGTCATCGCCCGCCGGGTCGGCAAGGAGCGCGGCTTCCTGCTGGCCAGCATCCTCTTCGGCGTCGCGGCGCTGGCGCTGATCGCGATGCTCTGGGCTCCCGGCAGCTGGGTCTACCTGCCCGTCGCCCTCGCCGGCGCCGGCTACGCGGGCATGCAGTCGCTGCCGATGGCGATGCTGCCCGATGTGATCTCGCACGATGCGGCAACGCACGGCGACGGCCAGGCCGGAACATTCAGCGGCGTCTGGACGGCCGGCGAGACGATCGGCATGGCGCTCGGCGCGACCGCGCTCACGCTCATGCTCG
>CAZZNX010000053.1:0-9927 GCA_964655795.1 uncultured Leifsonia sp. | reverse complement strand
TACACCGAGAGCGACGGCACGACGAGCGTCGTGCAGGGAGAGGCGGCCGTCGCGGGCATCGTGCTGAGCTTCAGCGTGCTGCCGGCCGCCCTCATCGGCATCAGCCTGCTGACGTTGCGGCGCTACGCGCTGCGGCGCGGCGACATCGACCGGAGTGACATCGAAGCGGAGGCGCTCGCGTGAGCATGCAATTCGACCAGGATTCATCGGCAGTGCTTGCACGCCTCGACGTGCTGCGCGCCGCGGATGCGCCGACGCACGGTGGGCGCGTGCTCTCCTACGTCTACGACTCCGGCATCGCCGAGATCGACGAGCTCGCGGCCGCCGCGGTGCGCGCCGTGCAGCCGGTGAACGCCCTGGACCCGACGACGTTCAGCTCGGTCGCGGTGATGGAACGTGAGATCGTCGGCTTCGCCCGCTCGGTGTTCCACGGAGACGACTCCGTCGTCGGCACCGTCACGAGCGGCGGGACAGAGAGCTGCCTGCTCGCCGTCAAGACGGCCAGGGAGATCTGGCGGGCGGATGCCGCGGCCCGTGGCATCGACCACACGGCGACCGTTCCGCGGATCATCGCCGCCAGCTCCGTGCATGCCGCCTTCCACAAGGCGGCCGACTACCTCGGCTTGCGGCTCGAGCTCGTGCCGGTGGATGCGTCATCCGGTCTGCCGGCCGTCGCAGACTTCGCCGCGCTGCTGGCGGAGGCCGACGACGTCGCGCTCGTCGTGCTCAGCGCACCGAGCTACCCGCACGGCGTGATCGACCCGATCGCCGAGGTGTCTGCACTCGCAGCGGCCGCCGGGGTCAGCTGCCACGTCGATGCCTGCTTCGGCGGCTTCGTGCTGCCGTGGTGGCCGGGCCTTCCCGCAGCCAGCTGGGACCTGCAGCTGCCTGGCGTCACGAGCCTCTCCGCCGATCTGCACAAGTACGGCTACACGCCCAAGGGGGCGTCGGTGCTGCTGCAGCGCGGGCGCGACCGGCAGCGCAAACAGTACTTCGCGACGACCGGCTGGCCGGGCTACCCGGTCGTCAACTCGACCTTGTTGGGCTCGAAGTCCGCCGCGGCGCTCGCCGCGGCGTGGGCGATCACGCAGACCCTCGGGCAGGCTGGTTTCGCCGAGCTGACGGCGAGCTGCGCCAGGGCGACCGAGACACTGCTCGGCGTGATCCGGGGCATCGACGGCCTCCGCGTCGTCGGGAAACCGACCGGGCCGGCGATCGCCGTCACCGCCGACGAGGCCGTGCCCGCCGAGCGTCGGGTCGACCCGCACCACTGGGCCGACCAGGCGCGCACGCACGGGTGGCAGCTGCAGCTGCAGCCGGGATTCGATCAGGCAGGGACCACGCGCCCCGGCGGTGCCTGGCTGCCGGCGACGGCGCACCTCACCGTGACGCCGGTGACGGAGTCCAGGCTGCCGGAACTCTCGGCCGCGCTGATCACCGCCGCCGATGAGGTGCGCGGGGTGCCCCGCGTCGACGTCGCGCCGTTGCTCGGCGCGCTCGGCGCGTCCCTCGGCGGATCGCTGCCGGCGACGCTCGACGCGGCGACGGCGTTCGCGCTGCTGCAGGGCATCGGCCTGGCCCCGACCGGCGCAACGGATGGCGGAGCTGCGGATGCCGGGGCGTTGCCGGAGCGGCTCGCGCCGTTCCTCGCGCTCGTCGAGGCGCTGCCGCCCGCCGTGGCCGAGCCGCTGCTCACCGAGCTGATCGCCCGCCTCGTCGAACCCTGAGCAACGTTTCACGCGGTGTCAGGGCTTCGGGGGCGGCCTCGTTCCTCGGCTGCTCCCTCGAGCCAGCGTGGGAGTACGAGCGGCGTAGACGTTTGCTGGTTGAGTAGCGAGGAACGAGCGTATCGAAGCCTCACGGGCCGAGCGTTTCGGTGTGCCTCGGTTTCGATACGGCCGTAGACGGCCTACTCAACCAGCGGGGGTGTGCGAAGCCTTGGGTGGTGTTTCACCCGGTGTCAGGGCTTCGGGGGCGGCCTCGTTCCTCGGCTGCTCCCTCGAGCCAGCGTGCGCGACGCGTAGCGTCGCGAAAGGCGGCAGCCCTCACCAAGGGAGCCTCTGGAACCGCAAGCGATGCTGGTGCGGTTTGTCCGCCGGAGCGCCCCTCTGCACGCCGGCTTGAGCGAGCGGATCTGCTGATTGAGCGGGGCGCTCAGCCGACGCTGAAGGGCAGCGCGCGCCCGGCGAGGCCGCGACCGCTGCCGGCGACGGCATCCGCCACGCGCAGGATCGCCTGGCTGGCGGGGTCGCCCGGATCGCTCAGCACGATCGGCTCTCCGGTGTCGCCGCCCTCGCGCAGCGCGATGCTGAGCGGGATGCGGGCGAGCACGGGCACCGGCGCAGCGCCATCCGGCTGCGAGGCGCTGAGCCGGCGGGCGACCTCGTCGCCACCGCCGGAGCCGAACAGCTCGAGCACCGTGCCGTCTGGTTGCGCCAGCCCGGCCATGTTCTCGATCACGCCGAACACGCTCTGCCCGGTCTGTCTGGCCACGACACCGCTGCGCTCGGCCACATCGGCCGCGGCTGGCTGCGGCGTCGTGACGACGAGCACCTCGGCGTGCGGCAGCAGCTGGCCGATCGAGATGGCGACGTCGCCGGTGCCGGGCGGCAGGTCGAGCAGCAGCACGTCGAGGTCGCCGAAATACACATCGGTGAGGAACTGCGTCATGGTGCGGTGCAGCATCGGGCCGCGCCAGGCGACGGCCGCCGAGGCGTCCTCCACGAACATGCCGATCGAGATCACCTTCACGCCGTGCGCGACGGGAGGCAGGATCATGTCGCCGACCCGGGTCGGCTTCACGGCGCGCAGCGTGCCGGGAGCTGCGCCCGGAACCTGCTCGGTCAGGCCGAGGATGGCCGGGATCGAGAAGCCGTAGACGTCGGCGTCGAGGAGCCCGACGCGGAGGCCCTTGGCTGCGAGGGCGACCGCGAGATTCGCGGTGAGCGTCGACTTGCCGACTCCGCCCTTGCCACTGGTGACGGCGAAGACCCGGGTGAGCGCGTCGGCCGTGAACGGCATGGTGCGGGCGCCGGTTCCCTGCAGTTTCGCGGTGAGGGCCTTGCGCTCCTCGACGGTCATGACCGTCATGTTGAGTTCGGCGTTGCCGGCACCGACGACGGCCTCGAGCGCGCTGCGCGCGTCGTCCTCGATGCGGCGGGCTGCCGGGCATCCGATGATCGTCAGCTTGATGACGGCGTGCGCGTGCCCGGCGTCATCGACGCTGAGAGCGCCCACCATGTCGAGCTCGGTGATGGGCTTGCGGATCTCGGGGTCGATCACCCGGGACAGCGCCTCACGGAGCTGCTCAGGAGTTGCCGGCATCCCGCGCCCCGTCCTCTCTGCCGTTTCCGTCGCCGTTCTCGTACTGGGCCTTGGCGGCCGCGTCGCGTTCGTCGAGCTGCTCGAGCAGGCTGCGCAGCTCGGAGCGGATGAAGTCCTTCGACGCCATGTCGGAGATCGAGAGTCGGAGGGCGACGACCTCGCGGGCCAGGTACTCGGTGTCGGCGAGGTTGCGCTCGGCGCGCTGCCTGTCCTGCTCGATCTGCACGCGGTCGCGGTCGTCCTGACGGTTCTGCGCGAGCAGGATCATCGGGGCGGCGTAGGAGGCCTGCAGCGAGAGGATCAGGGTGAGCGCCGTGAAACCGATGGCCGCGGAGTCGAAACGCCACTCCTCTGGGCCCCAGGTGTTGAAGCCGAGCCAGACCAGGCAGAACAGCGAGAGGCCGGCGAGGAATCCCGGCGTGCCCATGCCGCGGGCGATCGACTCGGTGAAACGGCCGAAACGGTCGCGGCTGGCCGCCTTGTCGCGGGCGGTGATCGCCGGGCCGCGCAGACCCTTGGGGGAGTCGAGGCGGATGTCGCTCTTGTTAGCTCGTGCCATTGCCGGCCCTCCGTCCCGTCGTGTCGGTCGGCAGCATGATGCTGCCCGTTTCAAGCTTGGCGCGCGCGGCCGCGCGCACTGCTACGTCGTCGTTGTCGTCGGGATGACTTCGCCAGTCAGCCGGCAGCAGATAGTCGAGGACATCGTCAATGGTCACCACCCCGACGAGTCTGTGGTGTTCATCGACGACGGGGACCGAGACGAGGTCATAGCTGGCGAGGATGCGGCTGACCTCGGCCGCCGAGGTGTCGGCGGTGACCGGCTCCAGGCCCTGGTCGAGCAGGGTGCCGAGGCGCTCGTGCGGCGGGTAGCGCAACATCCGTTGGAAGTGCACCATGCCGAGGAAGCGGCCGGTCGGCGGTTCGTACGGCGGCAGCGTCACGCAGATCGCGGCGCCGAGCGCCGGTGCGAGGTCGTGCCGGCGGATCAACGCGAGGCCCTCAGCGACGGTCGCATCGGCCGAGACGATGATCGGCTCCGGCGTCATCAGGCCGCCGGCCGTGTCCGGGGCGTAGGAGAGCAGGAAGCGCACGTCATCGGCTTCCTCCGGCTCCATCAGCTCGAGCAGCGTTTCGCCGCGCTCCTCCGGCAGCTGCGCGATCAGGTCGGCCGCGTCATCCGGCTGCATGTGGTCGAGCACGTCGGCGGCGCGGGCGTCGCCGAGGGTGGCCAGGATACCGATCTGCTCGACCTCCGGCATCTCCTCGAGCACATCGGCCAGGCGGTCGTCGGGGAGCTCACCGGCCACCTCGAACATGCGCTCGGTCGGCAGGTCGAGCAGGGTCGACGCGAGGTCGGCCGGGTTCAGCTCGGAGTAGGTGGCGATCAGGTGCTCCGCCGACTGCGCCTCGCCGGCCGTGACCGTCTCACGCACCTCCGACCAGTTGGCGAAGGCCGTCGCGCCCTTGGCGAAGGGGGAGGGGCTCGTCTTGGGGCGACGCACGAAGAGCTGGCTGATGGCCCACTCGCTCTGGTCCTGGCCCTGTTCCTCGATCGCGACGTCTTCGACGGTCGCCTCGCCGGAGCCGTCGATGAAGCTCACCTTGCGGCCGAGCATCTCGGCGATGACGCGCACCTCGCCACCGCGCTGCTCGAAGCGGCGCACGTTGATGAGGCCATCGGTGATGATCTGGCCGCTGCCGATGCTGGTGACTCGCCCGATCTCCATGAAGACGCGGCGGCGGCCGGGAATCTCAACGATCAGGCCGACGACGCGGGGCGGATCCGATTTGCGGTAGACAACCAGAACGTCGCGCACCTTGCCCACGCGGTCGCCCGCGGGGTCGAAGACGGTGCACCCTGCCAGACGGGCGACGAAGACTCTGTTGGCACTCACCCCTCAAATCTAGGCCACGCACGGGGCTTTCAGGCCCACATGAAAGAATGAGGGCATGAGTTCTCAGAGCCCCTTCAGTGCCAACCGCGCCGCCAGAGGCGGCGGCCGATTCCCGGTGCTGCCGCAAGGGGAAGTCGTCGAGAACTACTCCAGCTACGCCGAGGCGCAGAGCGCCGTCGACACGCTCGCCCGCGCGGACTTCCCCGTCAAGCAGCTCGCCATCATCGGCAACGACCTGAAGAGCGTCGAACTCGTCACAGGCAAGATGAGTTACGGCCGTGCGGCCATCGGCGGCGCGGCATCCGGAGCCTGGCTCGGCATCTTCCTCGGGCTCATCCTGTTCATCTTCCTGCCGAGCGGTGAGAGCACGCCGATGGTCTTCGCCGCGCTGCTGATCGGCGCCGGATTCGGCATGCTCTTCGGCCTCGTCAACTACTCGATCAAGCGCAAGCGGCGCGACTTCAGCTCGGTGATGCAGGTCATCGCGGTCAGCTACACCGTGCTGGCCCCCGGCGAGCTCGTGCACAGGGCGCGCAACCTGCTGCGCGGCGAGACACCGGCAGCACCGGCAGAGCCGGTCGCACCCGTCGCGGTGCCGCCGGCTCCGGCGCCCACCGAGCCTCCGAGCGGCACGGATGCCGGCAGCGACTCGACTCCGACGCAGCAGACGCCGCCGAGCGCCTAGCACCTGGCGCCGCGGCGCGGCCCTCGACTGACGCGGCTCGACGCGCAGGCGTCCCGCGCGACTGCCAGCGCCAACCGCCCGTGGCATCTCTCGTGACCCGCTTAATGTGCAGCGGCCCGGGAAATATCCCGGGCCGCTGCACTGAATCCGGGCAGCGAGTGCGCGGCCCCGTTGGGAGGGGCTAGCTCCAGCCGCCTGCCTGCACCCATGCCTCGACGGCCGAGGCCGTGCGCGGGATGGCCACCGAGAGGTTCTCGGCGCCATCGGCCGTGACGAGGATGTCGTCCTCGATACGCACGCCGATGCCGCGGAACTCGGCCGGGACCGTCTCGTCGTCGCTCTGGAAGTACAGGCCGGGCTCGATCGTGAAGACCATGCCCTCCTCGATCACGCCATCCATGTACATCTCGCGGCGCGCCTGCGCGCAGTCGTGCACGTCGATGCCCAGGTGGTGGCTGGTGCCGTGCACCATGTAGCGGCGGTGGTGCTGGTTGTCTGGCAGGAGGGCGTCTTCGGCCGAGACGGGCAGCAGACCCCACTCGGCGGTGCGCTCGGCGATGACCTTCATGGCCGCGGCGTGCACCTCGCGGAACACGATGCCCGGCTTCACGATCGCCAGGGCGGCATCCGCGGCGTCGAGCACTGCCTCGTAGATCATGCGCTGCACCGGGCTGAACGTGCCGTTGATCGGCAGCGTGCGCGTGACGTCGGCGGTGTAGAGGCTGTCGACCTCGACGCCGGCGTCGAGCAGCATGAGCTCGCCGGGGCGCACGGGGCCGTCGTTGCGGGTCCAGTGCAGGATCGTGGCGTGCGGGCCGGATGCCGCGATCGTGTCGTAGCCGAGGGCGTTGCCGTCGAGGCGGGCACGCGTGTAGAAGACGCCGTCGACGATGCGCTCGCCGCGCGGGTGGGCGGAGATGCGCGGGAAGTCGGCGATCACGTCGTTGAAGCCGCGGGCGGTGGCGTCGACGGCGAGGCGCATCTGCGCGATCTCGTAGCTGTCCTTGACCAGGCGCATCTCGCTGACGACCTGTGCGAGCTCGGCGTCGGGCTCGTGCTCGCTGCCGACCTCGATGCTGAACGGCGAATCGCTGGCGTTCGTGCTCAGAGCGGCCTCCGCCGCGAAGCGCAGGCGGGAGGAGTCGACACGGTCGGTCACGGCCGGGTCGGCCTCGCGCACGACGAGGGTGCTGGCGTCGACGGCGGCGTAGACGGCGTCGAGTTCGGCGATGCCGCGCGTTGCGAGGCCGAGATCGGCTGCCACCTGCGCCAGAGACGGGCGGGCGCCGATCCAGAATTCACCGATCGCGGGGTTGTGGTAGAACTCCTCCGAGTCGCGGCCGGCGCGCTCCCGGAAGTACAGCGTGGCGTCGTGGCCGGACGCCGTCGGCTCGAAGACCAGCACGGCCTCCGGCTCGGAGTCGGCGCCCCAGCCGGTGAGGTGCGCGAATGCGGAGTGCGCGCGGAAGGGATAGTCGGTGTCGTTCGAGCGCTGCTTCGGGCTTCCGGCCGGAACGATCAGGCGCTGGCCCGTGAAACGCGAGGAGAGCGTCGCGCGGCGTGCCGCGGCGAATGCGGCCTGCTCGCGGGCGGCGGGGAGCGCGTCGGTGCGCTCGGCCCATCCGCTGCCGATGTATGCCTTGAAGCCCTCAGAACTCGGCGTGGTCGAGCGGTTCGCGTTCGGGCTGGTCTCGCTGGGGACCGGGATTGCGTCGATGGTGTCGGTGCCTGCGGCATCCGTGCTGATGTTGGCGTTCTCCATGCCCCCCATTCTGGCACCGATGGCTGGGTGGGCCCTACGAGCCGGCCGGCACGTAACGGGCCAGCAGCGGGCGGTGGTCGCTGCCGGCGCCGTCGACATCATCGAGCACGCGGAACGCGTCGATGCGCCAGGTGTCCGTGGCCAGCACGTGGTCGATCGGGGCACCGAGCAGCGGCGGAACGTCGGTCGGCCAGGTGCCGAGCGCGGCGCTGCCGGCGGAGAGCGCGGCATCCGTGCAGCGACCGAGCGTGCCACCGTCGACGCCACGGGAGGCCATGTGGTCGATCGTCGCGTTGAAGTCGCCGGCCATGATCACATCGGGTGCCTCGCACTGCTCGGCCAACCAGTCGAGGTCGCTCTGCCATGCGCTCATCGCACCCTCGATCGGGGAGCCGGCGTGCACGGCGACAATCGTCGGCCCGACACCGTTCACCGGCGTCGCAACGACGGTCGGCGACACGTTGGTGTTGCCGGGTGGGCCGGCGCCCGGTGCGGATGCCAGCGTGTACTCGCCGAGGTCAGGGCTGATCAGCAGCGCGGTCGAGCGGGCCTTGTAGTCCTCGTTGAAGTTGAGCGTCCACACCCACATCGGGCGGCCGCCCGCCTTCATGGCGATGGCCACCTCCGTGCCCAGCTCGTCGGTCGTCTCCGGCAGGGCGACGATGTCTGCGCCGCTCTCCAACGCCAGTTTCACGATGGCATCGACGCCGGGCTCTTCGCCCTGCGTGTTCCAGCTGAGCACGGTGATCGACTCGTCGGCGCCTGCGGTCGCGATCGACACGTCGCCCTGACTCGTTCCGCGGGCGGCGAGGATGCCGACGTTGGCCAGGCCGAAGACGAGCAGCAACACGGCGAGCGTCCCCGTGAGTCGGCGGAGCGGGCGGATGACGCCGACGAGCAGCATCACGAGGATGCCGGCAGCGGCCGCAACCGCGAGCACCCCGCGGAACGAGACGAGCTGCGCGATCATCCACGTGTTCTCCAGCCCGAACAGCTGCGGCCACGCCAGAACGAGCAGCCCGACGGCAGCGGCGAGCACGATGACGGCACTGAGAAGGCGAGTGAGCATGGCTCGTCCACCTTAGGCGAGCTTCCTGCGGAGTCTCTGGCGGCGCTCGGCAACTGCCCGCAGAACTAACATGGGGAGATGAATTCTCGGCGTTTTCGCGGTCCCATCGATCTGCACGCGCACTCGAGTGTCTCGGACGGCACCGAGACGCCGAGCCAGCTCGTGCGGGCCGCTCTGGCGGCCGGGATCGGGACCGTTGCGCTGACCGACCACGATTCGACCGCCGGGTGGGTCGAGGCGGCATCCGCAGCCCGGCAGGCCGGAATCACGCTGATCCCCGGCATGGAGCTCTCCACCCGCATCCAGTACGCGAGTGTGCACATGCTCGCCTACCTGTTCGACCCCGGCAACGCCGCCCTCCTCGCCGAGACGGCCCGCATCCGCCAGGCCAGGCTCACCAGGGCGGAGGAGATCGTGCAGCACATCGGCCGCGACTTCCCGCTGAGCTGGGATGACGTGCTCGCGCAGTCGACGGAGGGTGCGACGATCGGTCGCCCCCACATCGCGGACGCCCTCGTCGCCAGGGGGCACGCGCCCACCCGTTCGGAGGCCTTCGCCGGCATCCTGCACTGGAAGCGTGGCTACGCCAAGCCGCATTACGCGCCGGACCCGCTGACCGGGGTGCGCCTCGTGCGCGAGGCAGGGGGAGTTCCGGTGCTCGCGCACCCCGGCACGCGGGGTGCGGAGCACGTGTTGCCGGAGGCCGAGCTGAAGCGGCTCGCCGATGCCGGGCTGTTCGGCCTGGAGATCGACCACCGCGAGAACCTGCCGGACGCGAAGAAGCGGCTGCACGCCCTCGCCGACAAGTTCGGCCTGGCCGTGACGGGTTCAAGCGACTACCACGGCGACGGCAAGCCGAACCGGCTCGGCGAGAACACGACGGCGCCGGAGGTTCTGGAGCGCATCATCGCCGAGTCCACAGGGAGCGAGCCGGTCTACCCCGACTGAGGGGCCCCGCTGGTTGAGCCTGTCGAAACCACGCTGGTTGAGCCTGGCGAAACCCCGCTGGTTGAGCCTGTCGAAACCCCGCTGGTTGAGCCTGTCGAAACCGCACCAGCATCGCTGGCGGTTCCTGAGATTGCCTTGGTCAGGGCTGCCGCCTTTCGCGACGCTGCGCGTCGCGCTACTCGACAAGCGGGTGTTGCGGCAATGAAAGGAGCCTGTCGAGACCAGATCTCGACAGGCTCTCTCA
>CAZZNX010000052.1:1015-23930 GCA_964655795.1 uncultured Leifsonia sp. | reverse complement strand
ACGGCGATGAACGGGCCGTAGTCGGAGCGCCCATCGAAGGCGGTCGGCTCACTGGCGAGGCCCTTCGACGCGAAGTAGTCGGTGAAGACCGCCTCGATCTGCGCGGATCCGGGAGGGCCACCGATTCCCTCGGGGTCGGCAGAGCCATCACCGTCGTAGACGAAGCGCACGTAGTTGGTCGAACCGAGCATGTCGAAGTTCAGGTTCGCGTAGATCGTCGCCAACTGCTCATCGCTGAGCGTGTCGACGTAGTGCGTCGAACCCAACAGGTTGTTCTCCTCGGCACCCCAGAAGGCGAAGCGCAGCTGCTGCTGCGGCTTGATGTTGAGGTTCGCCATCTGGATGGCCGTCTCGAGGATCGTCGCCGTTCCGCTGCCGTTGTCGTTGATGCCAGGTCCGACCAGCACCGAGTCGAGGTGTGCCCCGACGACGACGACCTTGCCGGGGTCCCCTCGCTTGGAGTCCGCCAGCACATTCGTCGTTGTGCGGGTCTCCGAGATGGTCGAGGTGCTCAACGCGACGATGGTCGGCCCGGCCTGGGAGGCGTCATAGAGAGCGACGCCGTCGGCGTAGCTCAGACCGACGACCGGGATCGCCGCCGGAACGCCGAGTGTGACACCGGCGAGCAGCTCGGTGCGGCCCGGGTTGCCCTCGTTGAAGATCGCGGCGGCGTCGTAGCCGGCGGCGACGGCGTTGGCCACCTTCACCTCGAAGGTGCAGGTGCCGCGCTGGATCAGCGCAACCTCGGGCTCCGTTGCCGAGGCGGGAGCGAAGTCCTCCGGCAGACATCCGGATGCCGAGCTCGGGGTGGGCGTGGCCGGGATCACGACGTTGAGCGTCGGCACGATGGCTCCGGTCACATCACCGCTGCCCGAGTATTCGAGCGTGGAGACCTCGTAGTCGGTCGGGGTCGGCGAGACCTGGCTCAGGGAGGCCGGCCCGGTCTCCTCGTAGTACGGGAAGTCGAACGGCTGCGAGGTGACCGTGTAGCCGGCCTTGCGCAGCTGATCACTGACATAGGCAGCCGAGGCGTCGTAGCCCGACGTGCCCGATGCGCGCGTGCCCCCGTTGCTGTTCGCGATGCGCTGCAGGGCACGTTCGTGTTGCAGGATGCCGTTGACGGTCACCGCCTCGAGCAGCTTCGCGGTGCTGCTGCCCCCGTTGCCATTCCCGTTGCCGTTGTTGCCGTTCCCGTTGCCTGCCAACGCCGGGGTCGCCGGAATCAGCACGACCGCGGCCAGCGCCACGCTGGTGAGCGCCATTGCTCTTTTTCGCACGATGTCTCCTTCGAGATTTCGACCCCTGTTTGGGGCACGTGTACGAGGTTCGCGCACCCCGGCCGCCGACGGTGACACTCTTTACCAAATCGTTACAATTGCGCCGTGCCCGTGCGCCACCGCCGCACGGGCACCGAAGAGATGGCACAGTGGTCAGAGACAGTGAGGAGCACAGGATGTCGCAGCAGAACGCCGCACCACACGCCGATGGCGCACCGATCCCGAGCAGCATGCGGGCGGCCGTCATCGACGAACTCGGACCGGCCGAGCTGTTGCACCTGGCCGAGGTTCCCCTGCCCGTGCGCGTCAGCGACGAGGTGCTCGTGCGGGTCGTCGCCGCGGCGGTCAACCCGATCGATGCGAAGACCAGGTCCGGACGCGGGGCCTCCGCCGCGATCACCGCGTATCCGCTGATTCTCGGCCTCGACTTCGCCGGAATCATCGAACAGGTGCCGTACGCCGCGCACCCGCTCCAGCCCGGCGACGCCGTCTACGGCATGGGCCGGGTCCCACGCGCGGGCGGCAGCTATGCCGAGTACATGACGGTGTCGTCGATGAGCGTCGCGCCGAAGCCGGCGACCCTCAGCTTCGCCGAGGCGGCCGCCGTCCCCGTCGCCGCACTCACCGCATGGGGCATGGTCGTCGAGGTGGCGAAGGCCCACCAGGGCCAACGGATTCTCGTGCACGCCGGCGCGGGCGGGGTCGGCCATTTCGCCGTGCAGTTCGCCCGATTCTTCGGGGCGGAGGTCGCCGCGACGTGCTCGGCCGAGAACGCCGAGTTCGTGCGCGGCCTCGGCGCCGACACCGTCATCGACTACCGCAGCGAGCGCTTCGAAGATGTCGTGCGTGACGTCGACGTGGTGATCGACCTGATCGGCAATGTGCACGCAGACACCGGCACCCGCTCACTCGACGTGCTCCGCCCCGGCGGGCTGCTCGTCAACGCGCCGACGGGCAGCTGGCCGAGCACGGTCGCGGATGCCGGCGCGCGGCATCCGCGCCACCGGCTTCAACACCTCGCCGGACGCCCGCACCCTCGCCGTGATCACACGGCTGATCGAGCAGGGCCAGGTGCGCCCGCACGTCGACCGCGTGTTCAAGCTGGCGGAGGCCGCCGAGGCGCACCGCGTGCAGGAAGCCGGCCACGTGCGCGGCAAGCTCGTGCTGCAGGTCGACGACAGCCTCCAGTGACCGCCGCGCCCGCGCTGCTCTGCTTCCGGGACGACCTCCGGCTGAGCGACAACCCGGCGCTCACGGCCGCCATCGACAGCGGTGGCCCTGTGATCGCCGTCTACGTGCTGGACGAGGAATCGGCCGGTGTGCGCCCGCTCGGCGGTGCCGCCCGATGGTGGCTGCACCAGAGTCTGACCTCGCTCCGTGCGGGACTCGACGAACTCGGGATCCCGCTCGTGCTGCGTCGCGGTGCGGCCCGGCAGCTCATCATTCAGCTCGCGGCAGAGAGCGGCGCCGGCGCCGTGTTCTGGAATCGGCGCTACGGCCTGGCCGAGCGCACCGTCGACGCCGCGCTGAAGGCCGAGCTGCGTGCGGGCGGCACCACCGTGCAGAGCTTCGCCGCCTCCCTGCTGTTCGAACCGTGGACCGTGTCGACAGGAGCCGGCGCACCGTACTCGGTGTTCACGCCGTACTGGCGACGGATCGGCTCGCTGCCGGAACCCCGCCTGCCGCTCCCGACGCCGGCTGCCATGCCGGCAGCGGATGCCAGAGCAGCCGCAGGACTCGCGGTGACACTGGGCGGCGACGAGCTGGACGACTGGGGTCTGCAGCCGAGCCGTCCAGACTGGGCCGGCGGGCTGCGCGCGAGCTGGCAGCCGGGCGAGGCCTCCGCGGCGCTCCTGCTGCGGGAGTTCCTCGCCGATGCGCTCCCCCGCTATGAGGCGGAGCGCGACATCCCGGCCGAGCAGGCGACGTCCCGCCTCTCCCCCGCGCTGCGCTGGGGAGAGATCAGCCCGCACACCGTGTGGCACGAGACGGTGCGGGTGCGCAACGCCGCCGCCGCGGCATCCGGCGGATCGAGCCCTCTCGCCTCCGCCGCCACCGCGTTCCTGCGCCAGCTGGCCTGGCGCGAGTTCGCCGCCCACGTGAGCTTTCACGCGCCGGATCTCAGCCGCATCAACTGGCGCCCTGAGTTCGACGCCTTCGAGTGGCCGCCGCACGACCCCGCCCTGCTCGCGGCCTGGCAGCAGGGGCGAACGGGCGTCCCCCTGGTCGACGCCGGCATGCGCGAGCTGTGGACGACGGGCACCATGCACAATCGCGTGCGCATGGTCGTCGCCTCGTACCTGTGCAAGAACCTGCTCATCGATTGGCGCCACGGCGAGGAGTGGTTCTGGCAGACCCTCGTCGACGCCGACGCGGCCAGCAACGCGTTCAACTGGCAGTGGGTCGCCGGGTCAGGAGCGGATGCCGCGCCCTACTTCCGCGTCTTCAACCCGTTGCTGCAGCAGCAGAAGTTCGATCCACACGGGTCCTACGTGCGCGCGCACCTCCCAGAATGGGGAACGGCGGAGTACCCGGAGCCACTCGTCGACCTCGCCGAGAGCCGCCGGGCGGCCCTCGCCGCATACGAGAGACTCCGCCGCCGCCGCTAGTTCCGTTGAGAGCGGTCAAATGGCCGCTTTGGCGGCCTGAAAGCGGCCATTTGGCCGCTCTCAGTGGACGGTGCGACGGTGCGGTGGGGCGGCGCGCGCTCAGCCGGCGAGCAGCGCCGAGCCGAGCTCGCTCCGCAGGTAGAGCATGCTGTGCCCATAGCGCGTGGCGGTGAGCAGGCCGGCATCCCGCAACACCCGCAGGTGCTGGTTGACCGCGGAGGTCGAGACGCCGAAACGCACCCCGAGCTCGGTGGATGACGCCGGCTCCGCGAGTGCGATCAACAGCCGGGCCCGCACCTCCCCGACGACCGCGGCGAGCGCCGCGGGGTTCTGCACCCGCTCCGCCTCCCACATCGCGCCCTGGCCACGGGCCGGGTAGAACATCGACGGCGGTTCCGCGGGGTCGACCGGTGCAGAGGCGCGCGACGTGAACATCGACGGAATCAGGGTGAGCCCGGCCCCGCCGATGTGCTCGACGCGTTCGCGGGGGTCACGCAGCCGGATCGAGAGCACACGGCCGTCGAAGTCCGCGGTCGGGGCCAGCCCGTTGAGCATCGCCGCGAGGCCGTTCTGCGCGACCTGCCGCCCGCGGTACACGATGTCGGCCTCGAGGATGGCGCGCATCCGCACCCAGTACGGCGCGAAGCAGGCGTCCCACAGCGCCTCGAGCGCGTCGACGACCCGCGCGATGGCGATGCGCGGCGGCCCGTCGAGCACGGCGGGCATCTCGCCCTGATGCACGCCGGGCAGGTGGCTGACGCAACGTTCTCCCGGCATGCGGCGGACGGCGTCGAGTTCGTCGTCCAGCCGGGTGAGTGGGGAGAGCGGGCGCGGGTTCAGGAAGTCGGGCGTCCACAGCCGCTCGTCGACGAGCGCGGTCAGCACCTCGAGGTCGAGCCCGGCCCACGCCGCCTCGGTGCGGCGCAGCCACGGCAGTTGCAGCGGGTACCGCGACGGCTCACGCAGGGTGCGCAGCGACAGGCCGAGCTCGCACAACGGCGAGATTCCGAAGCGCACATCGCCGAGGTCGGCATCGTGCAGAACGTAACGCAACATGTAGCCCCAAGCTACATCAATACTTGGTGGCGTGCCGCCGGTGGGAGAAAGGGGGCATGAGCACGAACGCCACGCCAGAGACCGACGGCATCGAGATGATCCCCGGCGGCTTCCGCCACCCCGGACTCGAGTCCGCTGCGGAGCCCACAACGGAGCCCGGGGCACCCGCCTCGGTCGGCACCCCGCGCCCGGCCGGCATCCGCGGCGCCCTCGCCGACCCGGTGCTGCGCGTGCTGGCCGGCGCCACGATCGTCTTGACGGTCGGCCGCGGCATCTTCTACACGCTCACCGTGCTCTACTTCACGCACTTCGTCGGGCTGAGCGCGGCCGAGATCGCGGTGATCCTCGGGGTCTCGGCCGGCGTCGGGGTACTCACCTCCTACGCGGGCGGGCACTACGCCGACCGCCTCTCGGCCCGCCGCATGCTCGTGGTGTTCGTCGCGCTCGAGGGTGTGGCGATGGCGGTCTATCCCTTTGCCGCCGACTTCACGGCTGCGCTCGTGCTCGCCACCCTGGCTACAGGCCTCAACCGGGCGGCGAACTCCACCCGCTCGGCCATCATCGCCCGCGCCTTCGACGCCGAGCACCGGGTGCACACCCGCGCCGTTCTGCGCACCATCACCAACGTCGGGATCGCGGCGGGCGGCGCGATCGGCGGCATCGCCCTCCTCGCCGGCACGATGGAGGCCTACCGCTGGCTGATGATCGCCGCCGGGGTGATCTACCTGCTCAGCGCCGTGCAGCTGCTGCGGCTGCCCGCTCGCGTGGACGCCCCGCCGCGCGCCGTGCGCATCACGCTGGAGCCGGGCGCCGACACCGCAGCGCACGCCGCCGCCGACATCGCCGAGGCGCGGGTCGCCGCGGAGGAGGCCGCCTCTGCATCCGCCCGCTCCCCGTTCCGCGACCGGCGCTACATGGCGCTCACCGTGCTCTCCGGTGTGTTCGGCATGCAGTTCGCTCTCGCCGAGATCGGGGTACCGCTGTGGATCGCGCACAACACCACCGCACCCGACGTGATGGTGTCGGTGAGCCTCATCATCAACACCCTCGTGGTGATCGCCCTGCAGATCCCGCTCTCGCGCGGAACCGACGACATCCGCAAGGCCGGCCGCGCCGTGCTGCTCGCCGGCGCGCTCATGGTGCTTGCCTGCGCCCTCTACGCGGCCTCGGCCGGGTCACCGGATGCCGCAAGCGGTGCCCTCGGCGCGGGCGTCGCCGTGGCGATCGCACTGCTCGTGGCGGGCGCCCTCACCCACGCGCTGGCCGAGATCCTCTCGCAGGCCGGAGCGTGGGGGCTCAGCTTCGAGCTCGCCGATCCACAGCGCGCCGGCGCCTACCAGGGCATGTTCGGCATGGGCTCCTCGCTCGGCGCGATGTGCGCGCCGCTCGTGATCACGGCGACGGCGCTGCAGCTCGGCATGCTCGGCTGGGCGATGCTCGCGGCGCTGTTCGCGGCGTCATCCATCGGCATCTGGCTGATCGCCCGCCGGCCTGCTCCTGCCGCAGTTCCCGCCAACGTCCGTTGAGAGCGGTCAAATGGCCGCTTCCGGAGCCGAAAAGCGGCCATTTGGCCGCTCTCAATGGAACTACTAGAGGGCGCGCTCGAGCGTGAAGTCGTTCTCGTAGACGCCGCCGAGCAGGAACCGCTTGCGGCCGACCGTGGCGAAGCCCTGCTTCTCGTAGAAACGGATCGCCCGCGCGTTCTGCTCGTTGACACCGAGCCAGGCGCCGGCCGCACCGCGCTCACGGGCGGCGTCGAGTGTTGCCGCCATCAGCGCGGACGCCGTGCCGGCCCCATGCGCCTCCGCCCGCACATAACACTTGCTGAGCTCCACGGTCGGCTGGATGCCGAGGGCTCCCGCCACGTCGGGGTCGCCCGGTTCGCCGAACACCAGCAGCGTGTAGCCGACCGCTGCTCCGCCCTGCTCGGCGACGAGCACCAGCTTCTGGGCATCGGAGAGGTACTCGCCGAAGCGCGCCTCCGAGAGCACGTCGCGCAGGAACTCGGCGATCGCCTCCTCGGTGGTTTGCGGCGGGCAGGCGAGGCGGAACGTCGCGGCAGCCAGGGCGGCGAGCGCCGCGGCATCCTGCGCATCTGCGATTCGTACGGTGACGGGCTCTGTCATCGCACCAGCATATGGTTCAGGCCCGGCTGCGAACGCCCGCGAAAAAGCAGGAGCAGCGCGGCGCCGGGCCGCCATAACGGCCCGGCGACGCTCTGCTCCTGCGTTTCTGCCCTCAACCCTAGAAGTAGCGGGCGTACGCCCCCACCGTCAGGAAGGTCGGGAACTCCGGCTCGAGGGCGACGGAGGTGAAGACCTCGATCGCGTCGTCGAAGCGGTCGCCGTCGAAGCGGTCGAGCCCGGCCGTCACCTGGTCGAGCACCGAGCGTGCCCAGGCCCCGTCAATGCGGCGTCCCTCCGCCGTCTCGGTGTTCTCGTTGACCCACTGCCAGATCTGCGAGCGGGAGATCTCGGCGGTGGCCGCGTCCTCCATCAGATTGTCGATGGCAGCCGCCCCGACACCACGCAACCACGACTCGATGTAGCGCAGTGCGATTGCGACGTTGTCATAGACGCCGGCCTCGGTCACCTGCCCACCGGCGGAGCCGATGTCGAGCAGCTGGGCCGCCGTGACCTGCACCTCTGACCGGGTGCGGTGCAGTTGGTTGGTGGCGTCATCCGGGCCGGCACCGAACACCCGGTCGAACTCGGCCCGCGCCGTCGGGATCAGGTCGGGGTGGGCGACCCAGGTGCCGTCGAAGCCGTCCGTTGCCTCGCGGCGCTTGTCAGCCGCGACCTGCTCGAGGGCGCGTTCGGTGATCTCCGGGTCGCGTCGGTTCGGGATGAACGCGCTCATGCCTCCGATGGCATATGCCCCGCGCCGGTGGCAGGTCGAGACGAGCAGCTCGGTGTACGCCCGCATGAACGGCACCGTCATGGTGATCTGCTTGCGGTCGGGCAGAACGAATCGGCGCCCGCGGGAACGGAAGGTCTTGATGATCGAGAAGATGTAGTCCCACCGCCCGGCGTTCAACCCTGCGCAGTGATCGCGCAGCTCGTACAGGATCTCGTCCATCTCGAACGCGGCCTGGATCGTCTCGATCAACACCGTCGCCCTGATGGTTCCACGCTGGATGCCGATGTAGTCCTGCGCGAAGACGAAGATGTCATTCCACAGCCGCGCCTCCAGGTGCCCCTCGAGCTTGGGCAGGTAGAAGTACGGGCCGCTGCCGAGCTCGATCAGCCTGGTCGCGTTGTGGAAGAAGTAGAGGCCGAAGTCGACGAGGCTGCCGGAGGCGCTCATCGAACGGCCGGCGCGGTCGTGGAAGCGCAGGTGCTTCTCGACCAGATGCCAGCCGCGCGGACGCATGACGATCGTGGGAGTGTCCGGCCCGGCGATGTCGTGCGTGACCGAGTACTCCTTGCCCTCTGGACTGGTGTAGCTGAGCTCACCGTGCAGGGCGTCGAGCAGGGTCAGCTGCCCCTCGATCACGTTCTGCCAGGTGGGGCTCGTCGCATCCTCCTGATCGGCGAGCCAGACCTTCGCGCCGGAGTTCAACGCGTTGATCGCCATCTTGCGGTCGGTCGGACCGGTGATCTCGACGCGTCGATCGCGGAGGCCGGGCCCGGCGCCGGCGACCCGCCACGTCGAGTCCTCACGGATGTGCGCGGTCTCGGCGAGGAAGCGCGGGTCGCGCCCGTTCGCTGCGTCGACGCGGTTCTGCAGGCGGGCGGCGAGTCGGTCGTGGCGGATGCCGGCGAAGCGGTCGTGCAGTGCGGCGAGGAAGTCGAGCGCCTCCGGGGTGAGGATCTCCTCGTAGCGCGGTCCGAGCGCCGCCGAGACCTCGATGCGCGGTTCGTGCGCCGGGAAGGCCCCACCGCGGACGGCCGGCGTGGACGCGGTCGTCGGTCGGGGCTCGGCGAATGTGGTCGGTGTCGTATTCATGGTCGTGTCTCCTTCAGTACGTGCCTGCTGGTCGAGTAGCGCCGCCCGCGGCGCGTATCGAGACCTGGTTGCTTGATCTCGATACGGCCGTGGACGGCCTACTCGATCGGCGGAGGGTGGCGAGTTGTCGATCAGAACTGTTCGGCCTCGGTCGATCCGACGAGGGCAAGGGTGGCGCTGTCGGGGTTGAGCGCGGTGGCGATCCGGTCGAAGTAGCCGGTGCCGACTTCCCGCTGGTGGCGGGTGGCCGTGTAGCCGGAGGTCTCCGAGGCGAACTCGGCCTCCTGCAGTTCGACGTATGCGCTCATGTGCCGGGTGTTGTAGTCCTGCGCGAGCGTGAACATCGAGTGGTTGAGCGAGTGGAATCCGGCCAGCGTGATGAACTGGAAGGCGTAGCCGAGTGCGGCCAGGTCCCGCTGGAAGGTGGCGATCTGCTCGTCATTCAGGTGACGCTTCCAGTTGAACGACGGCGAGCAGTTGTAGGCGAGGCGCTTGCCCGGGTACTCCGCGTGGATCGCCTCGGCGAAACGGCGCGCGAGCTCCAGGTCTGGCTCCGCGCTCTCGACCCAGATCAGGTCCGCGTATGGTGCGTAGGCGAGGCCGCGGGCGATGACCGGTTCGATGCCGTTCTGCACCGTGTAGAAGCCCTCGGCGGTGCGCTCCCCCGTGATGAACGGCTTGTCGCGCTCATCGTGGTCGCTGGTGATGAGTGTGGCTGCGAGCGAGTCGGTGCGGGCGATCACGATCGTCGGCACGCCGGCGACGTCGGCTGCGAGCCGGGCCGCGTTGAGGGTGCGGATGTGCTGCCCGGTCGGAACGAGCACCTTGCCGCCCATGTGGCCGCACTTCTTCTCGCTGGCGAGCTGGTCCTCCCAGTGCACACCGGCCGCGCCGGCCTCGATCATCGACGACATCAGCTCGTAGGCGTTCAGCGGCCCACCGAAGCCGGCCTCGGCGTCGGCGACGATCGGCGCCATCCAGTCGATGGCTTCGCCCTCGTTGGTTGAGCCGGCCGAAACCCCACCCTCCGCGAATTCGATCTGCCCGGCACGCAGCAGCGCGTTGTTGATGCGGCGCACGACGGCCGGCACCGAGTTCGCCGGGTAGAGCGACTGGTCGGGGTAGGTCTGCCCGCTGAGGTTCGCGTCGGCGGCGACCTGCCAACCGGAGAGGTAGATGGCCTGCAGCCCGGCGCGCACCTGCTGCACCGCCTGATTGCCGGTGAGCGCACCGAGCGCGGCGACCCAGCGCGGGTCCTCCGGCGTGCCGTTGTTCTGCACGAGATCCCACAGCTTCTCCGCCCCACGCCTGGCGAGCGTGCGCTCCTCGCGGACCGCTCCGCGCAGGGCGACAACGTCGGCGGCGGTGTAGTCGCGGCGGATGTCGCTCCAGCGCGGGTCGGCCGCCCACTCGAGCTCCAGCTCCTCCGCCGTCTGGGTCTGGTCGCCTGCCCGGCTGCTCTGCTGCGTCATGGTGTTCTCCCTCGAACTGCTGATCCGGCTGCCCCTGATGTGGCGAACCGTTGTGGTCTGCACCCACTCTGCGGCCGCGGAATCCGGTGCGGTCCACGATCAGGGGGGTGAAGTTTCGGCAAAGTTCTGCGCGGCGGAACTCCTCCGCTTTCGACGGCCCAAGGTCACGATTTCGACTGTCTTCGCAACGAAATGGCTTCTTCGCAACGAAAAACATTGTGCGAATGAGTTTTCAAGGATTGAATGGCCCACAACGTTTGCAGCTATGGAGGTGCCGGTGACCGTTCTCGACCAATCCGATCCGAGTGCCCAGCGAGAGCGAGAGCGCACGGGAACGATCGAGCTGCAGGGCATCAGCAAGTTCTATGGCGACACCCCCGCTGTGAACGACCTCAGCCTCGACATCGCGGCGGGCGAGTTCATCTCGCTGCTCGGTCCGTCGGGCTGCGGCAAGACGACGACGCTGCGCATGATCGCCGGCTTCGAGCACCCGGATGCCGGCGACATCCGCATCTCGGGTCAGAGCGTCCTCGGCCAGCCGCCGTACCGCCGCAACGTCAACACGGTGTTCCAGGCCTACGCGCTGTTCCCGCACATGAGCATCGCCGAGAACGTGGCGTACGGGCTGCAGCAGAAGCGCACGCCCAAGGCGGAGATCCGCGAGCGCGTGGCCGAGGCGCTCGAGATGGTGCAGATGCGCCGCTTCGCCGACCGCAAGCCCACCCAGCTCTCCGGTGGCCAGCAGCAGCGCATCGCGCTGGCGCGGGCCCTCGTCAACCGGCCCGCCGTGCTGCTGCTCGATGAGCCGCTCGGCGCGCTCGACCGGCAGCTGCGCGAGGAGATGCAGCTCGAGCTCAAGCTGCTGCAGTCACGACTCGGCATCACCTTCGTCTTCGTCACGCACGACCAGGGCGAGGCGCTGTCGATGAGCGACCGGATCGCGATCATGCGCGACGGCCACATCGAGCAGCTCGCCGACGCCGACACCATCTACGGCGCACCGGCCACCGCGTACGTGGCCGGCTTCGTCGGCCAGCAGAACTTCCTCGGCGGCACCGTCGCCGGCACGGCCCCGGATGCCGCAACGCTCCAGACGCCGTTCGGCCTGCTGCGCGCGGCGACCATGGCCACCGGGAGCGCCCGACTCCGCGTCGGCGACGCGGCCCAGGCCGCTGTGCGCCCCGAGTTCGTGCAGATCGCGGCCCGATCCGCCGAGGAGCCGAGCGACGGCGGCGTCAACCGGGTGGCCGGCAGCCTCATCGGCGTCTCCCACCTGGGCGAGACGATGCAGTACCTGGTCCAGCTCAGCGGAGGCGCGGGCGGGGCCGAACAGAGCATGCTCGTGCGCCGGCCGACCCCAGAGGCACCGCGCCTCGTGATCGGTGACGCCGTCTGGTGCTCCTGGCTCCCGGAATCCGTCATCCTCTTCCGGGCCGCCGAAGAGCTCCCCGTCGCGGCCCACGTCGAACCCCCCACCGTCAACACCGTCGCCGCCGCACGCCCGGCGTCGGATTCCGCACCCACAGCACCCACAGCGAACCGGGAGTAATCATGAGCGCCGAACGATCCCCCCTGCGTATTCTGGCCAGCACCTCGGCCGCGCCCATCATCGCCAAGGAACTCAGCCGACGACGCTTCCTGAGCTTCGCCGCTGCGGCCGGCGGCACCCTCTTCCTCGCCGCGTGCAGCAGCCCCGGCGGTAACGCAGGCGCAAGCGCGCAGGCCTCCGGCGGGCCGCTGGAGGACAAGCTCTCCATCTACTCGTGGGGCGACTACGACGCCCCGTCGGTGCTCGAGGACTTCACCGCCACCCTCGGCCCGGCGATCACGCTGGACTCCTTCGCGTCGAATGAGGAGATGATCTCCAAGCTCGTCGCGGCCAAGGGCACCAGCGGCTACGACATCATCGTGCCGACCGGACCGTTCATCCCGCAGATGATCGAGAACGGCCTGCTCACCAAACTCAACCGCGAGCTGATCCCGAACATCCAGTACATGGACCCGGCCTTCCTCGCTCAGAACTGGGACCCGGAGAACGAGTACAGCATCTGCAAGGCCTGGGGCACGACCGGTTTCGTCTACGACAAGACCGTGATCACCCGCGAGCTCACCACCTGGAATGACTTCATCGACGCCGCGCAGAACGAGGCCAGCGGTAAGACCTCGCTCCTGGACGACCCGGCCCCGATGGCCGGGATCTATTACTGGGCCAATGGCATCGACTGGAACACAACGGATGCCGCCAACCTCGACGCCTGCGAGGAGTTCATGGTCAACGAGCTCGCCCCGCACGTCAGCGCCTTCGACTCCTACCCCGGCGGCGCGGCGATCCCGCAGGCCACCCACGCGCTGATGCAGGCGTGGAACGGCGATGCCCGCATCGGCATCCAGGAGAGCCCGGACCCGGAGCGTTGGCAGTGGGTACTCGGCGCACCGGACACCGAGCTGTGGATGGACAACTGGGCGATCGCGACCGGCGCCCCGCACCCCGAGGCCGCGCACGCCTTCATCAACTTCGTGCTGACGCCGGAGAACTCGCTCGCCGAGCTCGACTACATCGGCTACCACACGGGCGCGACCGACATCCAGGCCGCTGCGGAGGCGGCCGGGATCGAGATGCTCGACCTCGTCTTCTTCACCCCGGAACAGATCGCCACGATGCACACCGGCGAGGTCACCGAGGCCCAACAACGCACCGTCGACATTTGGAACAACACCAAGGCCGCTGCGGGCGCTTGATGGCAGCGAACCCCGCCCCGCGCCGCCTGCCGGCGCCCCTGCTGGCGTTCCCCGCCTGGGCCTGGCTGTTGTTCTTCTTTGTCGCGCCGGTCGGCATGGTGCTGTGGTTCAGCTTCGGCTACAAGCCGGGCATCTTCGGCACGCACGCCAACGACGTTCTCTCCTTCGACCGCTACATCGAGGCGCTCTCCCCCACCTTCTTCGCGACCTTCATGAACACCCTCGGGGTCGGCGTCGCCGGCACGGCGCTCTGCCTCGTGATCGGTGCGCCCGTGGCGTACTGGATGGCGGTGAAGGCGCCGGTGAACCGGCGTGGGCTGCTGCTCGCGCTCGTGATGGTGCCGTTCTGGACCAACTTCCTGGTGCGCACGATCGGTTGGCAGGTGATCCTCGCACCGGAGGGCTGGCTGTCGACGCTGCTACAGGCGGTCGGGCTGCAGGAGGGCCCGCTCGAGATCCTCTACACCCGCACCGCCGTGCTCATCGGCGTCGTGTACAACTACCTTCCGCTGATGATCCTGCCGCTGTTCGTCGCCTTCGACCGAGTCGGCGGGCCACTACGGGAGGCCAGCAAAGACCTGGGCGCCGACCGCATCCGCACCTTCTTCCGCGTCACGGTCCCGCTGGCGCAGCCCGGCATTATCGCCGGCGTGCTGCTCGTGTTCATCCCGCTGATGGGCGACTACATCACGGCGACCGTGCTGGGCGGCGCCAAGGGCAACATGGTCGGCCAGCTCGTCGCCAGCCAGTTCCAGACAGCGCAGAACTGGGCGCTCGGTTCGGCGATGGCTGTGCTGCTCATCCTGGTGATCGCGCTCAGTGTCGCCGCCGGGGCCCTGCTGCTCTGGCTGCTGACGTGGCCGTCCCGGTCGAGTCGCCGCCTCGTGTTGGGCCCGGAATCAGGAGCAACGTCATGACCGAGCTGCACGCCACCCGCGCCATGGCCGTCGCCTCCGGAGCCAAGCCGCCCCGCACCCGCCGCACCCGCCGCTCGGCCACCGACGTCGGGCTCGCGGTGTGGAGCGTGCTCGTCTTCCTGTTCCTCTTCGCCCCGATCATCGTGATCATCGCGTACTCCTTCAATGTCGGCCGCCTCCTCGTCTCCTGGGATCACTTCGGATTCGACTCCTTCGCGGCGATCGTCACCAAGCCGGCGATTCGGGATGCCGTCTGGCTCTCGATCCGCACCGGCGTGATCGCGGCCATCTTCGCCACCGCTCTCGGCACGCTCGCCGGCATCGCCATGGCGCGCCGCCCGGGCAAGTGGGTGTTCTGGTTCATCGGTCTGTTGCTGCTCGTCTCCGTCACGCCGGAGATCGTGGATGCCGTCGCCCTACTGCCCTGGCTCGTGCTCCTCGGCCAGGACCTCGGTATGAGCATCTTCAGCGACGGGGTTGTGCGCCTCGTCATCGGCCACTCGCTGTTCGCGACGGCGATCGTCGCGTACATCGTGCGGGCGAGGCTTGTCGGTCTCGACGCGCAGTTGGAGGAGGCATCCGCCGACCTCTATGCACCGCCGCTGCGCACGTTCTGGCGCGTCACGTTGCCACTGGCTCTGCCGGCGGTGCTGGCCGGTGGCCTGCTCTCGTTCACGCTGAGCCTCGACAACACGATCGTCTCCGCCTTCGTGCAGGTCTCCGGCACGACACCGTGGCCGGTGTACGTGCTGAGCGCGCTGCGCAGCGGGCTGCGGCCCGAGATCGCCGCTGTGTCGACGATCATGCTGCTGCTCACGCTCTTCGCCCTCGCGATGGTCGCGGTCGTGTTGCGCAGGTCGGGTGACTCCGCCACACAGATTGCCCGCACCATGGCCGGAAACTAGGCACGCAACAACCCAGTAGCACGTAGCAACCCAGTAGGAGGCACCATGCCGTACGCAGAGCTCGTCTTCTCCGGCGGACGTGTGTTCACCGCCGACACCGTGCGCTCCACGGCGAGCGCCGTCGCGGTCCAGGACGGCCGCATCATCGCCGTCGGTCATGAGGATGTGCGCGAGCTGATCGGTCCGCACACCGAGGTGGTGAATCTGGCCGGGCGGTTGCTCGTTCCCGGCTTCCAGGATGCCCACGTGCATCCGGTGTGGGGCGGGCTCGACCTGCTGCGCTGCAACCTCGCCGAGGCCGCCGGCCGCACCGAGTACCGCACGCTGATCGCCGAGCACATGCAGGCGAACCCGGATGCCCCGTGGCTCCTCGGCGGCGGCTGGGCCATGTCGGTGTTCCCCGGCGGCACCCCGCTGGCATCCGATCTCGACGACATCGTCGCCGACCGCCCCGCGTTCCTCACCAACCGCGACGGGCACGGCGCCTGGGTCAACTCCCGTGCGCTCGAACTGGCCGGCATCGACAAGCACACACCGGACCCGGCCGACGGCCGCATCGAACGGTTCGCGGACGGCACACCGAGCGGCACCTTGCACGAGGGCGCGATGACGCTGGTGAATCGCCTGCTGCCTCCCGTCGGCGAGGCGGGCATGCGCGAGGCGCTGCTCACGGGGCAGCGCTATCTGCACGCCAATGGCATCACCGCCTGGCAGGATGCCATCGTCGGCAGTTACGGCGATGCCGACGACCCGGCGCCGGCCTACCTCGCCGCCGCGCACTCCGGTGAGCTGACCGCCCGCGTCATCGGCGCACTCTGGTGGGATCGCAGCCGCGGCCTCGAACAGATCGATGAGCTCGTCGCCAAGCGTGCGGCCTCGCACTTCGGGCGCTTCGCCGCCACCAGCGTCAAGGTGATGCAGGACGGCGTCGCAGAGAACTTCACCGCCTCCATGTTGGAACCCTACGGCGACGGCCACGGCCACCCGAGCGACAACTCGGGCATCAGCTTCGTGCCTCCCGAGATCCTGAACGAGGCCGTGCCGCTGCTGGACGAGCTCGGCTTCCAGCTGCACTTCCACGCCATCGGCGACCGGGCGGTGCGGGAATGCCTCGACGCCGTCTCCGAGGCCGTCGAGCGCAACGGGCAGAGCGACAACCGGCACCACATCGCGCACCTGCAGGTTGTGCACCCCGACGACATCCCGCGCTTCCGGGCGCTCGGCGTCGCCGCGAACATGCAGGCCCTCTGGGCGACGCTTGAGCCGCAGATGGTCGAGCTCACGCTGCCGTTCCTCGGCCCGGTCCGCTCGGCCTGGCAGTACCCCTTCGGCGATCTCCTGCGCTCGGGGGCGGTGCTCGCCGCCGGCAGCGACTGGTCGGTGTCGACACCCAACCCGCTCGCCGCCATCCACACCGCGGTGAACCGGCACGCGGCCCCCGGCTACGAGGAGGGCGACTACGACGCCTTCCTTCCCGAACAGGCCATCGACCTCGGCAGCGCGCTCACCGCGTACACGGCCGGTTCGGCCTGGGTGAACCACCTCGATGAGGAGACGGGCACGATCGAGGTCGGCAAGTTCGCCGACCTCACCGTGCTCTCCCGCGACCCGTTCGCCGGCCCCTCAGAGGAAATCGGACTCGCCACGGTCGAGCAGACCTTCGTCGAGGGCGAGCGGGTCTTCCACCACTAGCGGCGGGCGTAGCCGCGCACCCAGTCCACCTGGAACTCCTTCGGGAAGTCTCCGGCGCCCGTGGCATCCCCCTCGGGCGGAAAGTGGAAGATATCGAGCATGAGCTGCATCGGGTAGCCGGGCGATTGTGCCGTCTCCCGCACCAGCTCATCGTCGATGTAGAAGCGAACGCCCCGCGGCGACCATTCGGCCGAGTAGACGTGGAAGTCCGTGGCGTCGCCACCCATCGTCACCTTGTCGAAGTCGTCGACCATCGCGGGGTCATTGAACGGATGCACTCCCATGCCCACGAGGGCGTTCTGCTGCTGAATCTCGCTGCCGAAGATCTCCATCACGCAGATCTCGGCGGACTGCTCCGGCGCCGTTTCGACGCCGATCATCCACAACGCGACCATGCTGTGCGGGTCGGCGCTCGCCCGCGCCCGCACCTCGATGAGCCCGTACTGCGGCGTGTAGAGCAGCTGGGCCTGCTGCGCTTCCCGTACGCGCAGATCGCCGCGGAACGGATGCTGCCCGCTGCCGCTGCCGAGCGGGCCGGAGCGCACACCCGTCTGCAGGTTCGAGACGCGCAGCGTGCCGTCGTACTCGGGTGACCACGGCGGTTGCTCGGCGTCGATGCGGAGCGTCAGCAGCCCGCCCGCGATCGAGTAGCGTGCCCTGCTCGCCTCGCGGCTGCTCCACTGCGGCAGGTAGTGCGGCAGCCACTGCCCGGTGTCGAGCCCGCCTGGCCCCTCGCCCGCTCCATCGAAATCGGAGTCGAACTCCAGCCGGTAGCCGCCTCTGTCCAGCGTCTCGGTCTCGCGCCCGGCCATCTGTACTCCGTTCCCGGCCGCCATCAGCGGCGACGGCCCCAGTGTCGCAGATGGAACCGACATGCCGCGCGGGCAGAGTCTCTGCCCATCGCGCACGAGACAGCCACGTTCGGCCTGCGCCTGCTCAGGCCACCTCGTCACGCTCCACCCGCGCGAGTTCCTGGAGCAGGCTGGGGCGCGTCGGCTGCCAGCCGAGCGCCCGAGCCATGGCGGCATCCGCTCGCTGATCAAGCAGCAGCGCGTCAGCGAAGGCCGCGCCGAGACGCGTGCGTGATGTGTCGGCCGTCTCGGTTTCGACGCCGCGCGCACCACGCGCCTCGGCGGCGGCTTCGCTCAACGCGCGCACGGTTGCCGGGTGCTCGTTCACGCCGAGCACACGGCCGTGCCCGCGATCGCTCCCGACGAGGAGCGCGTACAGCGCGGCGAGGTCGTCGACGTGCACGGTCGGCCAGTGCTGCTCCCCGCTCCCGACGAGTCTGAGTGCGCCGGCGTCGCTGAGCGGCGCATCGCTGAGAACACGGCTGATGCCAGTGTCATTGCCATAGACGATGCCGGGAACGACGACGGATGCCGCCACCCCGGAGTCGAGCAGGCGCTGCTCGAGCGCAGGGCGCCAGGCGACGAGTCCCGGTGGGCGCAGCGGCGAGGCCTCGGTGATGTGTTCACCGTCGCCGTAGATCCAGATGCCGCTCGTGTGCACGAACCGCTTGTCGGTTCCACCGAAGGCCGCGATGACCGCGTCAATCACCGCCGCATCGAAGGCCGCAGCCGTGGCGTCGCCGGGCGCGGCGGCGTGAACTGCGGCATCCACCGCCCGGAGCTGGGCGGTGAGCCACTCGACGTCGCGGATGTCGCCGTGCACCGCGTTGGCCCCGGCCGCCTCGACCGCGACGCTTGCCGTGTCAGAGCGCGTGATCGCGGTGACGGCGTACCCGGCCGCGAGCAGCGCGTCGAGCACCGCCGAGCCGATGTACCCGGTCGCGCCGGTGAGGAGGATGGTCTGGGAGCGGGGCGCTGTGTGAATGGTCATGGCTCGATGGTATGAATTGGCTACCGGTTACTTCAACGGAACCGGGTCACCCAGACGACACCATCGCGCGAGAGAAGGCGACACCATGCCGAGCACGAGCGCCACGACGCCACGCGACTTCGACGTTCTCGCGCCGGACTGCCCGAGTCGGGTGGTGCTGCAGCGCATCGGCGACCGCTGGACGATGTTCGTGATTCTCGCGCTCAGCACCGAGGTGCTGCGATTCACCGAGCTCAAACGCCGCATTGGAGGTGTGACCCCGAAGGTGCTCACCGAGACACTCCGCGCGCTTCAGGCCGACGGGCTCATCGAGAGGGAGGTCTTCGCCGAGGCGCCGCCACGGGTCGAGTACCGTCTCACCGATCTCGGGCGCTCGTTGCTCGGCCCGCTTCTGACGGTGCGGTCGTGGGCCGAGGCAAATGTGCCCGCGGTACTGGCCGCGCGTGACCGCGCCGAGGCGCTCCTCGACTGAGCCGCCGAGCCAAAACAGAAGAAAATGGTTCTTTCTGTTTGCGGGCGCGCGTGCCGCGTGGCAACATCGGTGCATGATCACCGCCGATCGCACCGCCTCCTCCGTGCACACCGCCGCCACCGCGAGCGACGACGCCGCGGATGCCGCCACCGAGGTCGATGCGCTCACGCTCGGCCGCCGCATCCGCCAGCGCCGCACAGCACAGGGCATGACGCTCGAACAGCTGGCCGCCGCCATCGACCGTGCGCCCAGCCAGGTCTCGACGATCGAGAACGGCAAGCGGGAACCTCGGCTCTCGATGCTCCGCACCATCGCCGTGGCACTCGATACGAGCGTCGATGAGCTGCTGCGCCCCGACGCGCCGAACCCCCGTGCCGCGCTCGAGATCGCCGTCGAGCGGGCTCAGCGCAGTCCAGTGTTCGGCGCGCTCGGTCTGCCGAGCTTCCGCGTCGGCAAAGGGCACAGCGACCAGATGCTGCAGACGATCCTCACCCTGCACAACGAGATCGACCGGCTGCACAGGGAGCGGGCGGCGACCCCGGAGGAGGCCCGCAGGGCCAACGCAGAGCTGCGGGCGACAATGCGCGCGCGTGACAACTACTTCGCCGAGCTGGAGACGGCGGCATCCGCCCTGCTCGGTGCCGTCGGCCACGCGGGCGGGCCGGTGTCGCAGCAGTTGGTCGCCGACATGGCCAGCCACCTCGGCTACTCGCTGCACTACGTCGGCGATCTGCCGCACTCCACCCGCTCGGTCACCGACAAGCGCAACGGCCGGGTGTACCTGCCAACGCAGCAGTCGGCCTCGCGTGACTCGCGCTCCCCCATTCTGCAGGCTCTCGCGAGCCACGTGCTCGGCCACGAGGAGCCGAGAAATTATGCGGAGTTTCTGCGGCAGCGCATCGAGACGAACTACCTGACCGCGGCGATCCTGCTGCCGGAGCAGGCGACGGTGCGCTTCCTCAACGAGGCCAAGACGATGCGCCGCATCTCGATGGAGGAGCTGCGGGATGCCTTCTCCGTCTCCTACGAGACGGCGGCGCACCGCTTCACGAACCTCGCAACCGCCCGACTCGACATCCCGGTGCATTTCATGAAGGTGCACGAGTCCGGCACCATCATCAAGGCCTACGAGAACGACGCCGTGCGCTTCCCCAGCGACGCGCTCGGCGCGGTCGAGGGCACGATCGTCTGCCGCAACTGGACGGCGCGCACCGTCTTCGACGTCGAGGACCGCTTCAGCCCCTGGTACCAGTACACCGACACCCCGAGCGGAACCTTCTGGTGCACCTCACGCATCGAGAAGGCCAAGGAGGGCGAGTATTCGGTCAGCGTCCGCGTGCCCTTCGCCCACGTCAAGTGGTTCCGCGGGCGCGAGACCACGCACCGTGCGGTGTCGCGGTGCCCGGACGAGTCCTGCTGCCGCCGGGCTCCGGCCGAGCTGGCCGAGCGCTGGGCCGAGCAGTCATGGCCGGCTGCACGCACGCCGACGAGCCTGCTGGCCGCGCTGCCGACCGGCACCTTCCCCGGCGTCGATCAGACCGAGGTGTTCCAGTTCCTCGAGGCGCACGCGCCCCGCTAGAGCTTCGTCCCTGCTGACGCTCAGCGTCTGCGCGGAAGCCGGGTCTCGATACGGCCCTGGCGGGCCTACTCGACCAACGGAGAGGGCAGCACCAGAGTCCCGCTGGTCGAGTAGCGCGACGCGGAGCGTCGCGGAAGGCGGCAGCCCAATCCCAGGAAATCTCGGGACCGTCACCGATGCCGTTACCGCAGCGGCGATTTCCGGGTAGCTAGAGGCGCGAGACCGCCGTCACCTTCACCACGGCCTCTCCGGCCTCATCGGATGCCGCCAGGTCGACCTCGGCGCTGATGCCCCAGTCGTGGTTGCCTGCCGGGTCGTCGAGGATCTGCCGCACCGTCCAGCGCGTGGCCGACTCCTCGATCATCAGCAGCGCGGCGCCGCGCGCATCGGCCCCGGTGAGGATCTCGTCGTGCTCGGCGTAGTACTCGTCCAGCGCCTCGGCCCAGTCGGCCTCGCCGAAGCCGTGTTCGGCATCGAGCTCGCCGAGCGCCACCGCATCGTCGCGCGCGGCCAGCTGCACCCGGCGGAACAGCTCGTTGCGCACGAGCACGCGGAACGCCCGCGCGTTGCTGGTGAGGCGTTTGGGTGCAGGGGGAACGATCTCGTGTGCGTGCTCGGCGTGCGCCACGGCATCCGGGTGCACCATCTCGTTCCACTCGTCGAGCAGGCTGGAGTCGACCTGGCGCACGAGCTCGCCGAGCCACTCGATGAGGTCGTGCAGGTCTTCGTTCTTGAACTCGTCGGGAATCGTCTGCCTGGCGGCACGGAACGCGTCGCTCAGGTAGCGCAGCACGACGCCCTCGGAGCGGGCCAGCTTGTAGAACGCGATGAACTCGCCGAAGGACATCGCCCGCTCGTACATGTCGCGCACGACCGACTTGGGCGAGAGCTCGAAGTCGGCGATCCACGGCTGGGCCGCCTTGTAGGTATCGAAGGCCGCCTCGAGCAGCTCACCGAGCGGCTTGGGGTGCGTCACCTGCTCGAGCAGTTCCATGCGCTCGTCGTACTCGATGCCCTCGGACTTCATCGCGGCGACGGCCTCACCGCGGGCGACGAACTGCTGCTGGCTGATGACCGGGCGCGGGTCGTCGAGCGTCGCCTCGAGGATCGACAGGATGTCGAGCGCGTACGAGGCCGACTCCGGGTCGAGCAGCTCAAAGGCGGCGAGGGCGAACGGCGAGAGCGGCTGGTTCAGTGCGAAGTTTGGCTGCAGATCGACGGTGAGGCGGATGTCGACGTCACCGGATTCCCGGACCCACTGCTCGACGATGCCGGCCTGGCGCAGCGTGCGGTAGATGCCGAGGGCGCGTCGGGCGAGCACGAGTTGGTTGCGCCACGGCTCGTGGTTGTCGAAGACGAGGTCGTGCAGGTGCTGGTAGACGTCGCCGCCGCGGCCGATCACGTTGATCATCATGGCGCTGGTGATCTGCATCCGGGAGCTGAGCGCCTCCGGTTCGGCGTCGATCAGCTTGCGGAAGGAGGGCTCTCCCCACGACACGAAGCCGTCCGGCGCCTTCTTCCTGATGATCTTGCGGCGCTTCTTCACATCGTCGCCGGCCTTCTCGACCGCCTTGATGTTCTCGCTCTCGTGCTCCGGTGCCTGAGCGACGACGGTTCCGGCCGTGTCGAAGCCTGCCCGTCCTGCGCGACCCGCGATCTGGTGGAACTCCCGGGCGGTGAGGTGCCGCATCCGCTGCCCGTCGTACTTGGTCAGCGCGGTCAGAAGCACGGTGCGGATCGGCACGTTGATGCCGACGCCGAGCGTGTCCGTGCCGCAGATGACGCGCAGCATGCCGCGCTGGGCGAGCGTCTCGACCAGGCGGCGGTACTTCGGCAGCATGCCGGCGTGGTGCACACCGATCCCGGCCCGCAGCAGGCGGGAGAGCGTCTTGCCGAAGCTCGTCGTGAAGCGGAACTCGGCGATGAGCTCGGCGATCTGCTCCCGCTGCTCGCGGGTGGCGATCTTGGCACTGGAGAGCGCCTGCGCCCGCTCAAGGGCGGCGGCCTGCGAGAAGTGCACGACGTAGATCGGCGACTGGCCGGTGGAGAGCAGCTCCTCGACCGTCTCGTGGATCGGCGTGACCTCGTAGTAGTAGTGCAGCGGAACGGGCCGTTCGACACCGGTGACCTCCGCGGTCTCCCGCCCGGTGCGCGCGGTGAGGTCGCCGGCGATGAAGCGGGTGTCGCCGAGCGTCGCCGACATCAGCACGAACTGCACGCGCGGCAGCATCAGCAGCGGAACCTGCCAGGCCCAGCCGCGATCGGGGTCGGCGTAGAAGTGGAACTCGTCCATGACGACCTGGTCGACCTCGGTGTCCTCACCGTGGCGGAGCGCCTGGTTGGCGAGGATCTCGGCCGTGCAGCAAATGATCGGGGCGTCCGGGTTGACTGCTGAGTCGCCCGTCAT
>CAZZNX010000052.1:0-1005 GCA_964655795.1 uncultured Leifsonia sp. | reverse complement strand
CGACGTTCTCCGCACCGAAGATCTCGACGAGTGAGAAGAACTTCTCGCTGACGAGGGCCTTGATCGGCGCCGTGTAGAAACTGCGCTTGCCCGCGGCGAGCGCGGCGAAGTGAGCGCCGACGGCCACCAGCGACTTGCCGGTTCCGGTCGGGGTGCTGAGGATGAGGTTGGATCCTGAGACGATCTCGAGCAGCGCCTCTTCCTGCGCCGGGTAGAGGGTGAGCCCGCGATCCTTCACCCAGTCCTCGAACACGTCGAAGACGGCATCCGCGCCGAGTGCGTCGACCTCGAGGGCTCCGGACGCCGTGCGCGGCAGTCGATCGAGCAGTGGAATCGTCTCGATCGTCATGCTGTCAATCCTAGGCGGCGGCCCCGGCGCTGCCGGTTCGCGGATGCCGCGGGCGCCACGCCGCACAGTCCACCCGAATCCGGCCGCTCCGGCACACGCATCCGCGAACCGGCTACGGGAGTCGGGAGGCAATGGAAGACTGGTGTCATGACGATCATTGCCTCGGCCGACGGTTCAGCGCTTGGAAACCCCGGCCCGGCCGGCTGGGCCTGGTACGTCGACGACGACTGCTGGGCGGCGGGCGGCTGGCCGCATGCCACCAACAACCAGGGCGAGCTGACCGCCGTGCTCGAACTGTTTCGCGCGACGGCGCACCTCGACGATGATCTGCACGTACTCTGCGACAGCCAGTACGTGATCAACTCGGTCACGAAGTGGATGCCGGGCTGGAAGAAGAAGGGCTGGCGCAAGGCCGACGGCAAGCCCGTGATGAACCTCGAGATCCTCCAGGAGCTCGATGCGGCCCTCGCCGGCCGCCGCTACACATTCGAATGGGTCAAGGGCCACGCCAACCACCCGATGAACGAGGCGGCGGATGAGCGTGCCCGCGCGGTCTCCGAGGCCTTCCAGAACCGCACCCCGATCCCCACCGGGCCCGGCTGGACGCGCGGCGGCGCGGCCGCGGTGGCGCCCGTTCCCGGGCTCCGCAGCCCGGC
>CAZZNX010000051.1:23725-24109 GCA_964655795.1 uncultured Leifsonia sp. | reverse complement strand
CCGGCGTCGTCACGCGGATCGAGACCTCCGGCGACGAGATCACGATCTACTTCGCTGGCCACACCGAGGACAGCGACTACCGCTCCGTCGACGACGCCATCACCGTTGACCACCCGGGTGGGGCCGCCTACTACTGGAGCATCCCGGAGTAACCACGACGCGAGAGTGCAGAAATTGCGCACTCACCGCCGTTTTGAGCGCAATTACTGCACTCTCGGCACAGCGATTGTGCCCTCCCGCTGGAGTAGCGAGGAACGAGCGTATCGAGACCGGGATCGGTCGAACGCTTACCCGAGCGCGGCGTCGACGATGAGGCGCGCCTCGCCCTGCACCTGGCGCAGGTGGTCCTCGCCGAGGAACGACTCCGCGTAGATCTTGTAGACG
>CAZZNX010000051.1:17848-23696 GCA_964655795.1 uncultured Leifsonia sp. | reverse complement strand
CAGGCGTTCTCGGTGACGACCTTCACGCCGCCGACGGCCGCGTCGTTGCCGGGCGCCCGCGAGAGCTTCGCCAGAATCGGCTCCCCGGCCAGTTCCGTCGCCGTGATCGCGTCGCCGTCGAGCTTGCCGAGCGCCGCCTTCTGCGCGGGGGTCGCCGCGGCATCCACCCGCTCGTAGACGGGGTCGCCGTACTGCGCGACGAGCCCGGCGTACAGCTCAGACGGGCTCTTGCCGGTGACGGCGCGGATCTCTGCAGCGAGCAGGCAGAGCAGGATGCCGTCCTTGTCGGTGGTCCAGACGGTGCCGTCGAAGCGGAGGAACGATGCGCCGGCACTCTCCTCGCCGCCGAAGCCGACGGAGCCGTCGACGAGGCCGGGCACGAACCACTTGAAGCCGACCGGCACCTCCCACAGCCGGCGGCCGAGGGCGGAGGCGACGCGGTCGATCATGCTGGAGGAGACGAGGGTCTTGCCGATCGCGGCATCCGCCCGCCAGCCGGTGCGGTGCGTGTAGAGGTAGTCGATGGCGACGGCCAGGAAGTGGTTCGGGTTCATCAGGCCGCCGTCGGGCGTGACGATGCCGTGCCGGTCGGCGTCGGCGTCGTTGCCGGTCAGGATGTCGAAGTCGTCACGGTGCGCCAACACCGAGGCCATCGCCGATGGGCTCGACGGATCCATGCGGATCTTCCCGTCCCAGTCCAGCGTCATGAAGCCCCACTGCGGGTCGACGAGCGGGTTCACCACGGTGAGGTTCAGCGCGTAGTGGTCGCGGATCGCGGCCCAGTAGCCGACCGACGCCCCGCCGAGCGGGTCGGCACCGATGTGGATGCCGCTGGCCCGGATCGCGGCGATGTCGATGATGTTCTCGAGGTCCTCGACGTAGCGACTGCGGAAGTCGTAGGTCTCAACGGCGCTCGGCTCGGCACGCTTGACCTCGAGCAGGCCACCGGCGATGAGCTCGTTGGCCCGGTTCGCGATCCAGCCGGTCGCGTCGGAGTCGGCCGGCCCGCCGTGCGGCGGGTTGTACTTGAAGCCGCCGTCGCTCGGCGGGTTGTGGCTCGGGGTCACGACGATGCCGTCCGCCTCGCCCTCCGCCCGCCTCTCAGGGTCGCTGTTCCAGCGCAGGATCGCGTGCGAGAGCGCCGGCGTCGGCACGAAGTCGTCGAACTCGTCCACCAGAACGCGCACCCGGTTGCCGACGAGCACCTCAAGCGCCGTCGTCGTGGCCGGGGCACTCAGCGCGTGCGTGTCCGCACCGATGAACAGCGGGCCGGTGATGCCCTGCTTCGCTCGATACTCCACGATCGCCTGCGTCGTCGCGGCGATGTGGTCGTCGTTGAAGCTGGTCTTCAGCGCGTTGCCCCTGTGGCCGCTGGTGCCGAATGCCACCCGCTGCTCTGCGACCGCTGGATCCGGTTTCAGCTCGTAGTAGGCGCGCACGAGCGCCTGCACGTCGATGAGGTCGGATGCCTGGGCCGGGGTTCCTGCGCGATCAGTCATGCCCCCAGTCTGGCACCGCGCACTGGTGCCTGCCATGCCCGATCGCGGCAGCCGCCCCATTAGGCTGTGAGCCATGTCCGATCAGAGCCCGACGCCCGCCACTGAAGATGCTTCGGCGGCAAGTTACAGCTACCTGGGCCCGGCAGGCACCTTCACCGAGGCGGCGCTCAAGCAGGTTCCGGATGCCGCGGGCAAGACCTGGCACGCCGTGAACAACGTGGCAGAGGCCCTCGCCGACGTCGTCTCCGGCCGCAGCACGGCCGCGATGATCGCCATGGAGAACTCCGTCGACGGCGGCGTCTCCGCCACCCAGGACGCCCTCGCGAACGTTCCCGGCCTCCGCATCATCGGCGAATACCTCGTTCCGGTGAACTTCGTGCTCGTCGCCCGCCCCGGCACGGTGCTCGCCGATGTCCGCACCGTCAACGCCCACCCCGTCGCGTACGCGCAGTGTGGCACCTGGCTGAACGAGAACCTGCCCGGCCACGGGCACATCCCGGCATCCAGCAACGTCGCCGCGGCCGCGGCCCTTTTGAACGGCAGCCTCGCGGATGCCGCCATCGCCCCGCCGGGCATCACAGAGCACTATCCGCTCAAGGTGTTGGCCGAAGACATCGGCGACAACGGCAACGCCGTCACCCGCTTCGTGCTGGTCAGCCGCAGCCGCGCCATCCCGGCGCCGACCGGCGCAGACAAGACCAGCCTGATCGTCGAACTGCCCGACGACGTCTCCGGATCACTGCTGGGCATGCTCGAGCAGTTCTCCACCCGGGGCGTGAACCTCAGCCTGATCCAGTCGCGCCCCATCGGCGACGCCCTGGGTCGCTATCGCTTCATCATCGACGCGGACGGGCACATCGCCGACGAGCGCATGGCCGATGCGCTGCTCGGCCTCCGTCGCTTCAGCCCGAATGTGATCTTCCTCGGCTCGTACCCGCGCGCGGACAAGCAGACGATCGAGTTCACCTCGCGCTACGACGACGAGATCTTCATCGAGGCGCGGCAGTGGCTGCGCGGGCTGCTCGAGTAGCACTCTTGTCCGCTGGTTGAGCCTGTCGAAACCGCCTTTCTGATTTCGACCCTTCGACAAGCTCAGGGCAGGCCAAGCTCAATCAACGAGCTCAGCTCGGCACGCGCACGATGAGCGATGCGGCATCCGTCGTGAACGTCACGGCCGTCGCGACGCCGAACTCGTCGCCGTCGATCTCGAGCTCCTGTGCGCCCTCTTCGACGCGCAGCTCGATGCCGGTTCCGCGCAGGTAGACCATCTCGCTGCGCTTGTCGCCGCCGGTGAGGTCGAGGATCTGCCTGCCGACCGCGGTCTTGCGCAGCACCTGGTTCTCCCAGCTGATCCGACGCCAGATCATGAGCCAGCCCCAGGCGTTCTTCGGCTGCAGCACGGCCACGTCGAGCAGGCCGTCGTCGAGTTCGGCATCCGGAATCAACTCGATGTTGCCCGGCAGCCGTCCGAGGTTGGCGACGAGCACGGTCGCGACTCGCACACGGTGGGAGTGCCTGCCCTCCATGCGGTAATGCAGGTGGAACGGCTTGGAGGCGGGCAGGATCCGCAGCCCGGCGTCGACATAGGCGAGCCAGCCGACCCGCTTCTTCAGGTCCGGGTCGGTGTTCGAGATCATGGCGGCGTCGATGCCGACACCCGACATCACGAGCGAGAGGTGCTGCTCGGTGCCGCCGTTCGGCCGCGTCACGTCGACGAGGAGCGCGTCGATCGTTCGATCGGTTCCCGCGAAGGCGATGTCGAGCGCCAGCGGCATGTCGTTGACCGGCAGATCGAGGTTGCGGGCGAGCAGGTTGCCGGTGCCGGCCGGAACGATTCCGAGGGGCACGCCGCTGTTGCGCAGCGTTGCCGACACGGAGCGCACGGTGCCGTCGCCACCGGCGGCGATCACGAGCGCCACATTCTGGGCGATGGCGTCGGCCGCCATGCCCTTGCCCGGGTCGTCCACCGCGGTCTCGATCCAGAGCGATTCCGCCCAGCCGTACTTCTTCTCGGCCGCGCGCACCGCCTTCATCAGCTCGGGGACATCGCCCTTGGTCGGGTTGAACACGATCGCCGCGCGGTGGCGCTTCACGGCGGCGACTGCGGCCGGATTCGATTCAGTCGTGGGTGGCACGCCGTCCACGCTACGGCATCAGGGATCGGAGAGAGTCGCCGAGCGGGATTGTTAGACTGGCCGGGTGATTGATCCCGTACTCCTCCGCGAAAACCCCGAGCTCATCAAGGCATCGCAAGAGGCGCGCGGTGATTCCGTCGCACTCGTCGACGAGGCGCTCGCCGCCGATGCGGAGCGCCGCACCGCGATCGCGCATTTCGAGCAGCTGCGCTCCGAGCAGAACGCCTTCAGCAAGAGGGTCGGCAAGGCCGCTCCCGAAGAGAAGAAGGCCCTGCTCGCCGAGGTGCAAGAGCTCTCGGCGCAGGTGAAGGTCGCCAGCGCGGCATCCGCCGACGCAGACGCCCGCTTCACCGAGCTCGTCCGGGCCATCGGCAACCCCATCGTCGACGGTGTGCCCGCCGGCGGCGAAGAGAACTTCATCACCCTGCGCGAGGTCGGCGGCGAACCCGCCTTCGACTTCGAGCCCCGCGATCACCTGGAGCTGGGCGAGATGCTCGGCGCCATCGACATGGCCCGCGGCGCCAAGGTGAGCGGTGCACGCTTCTACTTCCTGAAGGGCATCGGCGCCCGCCTCGAGATCGCCATCATGAACATGGCCCTCGACCGCGCGCTCGCGGCCGGCTTCACCCCGCTCATCACCCCCACGCTGGTGCGCCCCGAGATCATGGACGGCACCGGCTTCCTCGGCAAGCACGCCGACGAGATTTACTACCTCCCGGCCGACGACCTCTACCTCACCGGAACGAGCGAGGTCGCCCTCGCCGGCTACCACGCCGACGAGATCCTCGACCTGAGCGACGAGCCGCTGCGCTATGCCGGCTGGTCCACCTGCTACCGCCGCGAGGCCGGCTCGGGTGGCAAGGACACCCGCGGCATCATTCGCGTGCACCAGTTCAACAAGCTCGAGATGTTCGCCTACGTGCTGCCAGAGAACGCCGAGGCCGAGCACGACCGCCTCGTCGCGATGCAGGAAGACATGCTGCAGTCGCTCGGCCTCAGCTACCGCGTCATCGACGTCGCCGCCGGCGACCTCGGCTCGAGCGCCGCTCGCAAGTTCGACATCGAGGCGTGGGTTCCCACCCAGGGCGCTTTCCGCGAGCTCACCAGCACCAGCAACTGCACCACCTTCCAGGCGCGCCGCCTCGACATCCGCTACCGCACCGAGTCGGGCAAGACCACGCCCGTCGCAACGCTCAACGGCACCCTCGCCACCACCCGCTGGATCGTCGCACTTCTCGAGACGCACCAGCAGGCCGACGGCTCCGTGCGCGTGCCGGAGGCGCTCCGTCCCTACCTCGGCGGCATCGAACTGATCGAGCCGCTGACGAAATGACCTCCGAGCGCTGGCTCGTCGCCCTCGACGTCGACGGAACGATCCTCCACGAAGATGAGACGCTGACGGATGCCGTGCGCTCAGCCGTCGCGAGTGCCCAGACGGCCGGGCACGAGGTCACCCTCGCCACCGGGCGCAGCTGGGAGAGCAGCTGGCAGGTCCTCGAGAAGATCGGCCTCACCCCCGAGTACGTCGTCTGCGCGAACGGGGCGCTCATCATGCAGCGCGACCCGAGCGAGCCGCGCGGCTACCGCCGTGCCCACGTGGAGACCTTCGACCCTGCACCGGTGCTCGACCGCATCCGGGGCCACCTGCCAGAGGGCCGGTTCATGGTCGAGGATGCCACGGGCCGCCGACTGTACACAGACGGCATGCTCGACTGGAACCTCGACAACGCCCGCCAGGTGCGCTTCGAGGAGCTGAGCGCCGCACCGGCCACCCGTGTCGTCGTGCTCTCTCCCGACCACGATCTGCAGGAGTTCCTCACGATCGTCGAGCGCATGGGCTTGCACCAGGTGACGTACTCCGTCGGCTGGACGGCGTGGCTCGACATCGCCCCGGAGGGTGTGAACAAGGCCACCGCGCTCGAGCGCGTGCGGGCGGCGCTCGACATCCCGCGCTCCCGGATCCTGGTGGCCGGCGACGGGCGCAATGACATCGACATGTTCGAGTGGGCCGGCGCAGAGGGCCGCGCCATCGCCATGGGGCAGGCTCCCGACGAGGTGAAGGATGCCGCCGGCGAAATCACCGGCGCCATCGAGGATGACGGCCTCGCCACCGTGCTCGGTGCCTTCGTTTCAGGCAACTGACAGCATTCTCCAGCGGGCTCGCAGAAAGGACTGTCATTCTGGAAATCCTGCTATCGGCTAGAATCGGGCGTT
>CAZZNX010000051.1:0-17755 GCA_964655795.1 uncultured Leifsonia sp. | reverse complement strand
CAGTCTTGAAAACTGGTGATGTGAAAGCATTCGTGGGTTCGAATCCCACGCCCTCCGCACTACGTGTTTCGCAGGCCTCGTGCCTCGAAAACCAATGAAGGGATGTCAGTGAGCGAAGATTTGCGCCCCCGCTCTCGTCGGGCAATGAAGACGCCGACGATCGCCCGGCACGGTCGACTGAAGAAGTCGAACCCCTTCGCCACTGTCGCCAAGGTCCTCGCAGCCACGCTCGCCGTCGTGATGGTCAGTGGCTTCTCCGTCGCGGCGATCGCCGCCTACGACCTGGCATCCAGCGTGAAGCCCAGCGTGACGCTCGTCGGGGATGACGAAACCCCCGTCTCGATCCCGAAGATCGGCGCCTGGGAGGGCGGCGTCAACGTGCTCGTGGTCGGCAGCGACAGCCGTGCCGGCCAGGACCCGGTCTTCGGCGGTGACGACGAGACGGGCAACCTCAACGACGTCACGATGCTGCTGCACATCTCGGCCGACCACTCCAACGCCACGGTGGTCAGTTTCCCGCGCGACACCTTCGTCCCGATCCCGTCTTGCCCCGACCCCGAGAACCCTGACGAGCCGTTCGACTCGATGAGCTACCAGAAGATCAACACGACGTTGATGTACGGCGGCCTCCCGTGCACCGTTGAGACGGTCGAGGCGCTGACCGGTCTCGAGATTCCCTACGCCGCGGAGCTCCAGTTCAGTGGCGTGATCGCCATGAGTTCGGCCGTGGGCGGCGTCCCCGTCTGCATCGCCGAGCGCATCGAAGATGAGTACACCGGCCTGTTCCTCGACCCGGGCGAGCATGAACTCCAAGGCTGGGACGCTCTGCAGTTCCTCCGTACCCGCCACGGGGTCGGCGACGGCAGCGACCTCACCCGCATCAGCAACCAGCAGGTTTTCCTCTCCTCGCTGATGCGCACCGTGAAGAGCGCCGACACCCTGAGCAACCCCGGCAAGCTCTACTCGCTGGCCAAGGCCGCTTTGTCCAACGTCGTGCTCTCTGACAACCTGCAGAACGTCGACAACCTGGTGGCAATGGCGATGGCCCTCAAGGACATCCCGCTCGACCAGATCAAGTTCGTGCAGTACCCGACCGGTGGTGTCGAGGGAGGCGTCGAGCCGAACTACGAGGCCGCCGACGCGCTCTTCGCTGCGCTCGCCGCCGACCAGCCGATCGAGCTCGGTGGCGACACCGGTGGCTCGATCCTCAGCCCGGATGCCGCCGTCGAGGCCGCACCGGTCGACCCGGCCGCACCGGTCGACCCGGCCGCACCCGTCGATCCGGCTGGCCCGGTGGTGCTCGACTCCGTCAAGGGGCAGAGCGCCGACCAGTACACCTGCTCGAACGGTCGCACGCTGGAAGACCAGTAGGGCGTCCGGCGGCTAAGCTGGATTCACCGATGGTCAAAACCACTCGCAAAAAGCGGTTATGATTGTCGTCGTGTGTTCGCCTCGGTGAGCACCACGGAACCGTCGCATAGTTCGGCCTAGTGCACCACCCTGCTAAGGTGGAGTACCCTTTACAGGGTACCGTGGGTTCAAATCCCACCGGTTCCGCACGGGGTAATTCAGTCTTTTACGAGTTCGAGTTCACTTAATTCGAACCGGAGTTGATTACCAGCGTGATCCTCGCCCCAAAGGGCGGGGATTTTCGTGTTTGTGGGCTCCAACCGTTCCTTCGGCGAGCGAGAGATCGAAATTTCGCGCCTTAACTGCGAATCGCCCTGCTTGTGGGCAGGGCGACGCGTCTCGTGTGCGGGTAGGTGTTGGTGAAGCGGTGCTGCGGTACTAGCCGCCGGGCGGTGGTGCGGCCGAGTCCGGGGTCGCGCGGCTGGGGGAGAGGTCCTCGCCGGCGTAGTAGCTGCTGGCGAATGCTCTGTTCCTCGACGTGATGCTGACCTTAGCCAGTGCTTCGCGGATAAACGCCCAAAGTCTGCGGACGTTGGCTGTCACGACCGCCATTGTCACCGCAAGCGATGCGAAGGTGTTTCCGCGCGCGCGGCGTTTGCGTGGGTCCTCGATGCCTTCAGTTGCCGTGTCTTTGATGTAGGCATTCTGCGACTCGACGGTGTTGCGAAGTCCGTAGTAGGCGGCCCACTTGGGGCTGTCGTGGGGGTATTCCTGCCCGTATTTGACGGCCTCGTACTTCGTCTTGTCCTTCGTGCCGGTGGCGAGCGGTATGACAATGGTTTTCTTGTCGATTGACACGAGCTCGCCGGTTTTCGAGTCGGCTGCGACGTAGCCGCTCGGGTCTGGGTACATGTACTGGCGGGAGCCGTTCGCGCGTCGGACGCCCTTGGGCTTCATCCGATAGCTCTCTCGCTCCGCGATTCGCTGGTCGCGAAGCTCTTTGGCCGCACGAATCGCCTTCTTGTCGGCGCCGGCCTTGTCTCGCGCCTTGTCGTAGAGGGCGTGGGCGTTGACCAGAGCCTTGGGCATGAGGTTGATGTACCAGTTGCCGCCCACGAGGATGAGGTCCTCATAGCTGGCCTTCTTGCCGCGGTCCGGCTTCTTGTAGTCGAACACGAGTTTTGTGCCGAGTTTGGCCAGTGGCACCTGCAACTCTTCGGACTTGGAGTTCGGAAGGTACGCCCGATCAGCCACGAAGTGTTCGAGTGGGTATCCGCGGTGGACGAGCGACTCGACGAGGCGCAGGCCGTGCCCTTTGATGGCGCCGGGCGTGTGAAAGCTCACGCCGTTGATGAGCAGGGGGATGTCGGCTGCCTCCCCAGGGGTGTTCGCGAGCATCGTCATGATTTCGGCCTCAATGGCCCAGCAACCCTTGCCGCCGGATGTTGCGCCGTTGTCGCTGTGGTCGCCTTGTCGCACCCACCAGCCGCCATCGAAGCTTGCGCTCAGGTGTGGCGCGTTCGGCTTCTGCCGGGAGGGGCCACCGAATTTTCCGTTCAGGGGAATCTTCGTCGCGTCAAGGGCGTGATTGCCTTTGAACCGGCGTCGAAGTTCGCGCGGCATGAGCAGCACGGACCCTTCGACGAGACGGTTGCAGAGCTCAAAGAGCCGTTCTTGCTTGCGCGCGCATTCCTCGGGATTCCGAGCGGCAAGGATGGCGGAGTACTCCTCGGGGGTGGGGAGCTTGCGTCGAGGGCCCGGGTACGCGTCCACGAGCCGCTGGAGCCGCTCCACAGCCGCCCAGATGCGCGTGTACCAGAAGGGTGCGTCGATGTCGTGCTTGCGAATGCCCAGGCGAAGGCGCTGCGAGTCGCTGAGCCGGACAATGGTGTCCGCCATGTTGTTGAACCGTAGGTCGCCGTCGAGGCGCATCTGAATGAGCAGCACGGCGATGGCGGCATGCTCGGTGATGAACTGTTTACGTCCGCGCGGGCCGAATCCGTCTTCTTGGCGCCACGTGCGGATGAGGTCGTCGAGGTTCGCGTTTTCGAGCACGCGAAGCGTATCGGTGACGCAGACTTCTAAGCTTTCGCGTTGCAGCTTGGTTGCGTACTGGCGGTTTGTCATCCCGAAGGCTTCCTGCATCCACGCTTCGGCTTGGAGCACGCGGTCCTGATGGCGGGGCGGAATCATCGCTTGGCCTCCCCGCGGAGGTGGCGGCGGTACTCGGGAGTGTCAAGCTCTGGCACGTACTTCAGGAGGCGTGCGAGGTTCTCGAACTTCTCCACGCCGCCGGCGCGCATGAGCGCACGCATGTCGGTGCGGTTGGCCAGATGCGTGACGAGCCAGGTCGCGCGCATCCGATTCGTCTGTGGTGCGGGCATCTTCGCGGAGTAGCCGACGCGTTGGATGAACTCATTGACGACGTTGTGGCTGCCTTGGCGGGCAGGATTCCCAAACACAAAGTCCCCCGGCTGTCGCCCCGCAAGCCCATCGCGCAGCCAGGGCTCCCACTTGGACAACAAGGGCACAACTCGTGCCTTGGTACCGCGGACCGTGGCAAGAACACCCTCGTCGTCAAAGAGGAAGTCCTCGACGCGCGCGGCGAGAATCTCGCCGGCCCAATAGCCAGCACCCATGCCCAGCGCGAGCAGAACCATCGCGTTGTGCTCTCGCATGGAGTTGCTCTGCCCGAGTGCCCAGTTCTCGAGCTGAGCCTCCTCCACGGGCGTGTACGGCCGCATCGATTCCTTGGACGTCAACGGCTTGAACGACACATCGGGTGCGTCGGGCAGGATCACTTCGGAGACGCGAACAAGCACGGCGCGGTAGGTGCGGCGCGTCGTTGCGCCCAGCTGCAGCTGCGGGTGGTCGATGTATCGGGCGATGACCTCTCGGCGGAACACAACGTCGGCACGCATCGGGAGTCCTGCCTGGTTGACAGCCCAGTCGACAAACCCGGAGCAAATGACGAGCAAGCGTTCCTGGGTGTACGCGCAGCGAGGCGCGGCGATCGCGGTTGCGTCCTCAACGAATACGCGGATCCGTTCCCATCGCTTCGCGCTGATCTTCCGAGGCTTGTACTGGTTCATGGCGCGAACGCAGACGAAGGGAAGGCCGGCATGGACCGCCGTCGCAGCCTGGCCGACCACTGCACTTGTTCCCGCGGGGAGCGCCCGCAGTACCCCGATAAGCAGAACGAGCGCGGCCGCGAGAGCCGTGAACCCGGACGTGTCTCCCCAGCATGGGCGGGAGAAGCATGCGCCGATGGGATCTGCAGGGAGCTGCCGAAGGAACGCGTCACTGCCTCCCAAGTCGTGCGGTCCAGGGGAGAACCCTGAGGCGAAGCGGAAGGTGCCACGGGTGGGAGGGGATGCGTGGTCTGCGGTGTGCGCAGCCAGTGGGGTCGGAATGATAGTCACGACAAAGCTGTGCCCGACCTTGGGCATCGGCTGAGTGCTCGTGGTGACGCATTCCACCCAACTGCGGGGAATCAACCGCCTGCTGGCTGGTGGAAAGTGCATAACTCACCGGAGATACTCGTCTGCTCGGTAGGCTGTCACGATGACTGTTGAGTACGCCGAGAGCAATTCCGTGTCTGCTGGCGGGTTTGTGTTTGAGCCGCGACGTGTGCTCAGCACGCCCAATCTGTTCGGGAAGGTTTCCGTCAGGATGGAGCCCGTGGCGGGCGTGAGCCCGAGGCGGGCTCACGCGGCGCAGCTGCAGCATCTCGTGTCCAACAAGGTGCGGGAGATGCTCCTTTTGCGATCCGAGACCTTGGACGCGCACTCGAAGGGAGCCGACTCGGAGGGGCTCAGCAAAGACCGTCTGGCGCGTATACAGCGGGGCGAGACCATGATGACGATGACCGACCTGTTGGCCTGGTGCAGCAAGTTCGAGGCCGTGCGGGCACTGGTGGCGGACTTCGTTGAACAAGTCGAGCCACCGGATCGCCTGCCGAACGTCGCGGCGGAAGGGTAGTCGCTTCTTCGGCAACGAGCCCCGGAGTCTGAGAAGCGAGAGGCAGGTCATGGTCGCCAGTCTCGAGCGGATCCGCTGGATTCGATCTGGGCTTTGGTGTGTGCTCGTCGCCTATGGGGCGGTATGCCGCACGTGACCGCTGAGCGTCTTACGTGCCAGTTTCCTACTGAGCAGCAGAGCCACGAGTGCTTGAATCGTGGTCGGGTTCGATGGAGATGATCTCCGTGGTGACTGACCAGTAGTACTCCAACCATTGGTCGTCCGACTCCATGAACCAGAGCCCGGAGCTGCCGATCCGGCACAGTACAATCCGTCGGAGTTGCCGTCTGCGGTCGTGGACAGAGCGAGTCGCGTGTGGCCCAGGAACGCGTTCAACCGACGCGGCATCCAGATCAAAGAGATACACGCTGCCGGACGTCGTAGTCACTCTCCAGCTGCCGTGGTCAGTGATTCTGAGCTCTGAGAGCTCGTCTCTGGGGTCCATGACGCTCCAATCGCCGCATCGATGAGGCGGCGACGATGCGAAGGATCAAGGCGGGACACCCATCGCTGGAAGAACACCGTGGCGATGGTCGCCACGCGCACCACCAGGCGCATATCGACCGTCCACTAACCGACGCTACGTGCTAAGGGGCGCGGGTAGCTCCCGTGCAGGAATACAACATCCCGACACGCGGCCCGCCTGACCCGGAGGTCACGGATCGTCCTGCAGAAAGAGCAGTGGGAGCCGTCGTTTTACGCGCATAGATCCTTCCGCGCCACACACCTCGTGTGGCGCGGAAGGCACAAGTGGACGATAACCATGCACTTCGGGCGCTCATCGAGAAGTATCAGAACGCCGGTACTGACCCCCGTTCGCGGCGCTACGCCGTCGCCGAAGGCCGCCTACTAGAAAACAAAACAGAACCGCAAGCAGCAACAACCCGCATCGGGATCTGGTTGAACGGAGTGCGAAGGCTCGAACAGTTCGTGCAGATGCACCAGCGGCATCCGCACGAGAACAACCGGCGCCCGCGTGAGAAGGCTGCGCCGGAAGAGAGAAGGCTGGCTGATTGGGTGCGATTCCAGCGTCGCCAGGCCACCGACAGGCGACTATGTGGCTATCAGTGCGAACGCTTGGAGCTGGTACGCGGCTTCAGCTGGAACCCGGTAGCCGAACACTGGGAAAGTCGATTCCGTGAGTACGTCGCGTTCTTCGAGTCACAGGGGCGTGCTCCGCGCTACCGCGCCGAAGATGAGGCTGAACGAAAGCTTGCCGCATGGGCTGCCAAGCAACGACATGGCGCGAAACGGAACTCAGTGCCACCCGATCGACGGGCGGCCTTGAAACGTTTGGGAGGACGGACATCAGGGCCCTGAGCAGGCACAACGAAATGCGGTGCGGCGAACTCGACGGTGTACCCGCTGGATCAACGATTTGGGTCGCGTCTAGACAGGTGTTTGGGTGGCCCCAATTCGCAACTGCCGCGCTACTTCGATCTCGCGAAGGGACCAAGGCACACATGGGCCGATGGCACGTCTGTCAATCATCAGCGACCGTCCCGACGGCCATCGAAGAACCGGCCTGGAAAGCTGGAAGCATGAATTTTGGACAACGCGTGCGGATGAAGCCTAGAAGCACGTCGACCATTCCCGGCAGTATCACCCGAGTGGGACCAGCTGCCACCGAGCCGATGGATTTGCCTTACGACGAGGGATTGGGCTGAGCGCCAACATCCCAACGTGTTCCCCGAGCAAGGTGTACCAACGCAATCGACACAGGCCAACTTATGAAACCCTTGTCCAGTCGCCGTGTTCGTGACGACGGTGCCAGGGCCACGTTCTGCGTGATCCGCACTGAGATGTCAAGGCTTCTTAGCTCGGGACTAAAAATAGGATGGCGAATTCTGCCAGATCTCTTGGATCTCGGCTAGATGGCCGGTCCGGTCCAGCTCTTTGGCAAGAAGCCGTACAGTCGCCTGAGCTTGTCCGACGCTCAATTCACCAGCCTCTGCCCGAGCGATTAGGATGCGGATCGCCAAGACAAGGTTCCTGTAATCCCGCCCCCGCTGGAGCGCTGAGTCGATCCATTTCTGGGCGGCGCTCAGGTCTGACGCCATCAACGCGATTCTTGCCTTCAGATTGTCAACGACTGCGAGTGGCGCGCCCGGACGCGACTCGGCTTCGGCGATCGCTGACCGAGCCGCCTCGACATTGTGACTGTCCAGCATGAGGCTGGCGATGGAGAGCCAGGATTCCACGTAAGTCGGATCGATCGCAACGGCGGACCGGAACTCAGTCAAGGCACGTTCGCGGTCGCCGAGCTGAAGCGCAATGCGGCCCAGTCGGTGGCGATATCCTGGGTTCCGGGGTTCTCGCTGGACGGCGAGGCCCATCATTTCGCGGGCCTCCTCAAAGCGCCCCTGCTTCTCAAGGGCCTGAGAATAGAGGTTGAGCGTGTACGGGGTGTCACCACCTGAGTCAATTGCCATTTTCGCCGCCGCTGCGGCGGCGTCCCACTCCTCCTTTCGCATGCGAGCCTGCGCAATGTCGGACCACAGCTGCGAGTTGTTGCGACGCAACGGAATTGCTTGATCGAAATATCCGATTGCAGCGTCCCAATCACGAGCAATGAACTCGATCCGACCTCGGTCGCGGAGGACTTTAGGGCTGGTCGGATTCTCACGAACGAGCCGGTCTCCGAGGGCCCGAGCAGCAGGCAAATCGTTTGTGTACGCCAAACACTTCGCCTTCAACGCCAACGCGTCGCGGTCAATCTCCGAGTTTCCTGTCAGCGATTCATCGAGGTACTTCAATGCTTCTGGCCAGCGCTTCTCTTGGTAGAGCTCGTTTGCTGTCGCAAAGAGGGTGCCTATCAGCCCGGCCCGAAGGGACTTTGCTTCCTCGAACTGACCAGCCATCCCCAACAACTTGAAAGTCGTCAACAGAGAGAGCACAAAGTCTGGATCGGTTGCTGTCTTCGTGGCGAATCGAGCCTTTGAAAGCTGCGCAAGTTCGAGAGTTTTCTCCGCGCTCGCGGGATCTTTTCTGTATGACCTGAGGAAATAGTCGCGCAGCAGTGGGTGCAGGAAGATATATCCGAGGTCGCTGTAATCCGTGAGGCCGAACGAGGATGCTTCGGCGACTGCCTCTTGAACCTGGGCTGAGGTCCAACCAAGATTCTCCGCCAGATCTTCAAGGGACAACGGTCCATCGACGAGTGCGAGAAGCTCTAAGGCCCGCCAGGTCCGAGCGCTGTAGCGGGTTGGATCGATCAAGTCGGTGGCCACCGAGAACCGATGAGCGATTACAGCGTCTTGAGCCACGGGCAGCTGAGGCGCGATTATCTCCAACGCCAATGGGTGCCCGTCCAGCTCCTTTGAAAGGAGTAGAAGCTCCTCCTCGCTCCCAGAGCCGCCGCGATCTCGGATCAATGGAACGGCATGGCGCGGCGCAAGTCCGGTCAAGAAGATCGTGGAAATCGCCTCTGCCCAAGCCCCCTCAACGCGTGGGCGGCGTCGAGACGTGAAGATTGCGAGCTTGCCAGTCCAATCCGTGGCGTTGTGCATTATGCCCTGTAGTGCCTGAACCGCAACCCGCCCAAAGGTCGCATCGTCCTCGAGCCAGTGTTCTGCCTCTTCAAAAACCCAAATACCTCCCGTGCCCACGAACTGGGAAATCATGTCGCGAGTCGCCGTGTTAACGGTTGGGAGTTCTGCGGAGTCCTCCAATGGTTGTACACCGACCGCGTTGGCGACGAGCAAATGAAGCTCCGGTTCGGCTACGCCAGAGGTTACGAGGACATGTCGCGACGCCCCAGTCCCTGAGGTAACGCGATTCACTGCTTCACGCGCCAGAGCGCGTTTGCCCATCCCTCCCATCCCACATATCCAGATGCTGGACACGTTGGGGCTGTAAAGGGCGTCTTCGATTGAACCGACCTCACTATTTCGATTGAAGAAGGTTCTGTGGGCGACTGCACGAGGGGCATCCCCACCCAAGAGCTCGGCGATCGCGGATGCGTCAGTGAAGCCGCGGCCCTGGAGGAAGGGCTCAAAGTACAGTGGCACGGGCGTGTCGTCGAGGCGGACAATGCGGAGCGCGATCGCTTGCTTTTGAATCCAGCGCGCGAATGCCATGTGAAATTCGAATTGAACCCAGTTTGACAATGCAGAGTTGGAACTCCAGAGGAGTACGAAATCTGTGGCGTCCTCGATCCCAGCTGTGATCTGTGCCAGCAGCAAATCACCGACGTCGATCTCGTGAAGATCGACCCAAGCATCGTCCTCTAGCTTCGCCTTCAGCTGCAATGCAAGCGGCTTATCTGCAGAGGAATGCGATATGAAAAAGCGCTTTGCCACTCACTGCCCAATCTATTCGTGACTCGCGGACTAGGTTCATCTTGGCCGGTGTCGAGCACGGATGGCAATTGGCCGCGGGGTACAAGAGTTGGATCTTGCGGGGGCAAGTATCGACCCGCTCCAAAAGACAGGCCGCACCGCGCGAGATGCGGATTGGGATGATCGATTGGATCGAGATTCGAGCATGACATGTACCTGGCGCATCAAGCGCTCTTTCGGGATCCCAATTGAAGGCTTCGCCGCCGAAAGCGCAGCCCGGCCTCCGGGAGTCCGCAATACCAAGGGCAGAGGCGGCCCCGATCTACTGAGGGAATACCTAAGCCCCGTGGCTATGCAGGGGTGCTCTGAGTCCTTAGACCGCGTGATTCTGTCCCCAACGCAGTGAACAGTGTCCGATGTGCGCGGTAGCATGTCCACTATGCAATATCTCCCGATCCTCAGATCACTCGTTCGAGTCGCATTGGCCGATGATTCAGGCCCGATCCGTCATCAAGTCGAGCGTTTGATCGAGGCGATGCGCGAAGCCGAAGACAAAGACGCAGCAGTATTTCAGCGGATGCTCAACCAATCTGCTCGTTCGCACGAAATTACCCCAAGCAGGATTACAAAGAGTTCGGCGGGCAAATCAATGGGGCTGGAACGGCTGAGCCCGTCGGTGCCAGTTCCTGTGGATCGCGAAACGTCCGCTCCGTTGGCCACCGTGATCTTTCCTGACCAGATTGAAGAACGACTTCCTCTGTTCCCGACAGCGCTGCAGGAAAACATCCAGGCGCTCGTTCACGAATGGGAGAACACAGATCGGATACTCGCAGCCGGCATGCGTCCCTCATTGACGTGTCTCGTCTACGGTGCACCTGGCACCGGGAAAACGACATTGGCGCTGTGGTTTGCGAAGAGGCTGGGGCTGCCAGTAGTGCTTGCCCGTCTTGACGGATTGATCAGCTCATACCTCGGAACAACGGCTCGGAATGTGGGGGCACTGTTCAATTTTGCCAACCGCTACGACTGCATACTTGTTCTCGACGAGTTCGACGCGATCGCGAAAGTTCGCGACGATCCCAATGAGGTCGGTGAGATCAAGCGTGTGGTCAACGCGCTCCTTCAGAACATCGACGGCCGCGAGCATCGGGGCATCACCGTTGGGCTGACGAACCACGAGGGGCTCCTGGACCCTGCAATCTGGCGACGATTCGAAGTTCAGCTATCGGTTCCCCTCCCGGGATACGAGCAAAGAGTCGAGATTGCCAAGAGATCTCTCGGCGACGAGGCTCAACAGAGCAAACCTGATGCGAAGCTCCTTGCTTGGCTCACCGAGGGCCTGTCCGGGTCTGAGCTTAAGACGATGGCGATGAAGTATCGCAAGCGCATCATCCTTCAGGACGAAAATGAAGACGCGCCTATCGCGCTAGTTGCTCAGCTCGCGAGCTCGACCTCCGTGAACATCGACCACGCCCGCGTGGGGCGGCTCTTTGAGGATGAAGCACAGCTTGCACATTATCTTTCAACGATTCCGGAGACCAAGTTCTCCCATACGGAACTTGCTTCGCTCTTCCAAGTTAGCTCGAAGACCATTGGACGTCGCATTAGCGACCTAAACGACGAGGGATCCCCTGCATGACTAACGAACCAGTCCTCGTTGTGATGAACCCGGGCCAGCTGACCGAGCCCAGGATCAAACCACCTCCGGCTAGCGCTGGAACCGACTTCTTCGAGGGGCGCGATAGGGAGTTTGGAGCGCACCGCGAACATCTTGTACTGGCGATCCGCGCGATAATCTCGGCTCTTGAAGATCCAGCGACCGAAGCCGAGTTTGGTGGGCTTGGTTACGTGCAGGTCGTAATGGCCCCAAACGCTATCGCAAAGTCCCATCGCCCACAGAGCAGGCTCTTCCGACCCGGGTGGACACCCCATGTTGCGACCGCAGGCATTGGGGAACCGATCTATGCTGTGACGCCTGCTTCCCTCCGCAAAGTGCTTGAGCAGATTGCGGCCACGAGCAGTGACGTTCCGATGAAGCTGAACCCGAAGACAGGGCTAGAAGAACCGAACCCGCCGCGGAGCAGATGCGAGGTGTCTGCCATCTCATCCATCAGGCTCTGGGGCGAGCCTGAAAAGCGCCAGTTCAACGCGTCGGATGGCGCAGACTGGCTTAGCCGCGCGGGAACCGGTGGGACCTATCACGTGGAGTTTTTCCCAATCGCGACGGCAGCAGGCGTCCCACAGCTAGCTGGAGCAGAGCGCGCCTGCCTTGCTGCCCTTGACAAATCACTCACCATGCTTGCCGTGGAGGCACGCGGCCACGGAGCGCGTGCTGTCGCGCGATTTCCAAGCGCACTACTGCGTGTGCTCGTGCCAGGGTCGCCGTCTCTTGTCCAAGTTGAGAGCCTGAACCTCGAAATTGGAGTCGACGCTCCTGCAGCGTCGCGATCAACTGCAGATCCGGCAGTGCACCAGAGAGTTCTCGAATCCATCGCCCGTAACCCACTTGTGAGGTCAATAGGTTTGCCCGCGCGCCTGCACCGAGAAACCGCTGAGCTAGGGCTGGCGGACGGTTCCGCATCGGAGGACCTGTTTCACCGTCCTGCCGGTGGAATCTTCAGCAAAGTTGGCGTTATTGATGGCGGCGTGTCTGGTCCGATCGGCAGCTGGGTCGATGCAAGTTGGGGTCAGATTGCTGATTCTGACCGGGATGCTGCCCACGGCACGTTCATTTCTGGGCTTCTCGTTGCAGGAGGGAAACTCAATCCCGGGTTTCTCAGCAAGCAGCCGCACGGCTGTCTGATCTACGATATCGATGTGCTGCCGGCCGACCCTGGTGAGACCGGCATTCCCTTTGCCAAATACTACCCAGACGGCGTCGTCGACTTTATGGACGAGGTCGAATCAGCGGTCAAGGACTTCCGCGAAAAGCACGGCGTCCGCGTTTTCAACTTCAGCATGAACTTCTCCACACCAGGCAATAGCTCTCGCTACGGCTACGCGGCGAAAAGGCTCGACGAGATATCCCGACAACACGACGTCATCTTCATCATTTCTGCCGGCAACCTTGAGCCTGCGCTCCAACGCTTCGAGTGGGACACCAACATCGATGATGCCGTGGCGCGTTTTGTTGGCGACACCGACACGCTACTCAGGGAACCAGGAGAGAGCCTCTTGAATGCATCCGTGAGTGCACTGAACCCGCCTGGGCTTAACGGCCAAGTCCCATTTGCCTTGGCGCGATACAGCCGCCGCGGCCCTGGGCTTCGGGGTGCCACTAAACCCGACTTTGCGCATGTTGGAGGCTCTGGCACCCCGCAGACCGTCGCTGGGCACGGCCTGTTCTCGGTTGACGAGCATGGGCAGGTCGTCTCGGGTGCTGGCACCAGCTATGCAGCTCCCCTCGTGGCGCGCCGCCTCGCGGACCTTGATGTACTGATCGAGGGCGAAGTGCCGCGGGAGACGCTGTTGGCTCTTCTCATTCACAATGCGCGCACACCCAGCGTCTTTCAGCACAAAGCGGTGTTGCCAGCGACGCGAGACTTGATCGGGTTCGGGGTGCCTGTAGTGGCGGAAGAGATGCTTCAAGGGGATGACTCTGAGATCACTCTCGTTTTTAACAGTGTGATTCGCCAGGGGGAGCAACACAGCCTCAACTTCCCATGGCCTGAGGCGCTAGTCACTGACGGCAAGTGTCGCGGGTATGCGAAGCTCACGCTTGTCGCGCGACCTGTTCTGGCTTACGAGCACGGCGACGAGCGAATTCGCGTGAACATCGACGCAAAGCTCATGCAGGAGAACGCAAGAGGCGGTTTCGATAACCAATTGAAGCCAACCAACCAGCCGAAGGTCGCAGGGCGGCCGAGTTCCGAGCGAGAGCTGCTGGCCGAAACCATGAAGTGGCAGGTGGTCAAATGCTTCGACGTAAACATGCGAGGACGTGGGCCAACGGCAAACTGGAAATTCTTTGTCGAGTACCTCACCCGAGCCGATGAATCAATGCCGGAAGCCGGGGTCGAGTTCGCTGCGGTGCTTACGATCTCTGACCCTGAAGGGCAGGCGCCGGTGTTCCAGCAGATGCGTCAACAGCTTGAAGCGATTGGGATCCGCACGAGTGATGTGCGCACGAGTGTCCGTGGGAGAGCTCAGGTCTAGGCTGCGACAGCGCGATCGAGATGGTGAGCTCCTAGGAAAAGGTGCCTGCATGGTCGATACGGCGAGGGTAACTGTCCGAACCAACCGGTCGAAGCTGGTCATCTTTGGCCGGAACTGGCGTCTTCTCGATCAGGCTACCGATCGGGACCGAACCGGAGCGCAATAAGAACCCGGATCCGGCCAATTCCTGCGGCGTCATCGCTGTGATGTCGATCGGTAGGGGACCGAATGTCGCATCCAGCTCTTCGCGAAAACGCCTCAGTTCACCGGCGTCCGAATACACAACTAGCAAATCTAGGTCTGCTGGGTCTCGGCTTCGCAATGTTGAGCCGAACACGAACACCTCGACACCTGGATGCGCGCCAAGAAGATGCATGAGTGGACGAAGTACCGTTGCCATCAATGGTTCAGCGTCGCTAATACCGCGCGCCACTTCAGCACGCGCACACCGGCGTCCTGGCCCGCCTGCACTGCTTCCAGAGTCGGGACGCTGTTGGGGTTCGTCGCCGCGAATATGTCGAACGCACCGTACCGATCGATTGCGTCCCGCACAGATCTCGCAGTTGGCTGGTACATCGCACCGATGAAAACCACGACATCCGGAAGCAGCGCGCGCTTAACACGAATCCTGTGATCATCGATCATCTCGACCGACGAGACCTGCCGATGCTGCCGGAGGCCCCTGGTCACGAAGTCGAACTCGCGTTCTTCGTATTCGCCAAGAACGTCGCAATCGCGCAACGCGCGCATTGCGTCGGCTAGCCCGCCCCAGCCGATACCGTCATCCTGGAGTCTTCCGATCGCCTCGCCCATGAAACGGCCAGTCTTCGGCACGTTGAGGACAAAGTCAGCCGGCTTAGGCCCATCAACCAGCGACAGGATCGCCGCAAGTGTGACGTCTGTCAAGGAAAGCACTCCGACCGAAGCAGATGGCCTGCCTCTTCTGAGTACAGCCAGCCGCTCGTCCCTAACTTCGACAGATTCGACAAAGCTGCACTCAGCCAACCGCTCGGCGACCCAGTGGATAGTGTCAGCCAAAAAGGTCGTCCATTTCGCTCGGAAAGCGTCTGCTTACAATTCCCGGGTTCGCGTGGACATGGCGCGCCTCAAGGTCTCCAATGTGGGACCGATACTGTTCGACCGTGTCTTTCTCGGCCGTCGTGAGCAGTGCTCGATTGCTGTCCACTACCCGGAGGATGGCGCGATGGTTGGGAATAATCGTTTCGGTCACATTGCGACTCCACATGCGGGCTTCCTCGGCTTCCGGGTTGGAGGAGTACTCATTGTCCGGGCCGAGTTCCCGATGGATCAAACGATTCTGGGTCTGGAGAGCCTCAATCGCCGCTCGAGCCTCCTCTCGAGATCCAAACGATGAAAGCCCAAGCGCAAGCTCAAGCTTTGTCAGTCGAGCTCGTTTCCACTCCTGCAATAGTTCGACTGGATAATCTTCATCGGCTTTGTCGACGAGTCTGTGACAATTCGCACAAAGCAAAACGAGATTGCTCCACGCGCCACGCTCAATGTCGCTGGTCGTCGGATCCGCGCGTGGGCCACCGGCGCTGGCCGCAATGATGTGCGCTGCCTCCGCGAAATGCACGTCACCAGTAATCGGAGTGCTGGCGAACAGAGGTCCCAGGCAATCTGGGTTGGTGCAGTAGCCCGCGGAGTCTGACCAGAGCCGAAAGCGCGTTGCCTGAGTAGGGTCCGCGGCTCCCCGTTTGCATGCCATCCCTAGACCTTGCCACAACCGCGGACACTACTCCGGGTCGCGTCCCACGAATCAATGGAATTTCTGAAGCAATGTGATGGAAAAGTGATCTGGCCGCCGGCCGGACTCCCGCGCCAACACTGCGCATCCGGAATTAGCTGAACTCCCCGCACGTACAAAAACCCCCGCCTCAGCGGGGGTTTTTGCGTTCCCGGCGGGAGCGCCGCGCAAGGACTTCGCGAGGTTCCAAGGACTGTATCCGCAGCGGAGTCCTTGCAAACGCACTGTTCCCTTGCAAACGGATGCCGCGCATACGCCTCGCAGCGCGAGCGGCGGCCGCCTCCGGCATCCCTACGATGTAGCCATGGAACTCTCCGACATGGTTGCGCATGTGCGTGGCATCGGCAGCGGCGTGGTCGCCTCGCTGGCGGCCGACGGCTCGCCGCAGGCCGCCCACCTCGATCTCGCCGCGACGGACAGGGGCGAGTTGGTCTTCAACGCGCGCTCCGATTCGCGCAAGATCGCGAACATCCTTCGCGATGGCCGGGTGGCAGTGGTCATCGGGGGAGTCGACGGCGCCACCCTGCAGTGCGAGGGCATCGCCACGGTGGCGTCAGGGCCGGAGCTCGAACGCTGCGCCTCGGCGTACGCTGCGGCGTTCCCGAAGTTCGAGCCGGTCCGGCAGGGCGACCGTGTCGTGCTGGTCGTGGTCGCACTGAGCTGGGCCCGCCACCGTGACTACAGCGGGCCCCTGATCTCTCGCGACATCGAACTCGTCGGGTGATCTCGGCCCGTTCGGCTCTCCTCGCTGAGCGGGCCGTGCGGCAAAAAAGGAGACAGCGCGCTCACCAGGACGATTCGGCCAGAATCATCCTTGCGAACGCGCTATCTCCTGAAATGGTGGATGCCGCGGGCTACGGCTTCAGCAGCACCTTGCCGACGCGGCCGGGCTCGGCGCTCGCCGCAACGGCAGCCGCGATGTCGCCGAACGCGTAGCTCGCCGAGACGGGCAGGGTCATCGATCCGTCGAGCACGCGCGTGATCAGCTCCTGGAAGAGCTGGCCTCTGAGCTCGGCCGGCATCTCGCGGCTGACGACGCTGCCCCAGAAGCCCTTGACCGTCGCCTGCTTGAAGATGACATCACCAGAGGCGAGCTCGAGCGTCGGTGAGGCCATGGCTCCGAACACGACGAGGGTGCCGTTGACGGCCAGGGTCGACAGCACGTCGCCGGCCGCGCGCCCGCCGACGGAGTCGATGCCGACGCGGAGCGGGGCACCGTCGGTGAGTGCGCTGAGCTCTTCGCGCCAGTCGGGGCTGTCGGTGGCGATGACCCGCTCGATTCCCTGGGCGCGGAGTTCCTCGACGCCGTCTGCGCGACGGACCAGGCCGACGACGTTGATGCCGCGGGCCGCACCGAGCTGGGCGACCAGCCGGCCGACGGCGCCGTTCGCCGCGTTCTGGATGAGCCAGTCGCCCTCGTGGAGGTCGAGCGAGTGCAGCAGGCTGAGCGCGCTGAACGGCATGGAGACGAGCTGTGCGGCGACCTCGTCCGGCAGTGCGTCCGGCACGGGGATCAGCCCGGCGGCGTTCGCCACGAAGTACTCGGCCCACACGCCGAACGTGCCACCCGTGGTGACCCGCTGGCCGACCGTGAGCTGCTCGACCCCATCGCCGAGCGCGTCGACGACGCCGACGGCTTCTGTTCCGGCCTGAGCCGGCAGCTCGGGCTTGAAGCCGTAGGTGCCGCGGACGGTCCACAGGTCGTGATTGTGGATGGGCGAGAGGAGGGTGCGCACGCGGACCTGGCCGGGGCCGGGCTGGGGGAGTGGGCGGTCCTCGACGGCCAGTACGGCGGCGGGTTCACCGAAGCTGTGGTGGATGAGTGCGCGCATGGTGTCGGTGCTTTCGGTGTCTGTCATGGTGTCGTTGCTGATGGTGTCCTCGTTCATTGTTCAGTCCTCCGAGACCGTGATGGTGACGTCGATGTTGCCGCGGGTGGCGTTGGAGTACGGGCACACCTGGTGGGCGGCATCCGTCAGCGCCTGCGCCTGGGAGGCTTCGATTCCGGGGAGGATCACCTCGAGCAGCACGCCGAGCTGGTAGCCACCCTCGTTGTTGGGGCTGATCTCGACGCGGCTGCCGACCGCCGAGTCCGTGAGCTTCACCTTCTGGCTGCGGGCGACGGCCTGCAGTGCCGAGTGGAAGCAGGCGGCGTAGCCGGCTGCGAAGAGCTGTTCTGGGT
>CAZZNX010000050.1:19119-24218 GCA_964655795.1 uncultured Leifsonia sp. | reverse complement strand
GGCCCAGGAAGAGGCCAAGATGCTCAACCACAACTACATCGGAACCGAGCACATTCTGCTCGGTCTGATCCACGAGGGCGAGGGTGTCGCAGCCAAGGCGCTCGAGTCGCTCGGCATCTCGCTCGACGCCGTGCGCGAGCAGGTGCAAGACATCATCGGCCAGGGTCAGCAGCAGCCGACCGGCCACATCCCCTTCACGCCGCGTGCGAAGAAGGTACTTGAGCTGTCACTGCGGGAGGCGCTGCAGCTCGGCCACAACTACATCGGAACCGAGCACATCCTGCTCGGCCTCATCCGCGAGGGTGAGGGTGTTGCGGCGCAGGTGCTCGTCAAGCTCGGCGCCGACCTCAACCGCGTGCGCCAGCAGGTCATCCAGCTCCTCTCCGGCTACCAGGGCAAGGAGCAGGTCGCCGTCGGCGCCAACGAGCAGACGCAGGCCCAGGGCGGCTCGCAGATCCTCGACCAGTTCGGCCGCAACCTCACGCAGGCTGCCCGCGACGGCAAGCTCGACCCCGTGATCGGGCGCGAGAAGGAGATCGAGCGCGTGATGCAGATCCTCTCGCGTCGCTCCAAGAACAACCCCGTGCTGATCGGTGAGCCCGGCGTCGGCAAGACCGCCGTCGTCGAGGGCCTCGCCCAGGCCATCGTCAAGGGTGATGTGCCCGAGACGCTCAAGGACAAGCAGCTCTACTCCCTCGACCTCGGTTCGCTCATCGCAGGAAGCCGCTACCGCGGTGACTTCGAGGAGCGCCTGAAGAAGGTCACCAAGGAGATCCGCACCCGCGGCGACATCATCATCTTCATCGACGAGATCCACACCCTCGTCGGAGCCGGTGCCGCGGAGGGCGCCATCGACGCTGCCTCCATCCTCAAGCCGTTGCTGGCCCGAGGCGAGCTGCAGACCATCGGTGCGACGACGCTCGACGAGTACCGCAAGCACTTCGAGAAGGATGCCGCGCTCGAGCGTCGCTTCCAGTCGATCCAGGTCGCGGAGCCGAGCCTGCCGCACACGATCAACATCCTCAAGGGTCTCCGCGACCGCTACGAGGCGCACCACAAGGTGTCCATCACCGACGGCGCCATCGTGGCCGCGGCGAACCTCGCCGACCGCTACATCGCCGACCGCTTCCTGCCGGACAAGGCCATCGACCTGATCGACGAGGCCGGCGCACGCCTGCGCCTCTCGATCCTCTCGAGCCCGCCCGAGCTGCGTGAGTTCGACGAGAAGATCGCCGTGGTGCGTGGCAACAAGGAAGCCGCCATCGAGGACCAGGACTTCGAGAAGGCCGCCAGCCTGCGCGACGAGGAGAAGAACCTCCTCGGCGAGCGTCTGCGCCTCGAGAAGCAGTGGAAGTCCGGCGACGTCAAGACGACCGCCGTTGTGGACGAGGGACTCATCGCCGAGGTGCTCGCTCAGGCCACCGGCATCCCCGTGTTCAAGCTCACCGAGGAGGAGTCCTCGCGACTCGTCTTCATGGAGAAGGCACTGCACCAACGCGTCATCGGCCAGGAGGAGGCCATCTCGGCTCTCTCCAAGACGATCCGCCGCACCCGTGCCGGCCTCAAGGACCCGAAGCGTCCCTCCGGCTCGTTCATCTTCGCCGGCCCGACCGGTGTCGGAAAGACGGAGCTGGCCAAAGCGCTCGCCGAGTTCCTGTTCGACGACGAAGACGCCATCATCTCGCTCGACATGAGCGAGTACGGCGAGAAGCACACGGTCTCGCGCCTGTTCGGTGCTCCTCCCGGATTCGTCGGCTTCGAAGAGGGCGGCCAGCTCACCGAGAAGGTGCGCCGCAAGCCGTTCTCCGTCGTACTCTTCGACGAGATCGAGAAGGCCCACCCGGACATCTTCAACTCGCTGCTGCAGGTGCTCGAAGAGGGCCGCCTGACCGATGGTCAGGGCCGCGTCGTCGACTTCAAGAACACCGTCATCATCATGACCACGAACCTCGGTTCGAAGGGCATCTCCGGCGGTCCCGTCGGCTTCCAGGTGGAGGGTGACAGCGCGGTCGGCTACGACATCATGAAGGGCAAGGTCGTCGAAGAGCTGAAGAAGCACTTCAAGCCCGAGTTCCTCAACCGTGTCGACGAGACGATCGTGTTCCCGCAGCTGAGCAAGCCCGAGCTGCTGCAGATCGTCGACCTCTTCATCAAGCGCCTCTCCGAGCGGATGCTGGACCGCGACATGACGGTGGAGCTCACGCTCGCCGCCAAGGAGCGCCTCATCGAGGTCGGCTTCGACCCGGCCCTCGGTGCCCGCCCGCTGCGTCGTGCCGTGCAGCACGAGGTGGAGGACCTGCTCTCCGAGAAGATCCTGCACGGCGAGCTGAACTCGGGCGACCACGTGCACGTGGACTTCGTCGATGGCAAGTTCGTCTTCACCACCACGCAACGTTCGGTCTCCGCGACGTCCAACGTGAACGCCGGAGCCGCCCTCGGCACCGGTCCGGTCACGCCGGGCATCGCGATCGCCGGCTAGACACACCCGCCGCGCCCCCGCGCGTCACAGGCCCCGACAGCCTCGGCTGTCGGGGCCTTCTGCGTGCCATCGCAACGGGGAAGCTGCCGGGCGCGTGAGGCAACCGGGCGGCGGCAGTACGCTGGATGCACGCAGACAGAAGGGTGCCACGGTGGCTCAGCAATTCACGGTGCGTCGCGCACGCACGAGCGACGTCCCCGACATCCAGCGCCTGATCGAACCGCTCGTGCAGGAGCGCATCCTGCTCGGCAAGGACCTCGTCGTCTTCTACGAGGCGGTGCAGGAGTTCCGGGTCGCGGAGAGCGCCGACGGCGAGATCATCGGGTGCGGCGCGCTGCACGTGATGTGGCAGGACCTCGCCGAGGTGCGCACCCTCGCCGTGTCGCGGTCCTGGCGCGGAACCGGCGTCGGCCACGCCCTGCTCGACCGGCTGCTCGACGATGCCCGTGAGCTCGGCCTCTCGCGCGTGTTCTGCCTCACCTTCGAGGTGCCGTTCTTCGTGCGCCACGGCTTCGCCGACATGGGCACAGAGACCGTGGCCCCCGAGGTGTACGCCGAACTCGTGCGCTCACCGGACGAGGGTGTCGCGGAGTTCCTCGACCTCGCCAGGGTCAAGCCGAACACCCTCGGCAACACCCGCATGCTCAAGCGCCTCTGACGCGTCGGCCAACCCTGCGAAAGCGCTGAATCACCGGGTAAATGCCGGGCAAAGCGCACACGGCGCTCTAGCCTGATGGCATGTCGACGATCAAGAATCCCGTCGGCCCCCAGCCCAGCAAGGTCTACTGGCGCCGGAGGCTCGTAGTCCTGCTCGGTCTGCTCGCCGTCATCGTTGTCGTCGTGCTGATCATCGTGCGACCCGGTGGCAACGCCGCGGCGCAGAAACCCGACTCCACCGGTTCATCCAGCGAGACGCCGGATGCCGGCAGCAGCACGGCCCCGTCCACGTCGGCCTCCGCCGATGCGGTCTGCGCGCCCGAGGTGGTCACGGTCGAGGCCGTCACCGACGCCGGAGACTACGCGGCCGATCAGCAGCCGGAGCTCTCGCTCGTCGTGACGAACACCGGGGCGACGGCGTGCACACTCAACGTCGGAACGGCCGCTCAGGTGTTCACCGTGAAGAGCGGCGAAGACGTCTACTGGACCTCGACCGACTGCCAGACGGAGTCCAGCGATGTGCCGTTCCAGCTGAAGCCGGGTGAACCCGTGAAGTCGTCCGCGCCGATCGTCTGGGACCGCACCCGGTCGGCGCCGGACACCTGTGACTCGGCGGAGCGCGACGTGGCTCCGGCGGAGGGCGCCTCGTACCACCTGTCCGTGAGCGTCGACGGCGTTGAATCCGCCAGCTCCAAGCAGTTCATCCTCAACTAGCTGATTCCCCGTTCCGCTGGCTGAGCCCCCTCTCCGAGCGCTCGGCCGGTGATTCGGGCGCCCCGCCGCACGTTGGGGCGCCCGTATCGGCGTGTCGACCGGGACACCGGCTGAGCGCACGCCGCGAGCGAACGGCCGGGGGCCGGGCGTGCGGCTTGGCTAGGCTGGAGCCATGGCATCCGGAGCTCAGAAGAAGACCAAGCGCGTGGGCGGGCACCCGGCGAGCAAGGCGGCCAAGGCCGCGAGGAAGGGCCCAGGGGCCGAGGAGTTCCGTTCGCAGGCACTCGCCGAGGCGCTCGAGCGCCAGGACATGGCCGCCGTCGCACTCGCGCTGCGCAATGGCAACACGGTCGTCCCGCTGATGAAGGCCGGCGACCGGGATCGCCCGCTCGAGTCGGGCGAGGTCTGGACCTACCGCGACCCGAACACCGGCGAGATCGCGCTGCTGCTCTTCAGCGACGCGCGCAACAAGCCGGCGAACCTGCCGCCAGCCGTCGGCCTGCAAGGCCCGGAGTGGCTGAAGACGTTCTTGCGTCGCTACAGCGAGCAGATCACGACCGTGTTCCTCGACATCGCGGGCCCGCACCCGATGCAGGCCTCGCCGGACGAGCTGCTGGCCGCGCTCGAGATCTAGCACGCCGCGCGGGCGCGGGCTCCGAAGCTCCGAAGCGCAGAAGCGCAGAAGCGCAGAAGCTCAGCGGCTCAGAACGCGCCGTCGAGCTCCCGTTCGCGGGTCTCCGCCCGCTGCTGGCGCTGCTCGGCCGGTGTGCCGGGACCGGCCAACCGCAGCCGTTCCAGTGCGGCCGTGACGCTGCCGAGCTCGGCATCCAGAATCTTGTTGAAGCCGAGCCGCCTGGCCTCGGCGCCGCGGAGTTTGCCCGCGGTGACCGGGCGCACCTCGCCGGCCAGGCTGATCTCGCCGTAGGCGGCCATGTCGTGCGGCACGGGGCGGTCGTGCATCGCGGAGGCGATGGCGACGGCGATGGCAAGATCCGCGGCGGGTTCGCTCAGCCGCACGCCGCCGACGGTGGAGATGTAGACGTCGAGCTGCCCGACGCCGGAGAGCTTGGCGCGGCGCTCGAGCACGGCGAGGATCATCGCCACCCGAGAGGGGTCGACGCCGTTGACCACGCGCCGGGGCTGCGGGCCGGTGGACTTGACGAGCAGTGCCTGCACCTCGACAGGCAGCGCGCGCCGGCCCTCGAGCGCGACGGTGACGCAGGTGCCACTGACCCCGGTCGCGCCCCGG
>CAZZNX010000050.1:7800-19097 GCA_964655795.1 uncultured Leifsonia sp. | reverse complement strand
GTATCTGCTTTACGGTCATCTCGAAGCAGCCGACCTCGTCGGTCGGACCGAAGCGGTTCTTGAGCGCGCGCACAAAACGCAGCGCGGTCTGTCGGTCGCCCTCGAATTGGCAGACGACGTCGACGAGGTGCTCGAGCAGCCGCGGGCCGGCGATCGAGCCGTCCTTGGTCACGTGGCCGACGAGCAGAACGGGAAGGTGGCGGTCCTTCGCCACGCGGATGAGGGTCGACGCGACCTCACGGACCTGGCTGGGCTGGCCGGCCAGGCCGTCGGAGAGTGAACTGGCGACCGTCTGCACCGAGTCGACGATGAGCAGCTGCGGTTCGACGGCGTCGATCTGCCCGAGGATCGTCGCGAGGTCGGTCTCGGCGGCCAGGTAGAGGGTCGGCACGAGCGCATTGGTGCGTTCGGCGCGCAGGCGCACCTGCTGCACCGATTCCTCTGCGCTGACGTAGAGAACCTTCTGCCCGGTCGCCGCCGCACGGGCCGCCACCTCCAGCAGCAGCGTGGACTTGCCGACGCCGGGCTCGCCGCTCAGCAGGATCGCCGCCCCCGGAACGATGCCGCCGCCGAGCACGCGATCGAACTCGGCGATGCCGCTCGGCCAGTGCTGCACGGACTCGGTCGTGACGGCCGTGATCGGCCGGGCGGAGCGGGCGTCAGAGATCTGCACCGGACGCAGAGCGCGCGCCGGGCCGGCCTGATCGGCGAGGTCCTGCACGGAGCCCCACTGCTGGCATTCACCGCACCGTCCGACCCAACGAATGCTGGTCCACCCGCACTCGACGCAGCGGAAGGAACTCACGGATTTGGCCATGATCCGAGGGTAGCTTGCCGCTCCGACACGGGCGTCTGACCGGCCGTCTGACATGCCAGAGAGGGCGGATGCCGCAGGGCGCGACGCGCGCGGCATCCGCACTTCGCGCTCTCGATTCGCGCTCGGCCCAACTCGCAACTAAACTAATCCGCGGTACCGTGTCCGAGCGGCCGAAGGTGCAACTCTCGAAAAGTTGTGTGGGTGAAAGTCCACCGTGGGTTCAAATCCCACCGGTACCGCCACAGAAAACCCCCTGATGTACTCGCAACTGCGAGAACGTCAGGGGGTTTTTGCGTGCATCACCAGTGCGGCCTTCCCGGACTACTCCGGCGCGAGCACTTCGGTGTCGCGATTGAGGGAGCGCTTCCGGAAGAAGTCGCGCGAGCCGGGGAACAGCGCCCAGACGAACATGAGGATGACGCCAAGCACGAGTGAACCGACGCCGATGAGGAACGCGCTGCCGACGCCCGCGAGTTGGGAGTAGCCGTAGTCGGGATTTGCCATGTCGATCGCCGATTGCACGAACGCCCAGGCCATGAAGATCCCGCCCAAGAGCGGGAAGACGAAGCGGTAGAACGCGTTGCGCCAGCTGTCGAAGAGGCTTCGGCGGAAGTACCAGATGCACGCGAAGCTCGCGATGCCGTAGAAGAAGGCGATGGCGAGGCCGATCGAGAGCACCGAGTCGGCGAGCACGCTCGTCGACACGAGGTTCATGCCCGCGTAGTAGGCGATCGCGATGACCCCGACGAGCGTTGTCGAGAAGGTCGGAGTCTTCGATACCTCGTGCACGCGTGCGAAGCGGGCGGGCAGCGCCTTGTAGACCCCCATGGCGAAGGTGCCGCGTGCTGTCGGCAGGATCGTCGTCTGCGAGGAGGAGAGCGCCGAGATCGCGACGGCGATGACGAGGAACCAGCCCAGTGGCCCCATGGCCATGCCGGCGAGCACGGAGAACACGTCGTCGGCGTGCGCCTCGTTTGCGAGACCGGTGCCGCTGTCGCCGAGGCCCGCGTACATCATCGTGACGACGGTGACGCCGACGTAGGTGACGAGCAGCACGAGGGTGGTGAGGGTTGCTGCACGGCCAGGGGTGCGGCGCGGATCCTTGGTCTCCTCCGTCAGAGCGAGGCAGGTGTCCCAGCCCCAGTAGATGAAGAGTGCGAGGAGGATCGCCTGCACCATCCCCGTGCCGTCCGCGAGGAACGGATTGAACCAGTCGAGGGAGACTGCTGTCGGGTCTGGCGCGGTACCGCTGAAGTAGCCGATGAGGCATCCGACCACGAACGCCGCCATTGCGAGGTACTGGATCGCGAGCAGCACCTGCTGCATGCGTTCGCCGATCTCGACGCCGCGCAGTGACACCCACGTCATCGCTGCGATGATGACGCATCCGAATGTCGTGACGATGATGCGGTTCTCGGCGAGCGAGCCGTCGCCGAGGAGGCTGAGCAGATAGACCGAGGCAATCTCCGCGAGGTTTGCCATGACGAGGATGCCGGCAACGGCGATGCTCCAGCCGGCCATCCACCCGGTGCGCGGGCCGAAGGCCTTCGCCGCCCAGGTGAACACCGTGCCGCAGTCGGGCACGTCGTTGTTGAGCTCGCGGTAGGCGAAGGCGGTGAACAGCATCGGCACGAATGCGAGGATGAACGCGACGGGCGCCTGGGCACCGACGGCGATGATGACGTAGCCAAGGGTCGCCGCGAGCGAGAACAAGGGTGCTGTCGAGGCGATTCCGATGACGGTGGAGCCCCACAGCCCGAGTTTGCCGACCGCAAGGCCCTTCGCGGGCGCGGCAACAGGGGGGCGGTGCGTCGGGGGTGCGGGTTGGTTGCTCACAATACCTACTCATCGTCGAGGGGTGGCGGGGATTCGCAGAGTGTAGCACCGACCGACTAGTTGGTCGGTGCCGTTCGCAACGAAGCCGGCTGGCCCGCGTCAGCGAGCTGTCAGTAGCCTAGGCGCCGATACGCCCGCCGTCACTGCCCGGTCGGAGTTCCTCGAGGGTGCGAATGAGCCCTTCGACATGGGAGGGGGTGAGAATGTCATCACCCGTCGGCAGGCTCATGAGCGCGTTGTGGTTCATACCGTCACCGACGAACAAGACCATGCGTGCGAGTGATTCGTCGCCGGTCGCCGCGACGAGGGCCCTGAGCCAGTCATCGCGGCAGGCTCGCAGGGCGTCGAGCGCGACCGCGTCGCCGGTCTGCGCGATGCGATACCCCGCGTCGATGAGTCGTTCGAGCTCGCTGTCGCGGTCGAGAGAGGACACGAGGTAGTAGCGCACAGCGCCGTCGGGTGCGGAGTGCATCTGCTCGGCATCGAGCCGGGCCTGTGCTCGCAGCTCGATGAACAGCGCGGCTCTGAGCGCTCCGACGGAGGTGAAGTGATGCAGCAGCCCTGACTTCGACAGCCCGGCCCGGCTCGCAACCGCCTCGAGCGTAGCGCCGCGGATGCCCCGCTCGACCAGGAGGTCGGTGTACGCAGTGAGGACTCGGGCGGCTTGTCCCTCGACGGTGATCATCTGCACATCGTACGAGGGAACGGACGCTATCAGACGCCGTGCCATCCCGGTCGGCGCCGATCCATAACGGTGCCACAACAGGGAAGCATCCCTGGCGTGCTCACCACGGTGAGTACGCCAGGGATGCTCCTTCCCCCTGATCAGGCGGGGCGCTCGCGGATGGCGGTCCCGCTGAGGTGGCTGTTTTCTACTCGTCGTCCTCGTCTTCGAGCAGTGCGATCTCAAGTTCGGTGAGTTCGATCTCGGCGGCCAGCGCCCTGACGATGTTGCCGGTGGCGGCCGCGACCTTCGCGGTTCCAACGATCGGTGCGATCGCGGTGAGCACGCCGCGGATGTCGTCGGCGTCGAGGCCGAGTTCGGCTCCGACATCGATGTTCAGTGCGTAGGAGACGGGCTGCGCTCCGACGGCGACGAGCGCGGCAATGCGCACCAGCATCACCGTGTCCGGGTCGAGGCTTGACGCCTCGAGGGAGTCGGCCGTCATTCGGGCGAGCAGATCGAGTACGGGAGCGTCGCCGGTGCTTGCGTCAGACATGAAAATTTCCTCTCACTGAAGCTTTGGTGGAATCACAGCAACGCTGCAGCCCCATTCGACCGCCGGAGATTTCGGGTCACATCATGGAGTTCGCATGAAAGCCCGACGCAACCCCTACAATCTGGAAGGCGTGGCAGATCGTCGCCACGGTGTTCCCCTCTCCGGCTGACTGTGCACCAAGAGAAAGTGCAGCGCGACATGACCGTCATCGTCCACGATCGAAGCTCCCTGCGGTGCACGCGCGGCCGGATGTGCCGCGCATGAGCAGGGCCTGGCTCGCACTCGGCGTCGCGATTGCGGTGGAGGTCGCAGCGACCCTTGCGCTGAAGGCCGCCCTGTCGAACCCGGCCTGGTACGTGCTGGTCGTCGTCGGCTACAGCTCCGCGCTCGTGCTGCTCGCCGTCTGCCTGCGCCTCGGCCTCCCCGTCGGCGTCGCGTACGGCATCTGGGGCGCGAGCGGCGTCGCGCTGACGGCGGTGCTCTCGGCAGTCATCTTCGGGGACCCGCTGACACCCGTGATGGGCATCGGGATCATGCTGATCATCGGCGGCGTCCTCATGGTCGAGGTGGGTTCGCAGCGCGCCATCGCCGCGCGCGAGCGCGAGCAGGTGGCAGCGTGAGCTGGCTCTTCCTCACCCTGGCGATCCTCACCGAGGTCGCGGCAACGCTCTCGCTCCGCGCCTCCGAGGGGCTGAAGCGCAAGATCTGGGCCGCCCCCATCGCCATCGGCTACATCGCCGCGTTCGTCTGCCTGGGCTTCTCCCTCCACTACGGGATGCCGGTGGCCGTCGCCTACGGGGTGTGGGCGGCAACGGGCATCGCCCTCACCGCGGTGCTCTCCCACGTGATCTTCAAAGAGCCGCTCTCGCGGACGATGGCGATCGGGATCGCGCTCATCGCCGTCGGCGTGATCACGGTCGAACTCGGCAGCAGCGCGACGCACTGAGCCAGCGACGTGGCGCGAAACGACTGCAGTATGCCGCCGGGGCGTCACGCGTAAGGCGCTCCGGCGCCGGTCATCGCGGACAGCGCCGAATGCATGCGGCTTCGTCGATACGCGCTCGGAGTCTTCCCGTACTCATCGCGGAACCGACGATTGAAGTTGGACAGGTTGGAATAGCCTACGGAGTGTGCAATCTGAGCGACCGTCGTGTCTGTGTGTTCCAGGAGGCGACAAGCCTGGGTCAGTCGCAGCCGCTTGACCATTCCGCTGAAAGTTTGCCCGCTGGCCGTCTTGAAGTACCGCGAGAATGCCGATTCGGACATACCCGCGATGCCCGCCGCCACAGACAGCCGCGGGTCGGAGTCGAGGTTTGCAAAAATGTAGTCAAGCGCTGAGGCGACGACGTCGGACGGATCGGATCCGAGTTCGATGTCGACAGGGCGGGAGCTGAGTGTGCGGTGATCGCTGGACGGCGCCCGGCTGAGCAACGTCAGCAGGCGCAGGAATTCGGTCATCGCAGCGATCCCTGACTCCGCGCCGATTCCCTCGAGAACGGCCGTCGCCTGCTGTGCCGTCTCGCCGCGGAACTCGATGCCCCGTCCGGCGCGAGCGAGCAGCGGCGTGATGTCGCCGAGTTCTGGGATGACTTCTGTGAGGCGATCGAACCAGCCAGGGTCGAATTGCAGCACAACGTCACGATCATCGATCCGTTCCCCGGGCTGAAGGTCGCTGATCCAGTCGTGTGGGAGGTTCGAGCCGACGAGGAAGAGTTGTCCTGGGCCGAAAGGACCGACCGCGTCACCGATGATGTAGCGGCCGGTTCCGCGCCGAATCAAATGAATCTCGTACTCGGGGTGGCGATTCCACCGCGCAAGCGGGTCGGGGTAGCCGTGCGTGCGCCAGCGGAAGGACGCGCCCGGGTCTCGCGGAATGACCTCGCGGAACGGCGGGGCCTTGCTGACGCTGTCTGCGAGGGAATCCAGTGTCCCCGCCTCGCGCATCCTTCGCATATGCTCTCCCTCTGTTGGACACAAAGATAGCGCTCGTGTGGTGCTTGCAATACCCCAAATCACTTGGTTTTGATCCGATTCGTCAAATAAGTACCAGAAGTTGGTGTTTCCGTGGCTATTTCTCGCGGAAGCCCGACTCTAGGCTCTGACAGCAGACAGAGCGTCAACCGTGTGTCCGACAGAGAGAGAATCCCGAAACCATGCAGCAAGAAGCGTCCGTTCGGAACCGTGCAGCGGTTCTCACGACTGTGGGTGAGATCGCACTCGAAGATCGCCCGACCCCTGACTTCAGCGAGAATGAGGTCTTGATCCGCGTCGAGGCAGTCGGAGTATGCGGTTCGGACGCACACTATTTCCGACACGGCCGGATCGGGCGCTACGTGGTCGACGCGCCCCTCATCCTTGGGCACGAGACGGCGGGAACGGTTGTGGCCGTCGGAGCCGACGTGACGACCCACCGCCTCGGTGACCGCGTCGCGATCGAACCGGGAATCCCGTGCGGGGTATGCGAAGAATGCCGCGGCGGCAGCTACAACCTGTGCCCGGAGGTTGTCTTCCACGCCACTCCGCCGGTCGATGGAACCCTGCAGCGTTTCGTGGCCGTGCGCGCAGACTTCGCCTTCACCCTGCCGGACGCGGTCTCGACAGAGCACGGCGCCCTCGTCGAGCCGCTCGCGGTATCGGTGTGGGCTTGCCGCAAGGCGGCCGTCGCGCCGGGGACGCGGGTTCTCATCACCGGTGCCGGACCGGTCGGGCTGCTCACGGCGCAGACCGCGCGTGCTTTCGGGGCCAGCCTCGTCGCCGTCACGGATGTTGATCCGGAGAAGCTCCGGCTCGCTGAGGAGCTCGGCGCGGATGTCACGATCGACGCGGCGATGCTGGGCGACTACAGCGACACCGAGTTCGACGTGCACATCGAGTGCTCTGGCAACGCCCGCGCCACGCGAGACGGGATCGCGCTTCTGGCGCGTCGCGGCACCGCCGTGCTCGTCGGCATGGGCGACTCGAAAGGTCTCGACATTCCGTCCTCGTGGATCCAGGAGAAGGAGCTCGTCGTGACCGGCGTCTTCCGATACGCCAATTCCTTCCCGCTCGCCATCGAACTGCTCGCAACCGGCAAGGTGCGCGCGGACCGCCTGATCTCCGGGCGCTATCCGCTCGCAGAGAGCGCCGTCGCCGTCGACACTGCCGGCAACGCGGGCGTCTTCAAGACCCTCATCCTTCCCCAGCTCTAATCCCACCCCCACACAGAACGAACACACATGAAAGGCATTCACATGGAACGACGACGTATCCTTGCCATCGCCGTGAGCACTCTGCTCGCGTCCTCCCTGGTCGCGTGCTCGACGCCGAAGGCGGCCGACCCCGCAGCGCCCATCGAAGACGTCACTCTGACGCTCTCCACGTGGACCTACACCGAACAGATCGCGAAGTGGTGGGACACGATCATCCCGGAGTTCGAGGCGGCCAACCCCGAAATCACGATCGATCTGCAGCAGATTGCCTACGCCGATTACGTCTCGACGGTCACCACCCAGTCGGTCGCCGGCGCCGGCCCCGACATCATCCACGTCCCAACACCGATCAGCGCGCTGCCCGCATGGGCGGATGCCGGATTCCTCGCGCCGCTCGACGACTACCTCTCGACGACCGATGTGCCCGAGCTCTGGCCAGACGCACAGGGCGCGATGGAGTGGAACGACGAGAGCTACGGTGTTCTGCTCGTTGACTACGGCTACACGCTGTTCTACAACGAGGCGCTCCTCGCCCAAGCCGGCGTCGAGGTACCGACGACGGCGGACGAACTGCTCTCCGCTGCGAAGGCGGTCACAGCGCTCCCGGGCGACGAGTTCGGCTTCGCCATCACCGACGACAACACTCCGAACTTCGTTCGCGACGCACTCGTCTTCACGACCGGAATGGGCGCTGACTGGGTCACAGACGGCGAGTGGAGCTTCGGATCGGACGAGGTCGTCGAGGCACTCGACGCCTGGCGCGAGCTCGGCACGGAGAACAGCCCCATCGGCACGAACTTCGCGGCCAAGCGCGAGTCGTTCCTCAACGGCAACAGCGCGATGATGATCGAGGGACCCTTCTACTACTCGACGGTGCAGGCCACCGCGCCCGCCGAGATCAAGGATTCGTTGAAGATCGCGAAGGCTCCGTTCGACGTCAACCCCGGCGATGTCAGCCACGGCCTCGCGCTCTCCGCAGACCTCGATGACAGCACCCGCGCCGCAGCCGAGACCTTCCTCGACTTCGTCATCTCCGAGCAGGCACTCGAGCAGTACTCGACGATCGTGTCGAGCCCGACCGCGCGCCCCGGAAGCGCCGATGCCCTGCTCGAAGACCCGCTGACGGCTCCGATCGTTGAAGCCCACAAGGCGAGCGAGCCGATCATCGACCCGAGCGCGCAGGGTGTTCGCAGCGACTACGCGAAGTTCGCCGACACTGTTGGCACACAGCTGCACCAGCTCCTGCAGAGCGATGCTCCGACCGCTGACATCCTGAAGGAGCTTGACAAGAAGCTCACGGACGCAGGAATCACGCCGTGACATCGACTCGTTCACTCGAAGCCGCAAACCGGGCGGGGGCGTCTTCCGCGGCGCCCCGGCCCGGCCGTGGCCAGACCGGGGCCCCAACGCGGGCGCCCCGGCCCGGCCGTTCGCTTGGCAAGAAGGTTGTCGTGCTCGGCTACCTGGCGCCGAGCCTCATCGCCGTCGCGGGATCGCTCGTCTTCGCCATCTTGCTACTTGGTGGGGTCAGCTTGCGCGACGTCAAACTCGGCAAGCTCAGCGCGATCTTCGAAGCACCCCTCAGTCTCGCCAACTACGCCGAGGTGCTCGGCGACCCGGCGACCTGGAGCAGCTTCTGGGTATCGATCCTCTACGTCATCGGCTCCACGCTTCTCCCGTTCATCGGCGGGCTGATGATGGCGCTGCTGCTCAACCAGCGGATGCCGGGGCGTCGCATCCTGCGCACGCTGGCGCTCGTGCCGTGGGCGGTGCCCGGCATCACCGCCACAATCGCCTTCGTCTGGATGCTGCAACCGACCTACGGCGTGTGGAACTACATACTCCGCTCACTGGGGCTCATCGACAGCGACGTCAACTGGTTCGGCGATCCGGCGCTCGCGCTCTTCGCCGTTATCCTGCCGACGAGCTGGAAGGCGATCCCGTACTTCACACTCATGCTTCTCGCCGGCCTGCAGGCGATCCCGCGCGAGCTGTATGAGGCTGCCGAGGTCGACGGCGCCGGACGAGTTGCGCGCCTGCGCTGGATCACCCTGCCCGGCCTTGCGCCCTTCATCCTCGTGTCGCTCATCTTCAGCGCCATGCACTCCTTCCGCGACTTCGACTTCATCTACGGTTCGACGAGGGGAGGCCCAGACGGCGCGACGGAGACGATCGCCGTGCGGGTCTTCAACCTGGCTTTCGAAGAGTTCGATCTGGGCAACGCCTCAACTCTCGGCGTTGTCACCTTCATACTCGTCGGCGTGCTTGTCGCGATGCTGCTGCGACGCAACTACAAGGGCTCTCTGGAGGGATTCCTGTGACCACACTCACCATTGGCCAGCCCGTCACGAGACGGCGCCGCCGGCGCATCAATTGGTCGTTCATCGGCCTGCTGGTGCTCATCGGCATCATGTTCTTCCCGATCTACTGGATGTTCGTCACGGCCATCCTTCCGACCTCCGAGGTGCTTTCCCGCACCCCCGCGATCATCCCGATCGGCAAGCCTTTCACCTTCGACGCCTTCACGGAGCTGTTCACCAACTCGGACATCTTCCAATGGATGATGCAGTCGGGCATCATCACGATCGGATCGGCGCTGCTCAGCACGGCCGTCGCGGTCACCGCCGCCTACGCGATGTCGCGCTTCGTCATCCCAGGCCAGAAGTTCGTGGCATACACCTTCCTGATGGGCCGCGTGCTGCCTGGCACCCTCTTGGCGCTGCCGTTCTTCGTGCTGTTCCAGACGTTTGGCCTGCTCGACACCTCCACCGCCGTCATCCTCACGAATACGGCGGCGATCACCCCGCTGACGGCGCTCACGCTCAAGGGCTACTTCGACGGCATCCCGCGTGACATCGATGAGGCGGCACTCGTCGATGGCTGCACGCGCTGGGGAGTGCTCTGGCGCATGATCCTCCCGGTCTCGGTGCCCGGCCTCGCCGCGTGCTTCGGTCTCGCCGCGACGGCAGCGTGGACCGACCTGCTCTTCGCGCGCACGCTCCTGCTCTCGCGCGAGAACTGGACGATCCCGCAAGGCATCGCGTCGATGATCGGCGACGTCGAGATTAATTGGAGCGAGCTGATGGCCGCCGGCCTCATCTCGATCCTCCCGGTCATGGTTGTTTATTGGTTCCTGCAGCCGTATCTCGTGAGCGGGATGACGGCCGGGGCGGCGAAGGGTTGATGAAGATGTCAGAAGAGTTCACGGTGAAGGTCACAGAATCCGCACGGGAGATCCCGGTCATTGCGGAGGTCGACGTGCTGGTGATCGGCGGCGGACCCGCCGGTGTCGCCGCCGCGGCCGGGGCAGCGCGCGCCGGTGCCCGTACCATCGTGCTCGAGCGTCACGGCTTCCTCGGCGGGATGTGGACGGCCGGAATGGTGCTCACGCTGGCCGGGTTCAACTCCTGGCTGCGTCCATACCGCCGCTGCGTCGCCGGTATCGGCGGCGAGTGGGTCGAGCGCGCCGAGGCGCAGGGCGGCGCGCGCTTTGACAACGGTTTCGTGATCAACACGGAGCCAGAGGTGATGAAGCGCGTCGCGGACGAGCTGCTGGCATCGGCCGGTGTCGAGACGATGTTCCACACGCTGGGTGCGTATCCGATCATGGACGGCTCCCGGGTTGCCGGCGCGTTCGTGGAGAGCAAGGACGGCCGCGGGGCGATCATCGCCGGCGTCACGATCGACTGCACGGGTGACGGAGACTTCATCGCGCGCAGCGGTGCTGAATGGACGAAGGCAGACAGTCTGCAACCGATGACGATGTCCTTCCGCGTCTCCGGAGCTGAGCCGGATCCCGCCGTGCGCCACGACGTTCCGACGCTGCTGCCAATCGGCCCGGAGGCCGGCGTGCTGCGCGACCCCATCCTCACGGACTACGCGAGTTCACGTCGCGACATCCCGCTGGACAGTGCTGCAATGGCCGCGGCAGCGCAACGCGGTGAACTGCCGCGCTACGGCGGCCCATGGTTCGGCGGACTCGACCGCGACATCGTGTGGGTCAACTCCACCAGAATCGTCGGCGACGCGTCCATCGCCGCCGACCTGACCCGCGCGGAGATCGAGGGACGCCAGGACACTCGACGTATCGTGGACTACTTCACGGAGTCGGTGCCCGCATTCGCCAATGCGAAGCTGATTCAGACAAGCACTCAGATCGGCGTGCGCGAGACGCGACGCCTGGTCGGCGAACTGGTCATGACCGGAGACGATGTACGGGAGGCCCGCCGCTTCGAT
>CAZZNX010000050.1:0-7750 GCA_964655795.1 uncultured Leifsonia sp. | reverse complement strand
CGAGAAGCAGGTCGGCACGCACTCCATGTACGTGCCAGCGCCGTTCGACATCTCCTATCGGGTGATGGTGCCGCAGAGGATCGACGGTCTCCTCGCTGCCGGCCGCTGCGTGTCGGTCGACCGTGATGCGCTCGGTTCGATGCGTGTCGGCGCCACGTGCGCCGCGATCGGCCATGCGGCAGGCGTCGCGGCTGCGCTCTCCGTCGCATCCGGTGCGCAGCCGCGCGACGTGGACGTGGCCAGCGTGCAAGCGGCTCTGCGGGAGCAGGGCGCGATCGTGACCGTTGACGATGTCCGGTAGTTCCCGCAGACCCAATGTGGTCGTCGTGGTCTTCGACGACATGGGGTACTCGGATCTGGGCTGCTACGGCTCATCGATCCGCACGCCGCACATCGATCGTCTGGCCGCCGAGGGCCTGCGCTACACACAGTTCGACGTCACGCCACTGTGTTCGCCGACGCGCGCTTCGCTTCTCACGGGGCGCAACCCCCACGCCGTCGGCATGGGGACCATCGTGCAGTTCGCGTCTGGCGACCCTGGTTATACCGGCGAGGTGCCTGCCTCGGCGGCGATGCTGCCCGCAATGCTCAAGGATGCCGGCTACGCCTCCGGGCTGTTCGGCAAATGGCACCTGAGCCCCAACGCAGCGTCGGGTCCGGGCGGCCCATACGATCAGTGGCCGCTCGCGCGCGGCTTCGACCGATTCTTCGGATTCCTCGCCGGCCGCGTGCATCAGTTCCGTCCCGAACTAGTGCAGGACAACAGTGTCGTCGACGTGGCGTCCTACGGGGGGCGCCACGTCTCGGAGCTCATCATCGACGAAGCGATCCGGTGGGTCAATGACCACCGCTATGCCCGGCCGGAAGACCCGTACTTCGCGATGATCTCTTTCGGCGCCGTCCACTCGCCGCACCACGCGCCCGAGGAGTACCGCGCCGGGTACCGCGGTGCGTACCGGCACGGCTGGGACGACGAACGCGCACGTCGCTTCGCCCGACAACGGCAGCTGGGCGTCGTGCCGCAGCACACCGCGCTGCCGACGTCCGACCCCTCGATCCCCGACTGGGAGTCGATGCACGCCGAGGAGCGGGAGGTAGCCGAACGGCTCATGGAAGCGTATGCGGGCCACCTTGAGCACGCGGATGCGGAGCTCGGCCGGCTCCTCGATGCCATCGCAGCGAACGCCGACGGCGACGAGACGCTGGTCGTCGTGATGTCGGACAACGGCGCAACGAACGCCGGCGGCCCGCTCGGCACACTCAGCGAGGAGGCCGTGCTTAACGATGCACCGGCGGGCGGACCGCTCGTGGAGCTGGATGCCATCGGCGGAGCCGACTACTACAACCAGTACCCGGCGGGCTGGGGGCAGGCGTCAAACACGCCATTCCGCCGCTACAAGCACACCGTGCACAACGGTGGCACGCGTTCTCCGCTCATCGTCGCGGGTGCGCCGGTGACGAGGCGCGGGGCCGTCGACCGCACAAGCTCGTTCGTCACGGATGTCGTGCCAACTATTCTCGAGCTCGCGGGGCTGGAGGCGCCAGAGCTCGTACACGGCGTCGCGCAGCAGCCCCTGCACGGCCGCTCCCTGGCTACGACCTTCTCCGAGGCTGACACGGTCGGCTCGCGGGGCCCGCAGTATTTCGAGGTCGCCGGCCACCGCGCCATGCTGGCCGACGGCTGGAAGGCGGTGACCTTCCACGTGCCGGGGACAGAGTTCGAGAGCGACCGCTGGGAGCTCTATGACCTCTCCCGCGATCCGGCGGAAACCATCGATCTCGCGGAGGCCGAGCCGGGCAAGCTCGCCGAGCTGCAGGCGCTGTGGCTCGAGCAGGCGCGGGCCAACCAGGTCCTGCCGCTGGCCGATCGCGGCAAGTCGGCGCTGTTCCGCGAGCAGCCCGCCCGAACGAGATGGGTATTCGTGCCGGAGATGACGCCGGTGCCGCAGGCGTCCGCGCCCGAGATCTCCGGGCACGATTTCACGATCACCGTGGCGCTCGAGGCGATGACCGCCAGCGATGAGGGTGTGCTGATGGCGATGGGGGACTCCTTCGGCGGCGTGAGCCTGTTCGTTCTGGGCGACCGTCTGGTCTTCGGCCTCAATGCCCTCGGTTCCGTGACGTCACTCGCCCTTGAACCCGGCGCACACCTCGGTGCAACCACGGTGACAGCGGCGTTCACGATCGGCGAGCACGGCGTTGGTGGTGGCACGATCCGCGTGGCGATCGACTCCGCGGCCGAGGTGTGGGAGGCCTCCGTTCCGTGGGCGCCCCGCCTGCGCTTCTTCATGGGCACGGCCCAGTGCGGCCGAGACTCGGAGCATGCCGTCGTCGCCGACTACGCCGGACCATTTCCCTACACGAGGCGCATCGCGCAGGCGATCGTCGAGATCTTTCCGCGCCACAAATCGAACGAGCGCGCAGAGGCGCTCATGAGGGAGCTGATGAACGAATGAATATGCCACCGATCGAAGTGCTGTGCGTGGGGGAGACGCTCATGGATCTGCTCCCCGGAGCGGAGGGTCAGCACTACCTGCCGCGGGCGGGCGGTGCTCCAGCCAACGTCGCGGCGGCACTCGCGTCGCTGGGTCGACGGGCGGGGCTCGCATCGGCCGTCGGTGCTGACTGGCTCGGCGATGCCATCGTCGAGACGCTGGGTGCGCGCGGTGTCGACACGACTCACGTCATCCGTGACCCACGACGAGCCACCGGCGTCGCCGTGGTGAATCCCGGCGGAGGAAGCGGGCCGGGATTCCTGCTCTACCGCTCGAACTCGGCCGACGCCCAGTTCGAGCTGAGCCCGGCAGGCGCGGCAGCGGCGCGACAGAGTCGGATCGTGCACGTGAGCTCGCTCCTGGATGCATCACTGGCGGGCGATCGTGTCTATCGAGGCGCGCTTGCCGCGATCGACCGCGCCAACACCCTGGTCTCATACGATGTCAATCTGCGCGAGAGCGCCTGGAACGACCAGGGTCAGATGATCAGTTCCGCTCTGCGGATGATGGAGAATGCGGACATCGTCAAGGTAACCGAGGAGGAACTGCGTAAGCTGCGGTTCGAGGTCGACCCCGCCCGTGCTGGAGACAAGATATGGCTCATCACCGACGGGGGAGACGCGGCTCGACTCGTGACGGCACGGTTCGAGGTACGCTGCGAGGTTCCCAGCGTCACGGTCGTCGACACCACCGGAGCGGGCGACGCCAGCCTCGCAGCACTGCTGGACAGTATTCTCGCGGTGCCGTCCCTGAACGGCTGGGCGCTGGCGGATGCCGAACGCACACTCGAGCACGTCGTGCGAGTCGGGTCTTACCTCGTGCAGCAGTCCGGTGCGATGTGCGATCTGCGCGCCCTCAGCGCCTGAGGCGCGGTAGCGCAATTCGGGCGTCGGCGCTTCGACATAGGCTGGGCGCACGCCAGCAGAGGAGGGGCGCCAGATGCCCGAACGCCGCACGAACACCACCCGTTCCACCACGAAGGCCCCGCGCCTGGACCGGGTCGATCCGCAGAATCTCGCGGCGGCCTACGCCGGAGATCTCGGCGCCAACTCGGGTATCGACGCGCTCGCCTTCGATGCGCTCAGCCTGGAGACCCTCGCCCTCGACTTCGCGTCGGTGAGCGAGAGCACCTTCGCGGGTGTCATCGCCGACGAGGCCGAGATGCGCAGCATCCGCATCGTCGACTCCGTGCTGAACGGTTTCAACGTTCCCGTGGTGCGGGCGGCGCGTTCGACCTGGCGCGACGTGGCCATCCGCGAGTCGCGCATCGGCTCGGCCGAGCTCTATGAGTCTGGACTGCGTGCGCTCCGCTTCGAGAACTGCAAGCTCGGCTACGTCAACCTGCGTGGCTCCACGCTGACCGACATCCTCTTCGTCAACTGCTCGATCGACGAGCTCGACCTCGGCGGCGCCAAGGCCGAACGGGTCGCCTTCGACGGCTGCGGCATTCGCGCGCTCGACCTGAACAACGCGACGGTGCGGGATTTCGATCTGCGCGGTGCCGACGTGCAGGAGGTGGCCGGCATCCGCAACCTTGCCGGTGTCACGATCAATGAGATGCAGCTCGGCATGCTCGCTCCGGCCATCGCGTCGAATCTGGGCATCATCGTCGAGGACTGAGCACGCCAGCGTTCTCCCAGAGCTTTCCCAGCTCGGGGGCTCGCGCCCCGGTTTTGTGCGGATCGGCATCGGCGCACATGGTGTTTTGTACCCCGAATGGGTTGCATTCGGCATGCCGGAGTGGGACGGTGGAATCCGCTCTTCCGTCCTTCGGGAGAGCAGGGACCGAACGCGTGTCGTTCGGCCCTCAACGAGAAGGGATATGACCATGGGGTTCTTTGCATTTCTTCTCCTCGGCTTGATCGCCGGGGCCCTCGCCAAGTTGATTCTGCCGGGCAACCAGGGCGGCGGGTGGTTCGTCACCCTCCTCCTCGGTGTCATCGGCGCGATGCTCGGCGGATGGCTGGGTAGCGTGCTGTTCAATGTCGGTCTCGAAGAGTTCTGGTCGATCCAGACATGGCTGGTGGCCATCGCCGGTTCGATCGTCGTGCTCCTGATCTGGGGGCTCATCTTCGGGCGCAAGAAGGCCGCGTAGTCGCGGTCACTCTCGGCCCGCGGTGGCTCAGGGCTCTCTGAGCTGCCGCGGGCCCAAACATTCGTCTGTTCGTACGACTCGCAGTTGGAGGAAACATGGGAATTCTCGATGACGCCAAGGAGACGGCCGGCGCTGCAGCCGAGAAGGTGTCGCGCTCTGTCGAAGACACCGTCGATCGTGTCAAGGACAAGATCGACGAGGTGAAGGCGGATGCCGACGTGAAGAAGGCCGAGGCGGAGGCCGAGTCCGTCAAGAAGCGCAACGAGGTCAAAGAGGAACTGCGCGACAACTGAGAGTCGTTCGCGGCAGTACACGCAACAAAGTGGGAGGGGTGCAGAGGCACCCCTCCCACTTCGTGTTCCACGTCGGCAGCCGGCCAGTCTTCCACTGAGTGGAAGGTCGCTACCCGGCCGGCCGGCCGACGGCCACGATGGAGGTTCCCCCATCAACGTGGAAGGCGGTTTGCGTGAGTACGAGTGTCGCGATCATCGGAGCGGGCCCTGCTGGCCTGCTGCTCGGCCACATACTGCAGCAGGCCGGCATCCCCTTCACGATCCTCGAACGGCAGAACCGCGAGCACGTGCTCGGCCGCATCCGCGCCGGAGTGCTCGAACAGGGTTCCGTCGACGTGCTGCGTGAGCTGGGCCTCACCGGACGCCTCGATGCCGCGGGGCTCGATCACGGCGGCATCCACCTGCAGTTCGCCGGCGAACGGCACCACGTGGACTTCCGGGATCTCGTCGACGGCTCGGTGACGGTCTACGGCCAGCAGGCCCTCGTCGCCGACATGCTCGCCGAGCACGAGCGGCTCGGCTCGCGCATCGTGTTCGAGGCCGGCGACGTCGCGGTGCACGGCGTCGCCGGCGCCAGCCCCCACGTGGTCTACACGCGGGACGGCGTGACGGAGGAGCTGCACCCCGACATCATCGTCGGCGCGGACGGCTACCACGGCGTGAGCCGGCCGAGCATCCCCGGTGCCACGGCGCTGGAACGCAGCTACCCGTTCGCCTGGCTGGGCATTCTCGCCGATGTCGCACCGTCGACCGATGAGCTCATCTACGCGCTGCACCCCGACGGGTTCGCGATGCACTCCATGCGCTCGCCGCAGGTCTCCCGCCTCTACCTCCAGGTCGACCCGCGTGAGGCGATCGAGGAGTGGAGCGATGCCCGCATCTGGGAGGCGCTGCAGACCCGGCTCGGCCTCGACGGCTGGACGCTCACCGAGGGGGCGATCACCGAGAAGTCGATCACGCCGATGCGTTCCTTCGTGAGCTCGACGCTCGCGCACGGCCGCCTGTTCCTCGTCGGGGATGCCGGCCACATCGTGCCGCCGACCGGTGCCAAAGGGCTCAACTCGGCGATCGCCGACGTCGCCCTGCTCGGCCGTGCGCTGCTCGCGCTGCACGCGGGCAGCGAGGCCGAGCTCGCCGACTACAGCCGACGAGCCCTGGCCAGGCAGTGGAAGGTGCAGCACTTTTCGCAGTGGATGACCGAGATGCTGCACGTGCACTCCGAGGCAGCGGATGCCGCAGAGCGCGCGTTCCGCTACGAGAGCCAGCTCGGTCAGCTGCGCTACCTCAGCGCCTCCCGATTCGCCAGGCAGAGCCTCGCGGAGCAGTACGTCGGACTCCCGATCTAGAAAGCGACAGCGAGCGATGAGCCCCACCCCAGACGAGTCCCAGGCGACGATCAGTGCCGAGATCGCCGCCCTGCACGCCGCGCAGCAGGAGCGAAGCGCGCGCGGCGAGCGCGCACCCGCCCACCCGCCGCGCGACTTCGCGCCGTACCGCAGCACCGCGCTGCGGCATCCGACCCACGCGCTCGTGCGCGCCGACCCCGAGGAGATCGAGCTGTTCTCGCCCGCCTTCGGGCACAGCGACGTCGCCATCGACGAGAGCGACCTCACCATCCAGCACTCCGGCGAACCGCTCGGTGAGCGCATCGTCGTGACCGGGCGGGTGCTCGACGGCGACGGGCGCCCCGTGCGCAATCAGCTCGTCGAGGTGTGGCAGGCGAACTCCTCCGGCCGTTACGTGCACAAGCGCGATCAGCACCCGGCCCCGCTCGACCCCAACTTCACGGGCGTCGGCCGGCTCATCACGGGCGATGACGGCAGCTACCGCCTCACCACGGTCAAGCCGGGCGCCTACCCGTGGAAGAACCACCGCAATGCCTGGCGCCCCGCGCACATCCACTTCTCGCTGTTCGGCTCGGCGTTCACCCAGCGCCTCGTCACCCAGATGTACTTCCCCGGCGATCCGCTCTTCGCGCTCGACCCGATCTACCAGTCGATCCTCGACCCGGCGGCGCGGGCGCGCCTGGTCGCCGACTACGACCACGAGCTGAGCGTGCCGGAGTGGGCGCTCGGGTACCGCTGGGACATCGTGTTGACCGGGCCCCGCGCGACCTGGATGGAACCGGAGGACGCCGACCATGCCTGAACGTGACTACCTGCAGACTCCCTCGCAGACCGTCGGCCCCTTCTTCGGCTACGCGCTGCCCTACCCGGGTGGAGCGGTCGTTGCGCCCCCGTGGCGGCCCGATGCCGTGCGGCTGCACGGCACGGTCATCGACGGTGCGGGCGAGCCCGTGCCCGACGCCCTCGTCGAGGTCTGGCATGCGGATGCCGCCGGCCGCGTGATCCGCGCCAGGGGCAGCCTCGACCGCGACGGCCACACCGTGACGGGCTTCGGCCGCGCCCCGGTCGACCGCGCCGGGCACTACAGCTTCTCGACGATCAAGCCGGGTGCCGCGCGCGCGGACGTCGCGCCCTTCATCCTGGTGACCGTCTTCGCCCGGGGCCTCACCCACCACCTCTTCACGCGGGCCTACTTCGGCGACGAGTCCGAGCGCAACAGCGGCGACCGGTTTCTCGCCGGCATCGATCCGGCGCGGCGCGCCACGCTGATCGCGGTGCCCGACGCCGTGAGGAGCTACCGTTTCGACATCAGGCTGCAGGGGGAGGGCGAGACCGTCTTCCTCGACTTCGAGCGCTACGGGGAGCACGATGACTGAGCAGAGCGACGGCGAGTGGGGCCTGCTTGAACCGCTCGCGGCGTCATCCGCGGCGACCGGCGACGACGCCGTTCTGGCCGCGATGGTCGAGGTCGAGCGTGCACTGCTGCTCGTCTGGGGGCGCGTGCGCGGGTTCGACGTCAGC
>CAZZNX010000049.1:0-24401 GCA_964655795.1 uncultured Leifsonia sp. | reverse complement strand
CTCCGCCCCGAGCGCCCGGCCGGCCGGCAGCGCCACCGCCGCCGGCACCCGCAGCAATCCGGCCGCGAATTCGTCGCCGGCCGAGACGGTGCCGCGCACCAGCCGTACGAAGGCAGGGCTGTTCAGCAGCCCCGGATCAGCCCGGACCCACGCCGCGAGAAGCGCGGGCACGCGCGCGGGGGCGACGCCGATGGCACCGCTCACGAGCAGCCCGAGCAGCGCGAGCGGCACCATCGCGAGGGCTGCTGGCACGACGAGCACTGGCAGCGCCCGCCCACCGACCCAGGCGCCGAGCTGTGCACCGGCACCCCAGAGGGCCGTGACGGTGCGTTCCGCGAGCCCGTACGACTCGGCCGCCAGCACCAGCGCGCTCCGCGCCCGTCCGGCCTCGTCGCCGAAGGCCTGCAGCTGGTGCAGCGCCTCGCCGAGCGCCGCGAGCGAGACGGGCTCCGTCCAGCCAGAGCGGCCGGCATCCATCGCCTGCAGCTCTCGGATGCGCGCGAGCCACCCTTCGGCCTTGGCCTGTGTCGCCCCCAGCCGGGCCGCGTCCACGAGCAACGCCTCTGTCGCGACCGAGGTCGAGCCGCCGCCGGAGAGCGTCAGGGTGTCGCTCACGAGGTGCCACTCACGGGTCGGGCCCCGTTCGCTCGAGTGAGATGCCGGCGCTCTGCAGCTGCCAGCGCAGGCGCTCACGCACCTCCTGCTCGATGACCAGTTCCCGCCAGGCAGCCGCCTCGGCCTCGTGCAGCGTGCCGAGCGCGGCATCCAGACGGGAGCGCAGCGCGTGCACGCGCGCGGCGTACGCTGCGGATGCTCGCGAACGCCAGCTCTCCGGCACGTCGGCGATTCCGCCGACCACGTCGGGTGCAATGTCGGCCAGCAGGGCGCGGATGCCGCCCAGGCGCCTCTCTGCCGCGGCGCAGCGCTCATCGGCCGCCTGCAGCTGCCAGCCCAACAGGAGCGCTGACGTCGGCTCTGACCCGTCTGTCGCCGTTCCGATCACGTTCACCCGTCCAGTGTCGGCGCGCTCAACACGGGTGCCGGCGCCGTCCCGGTAGCGGTGGAGAACCCGGCGGTTGGGCTCCGCTGTGAGCAGGAGGGCCGGCTGCGAAGCTGCCGCTCGCGCGCGCGGCGGCCGGCTCGATTCACGCCTCGCGCGCGGCATCCCGATGCGAACATAAATTCGAACTGCGCACGGCCCATTTGTGCCCCAGAATGGACTTCATGACGCGCGCTGATTCGCCGAGCGATGACGCGCAGCCCTTCCGCATCAGTTTCGTGTGCACCGGCAACATTTGCCGCTCACCGATGGCCGAAGTCGTGCTGCGCGAGCAGGTCGCGCGCGCCGGACTCGCCGGGTACATCGTCACAACCTCGTCCGGCACGGGCGACTGGCACGTGGGGGAGCGGGCCGACCAGCGCACAATCGATGCGCTCGCCCGGCGCGGCTACGACGGCAGCATGCACAGGGCCCGCCAGTTCGAGACCGATTCCTTCGGCGACTTCGATCTGATCGTCGCCTTCGACCGCAGCCACGAACGGATCCTGCGGGCGTGGGCCACCGATGAGATCGCACGCGACAAGGTGCGCATGATGCTCAGTTTTGACGCGGAACAAGCGCATCTGCGCGATATTCCGGACCCCTACTATTCGGACGATGCGATGTTTGACGCAGTTCTTGCGATGATTGAGAGGTCTTCGCAGGCACTATTCCGGCAAATCGCCCCCGCAATCCGACAAGGAGTCCGATGAGTCCCCTGCCCCCTCAGCCGCTCAGCCCACTCGACGGCCGCTATCAGGCCGCCGTCACCGAGCTGGGAGAGTTCCTCTCCGAGGCCGGGCTCAACCGGGCGCGCGTGCAGGTCGAGGTGGAGTGGCTGATCTACCTGACCGACCATTCCATGTTCGGTTCCGCACCGCTCTCCGACGAGAAGAAGGTCTCACTCCGCGCCCTCGTCACCGACTTCGGCCAGGCCGAGATCGACGAGCTCGCCGCCCTCGAGGCCGTCACCCGCCACGACGTGAAGGCCGTTGAGTACCTCGTCCGCCGCCGTCTGGCCGCGCTCGGCCTCGATTCCATCGCCGAGCTCACGCACTTCGCGTGCACCAGCGAGGACATCAACAACCTCAGCTACGCGCTCACCGTGCGTGACGCCGTGCAGACGGTGTGGCTGCCCAAGTTCCGCGGCGTCATCGCCACGCTCGCCGAACTGGCCGAGACCCACCGCGACGCCGCGATGCTCTGCCACACCCACGGTCAGCCGGCAACGCCGTCGACGATGGGCAAGGAGCTCGCCGTCTTCGCCTACCGCCTCGGCCGCATCGAGACCCAGGTCTCCGCCAGCGAGTACCTCGGCAAGTTCTCCGGCGCCACCGGCACCTTCGCCGCGCACGTCGTCGCCGCCCCGGATGCCGCCTGGCCCACCATCTCGCAGGAGTTCGTCGAGGGCCTCGGGCTCACGTGGAACCCGCTGACCACCCAGATCGAGTCGCACGACTGGCAGGCAGAGCTCTACAACCGGGTCTCGCACGCCAACCGGGTACTGCACAACCTCGCCACCGACATCTGGACCTACATCTCGATGGGCTACTTCCGCCAGATCCCGCAGGCCGGTGCCACCGGTTCCTCGACGATGCCGCACAAGATCAACCCGATCCGCTTCGAGAATGCCGAGGCCAACCTCGAGCTCTCCAGTGCACTGCTCGACTCGCTCGCCGCAACGCTCGTGACCAGCCGCCTGCAGCGCGACCTCACCGACTCCAGCGCGCAGCGCAACATCGGCGTCGGCTTCGGCCACTCGATGCTCGCCCTCGACAACATCCAGCGCGGCCTCGGCGAGATCGATCTCGCCCGCGAGGTGTTGCTGGCCGACCTCGACGCGAACTGGGAGATTCTCGGTGAAGCGATTCAAACCGTCATCCGCGCCGAGGTGGCTGCCGGTCGCTCCACCATCGAGGACCCGTACGCACTGCTCAAGGACCTGACCCGCGGCAAGCGCATCGGCCAGGCCGAGCTCGTCGCATTCGTCGGCGCGCTCGACATCGGTGATGCAGCCAAGCAGCGCCTGCTCGAGCTCACCCCGGCCGGCTACACCGGCCTCGCCGACGAGCTCGTGGACCGCCTGCCCCGCGCCTAGCGCTCGGCGGGTCCGGAGGACTCACGCAGAGGGGGAGCTCGGAATCAGTGATTCCGAGCTCCCCCTCTCGCTATTCCCCAGCGGGAGTGCGGCTCGAGCGCTTAGAGCGTGGTGCCCGGCGCGTCCGGCGACTCCGGCGACTCCGTCTGCGTGGACTCGCCCTGGTCGGCCTTGGCCCGCTTCTGTTGGGCCGCGTCATCCTGCTCCAGGATGTCGGCGGTCTCCTCCGCGTCCTGCTTGGAGCCCATCGCGAAGAGCGCGAGCACCATCAGCACGACGATGAACGTGATTCCGGTGGAGACGAGCGTGAGCACGAGCTGCTGGGTCGTCAGCAAGACGACGAGGCCGACGAACACCGCACCGATGCCGGCTCCGCCGACGAGTTCGGCCGGGCGCAGGATCTCGCGCCTGCTCGGCTGGTAGGCAGCGCCCAACGGCTCGAGGGGCTTCTTGGGGTCTGGCTTCGAGGTCACGAGGCATCCGATTCAGGTGAAGTGGTGGGGGTGGGGGTGGCCGTCGCGGATGCGGCCCGCGCGTCGTCTGCGCGGGCTGCGGCGGCGGAATCCCACTTGAGCGAGAACGCGGCGATGCCGAGGAACACGGCGAGGATTGCGAAGTAGGCGCCGAGCAGGCCGACGGAGACGACGGCGTGCGGCGGCAAGACCATGAGGACCAGGGCGAGGATGACGGTCAGGCCGCCGGCCATGCGCCAGTCGCGCGATGCCGCCTGGGTGGTGCGGGCACGCCAGCCGGCGTAGAACTCGAGCACGCCGGTGCATGCGGCCCAGACGGTGACGAGGAACAGGAAGGTGCCGAGCCCCTCATCGGCGCCGAGCGCTCCGACGAGACCGAGCGCGACGAGTCCGGCGGCGGCACTGATCACACCGTTCGTCGCGAAGAGGCGACGGCTGAGTCGGTCGCCGAGCAGGCGCAGGTTCAGCGCACCGACGACGAGGCCGCTGACGAGCGCCCAGATGCCGAAGACGATCAGACCGAACCGCGGGCCATGGTCCTCGGAGAAGGTGATCGCCATGGCCGGAACAGCCAGCAGGATCGCCCGGCCGAGTGGCACGAACCATTCGGTCGAGGTTTGCGCTGCGGCAACCCGAGTCTGAGTCACGCTGCGACCTCTTTCATTGCTGGGGGGATGACTCCAGTCTACGTCGCCCTACAATGCCCCCGACCATCCGGTGTCGACGCGGGCGACGGCGGCCACCGGCGCGCCCTCAGAGCGCCTTCACCGCGGCCAGGATCTTGCCGAGCGAGTCCTTGGCGTCACCGAACAGCAGCGTCGTCTGCGGTTGGTAGAGCAGCTCGTTCTCGATGCCGGCGAAGCCGGGCCGCATGGATCGCTTGAGGAACACGACCTGTCTCGCGTCTTCGACCTCGAGGATGGGCATGCCGTAGATCGGGGATCCCGGCGAGGTCTTCGCGGCCGGATTGACGACGTCGTTCGCGCCGACGACGAGCGCGACATCCGTCAGCTTGAATTCCGGATTCACATCGGCCATCTCCTTGAGCGACTCGTATGGCACGTTCGCCTCGGCGAGCAGCACGTTCATGTGGCCGGGCATCCGACCGGCGACCGGGTGGATCGCGTAGACGACCTCGATGCCGCGCGCCTCGAGTGCCGAGACGAGCTCGACGAGGGTGTGCTGGCCCTGGGCGACGGCGAGCCCGTAGCCGGGAACGACGATGACCCGCTGCGCATAACCGAGCAGCACCGCGACGTCGTCGGCGCTGGAGGATCGCACCGGCCGCTCGCTCTGTGTCGTCGACCCGGCGGTCGAGCCACCGCGGAAGGCCCCGAACAGGATGCCGGCCACGCCGCGCCCCATCGCGGCCGCCATCGCCCTGGTCAGGATCGTTCCGCTCGCACCGACGAGCGTGCCGGCAACGACGAGCAGCACGTTGCCGAGAACGAGGCCGGATGCCGCGACCGCGAGCCCGGTGAAAGCATTCAACAGCGAGATCACGATGGGCACATCCGCGCCGCCGACGGGCAGCACGAGCAGCACACCGGCGACGAGGCCGACACCGAGCAGCGCCACCGCGATGCCGGTCGATCCCGTCACGATGGTCGCCCACGACCCGGCCACCGCCAGCAGCAGCACCAGACCCATGAGCACGGGCAGGCCAGGGAAGAGCACGGGACGCGTCGTCATCAGCTCCTGCAGCTTGGCGAAGGTGATCGCGGAGCCCGCAAAGGAGATCGCTCCGACCACGAGCGTGAAGACGATCGCCAGACGCACCCATGGGTCGTCGTTGTGCGCCAGTTCGAGCAGCGCGACGAGCGCCGCCGCCCCACCGCCCACACCATTGAAGGCGGCAACGAGCTGGGGCATCTGGGTCATCTTCACCCGCCGGGACACCGGTGCGGCGATGAGCGAGCCGATGGCGATGGCGGCGAGGATCCAGGGGATGTTGTCGAGCTCCGTCGAGAGGAAGACGGTGACGACCGCGATGAGCGCGCCGGCCGCACCGATGAGATTGCCTCGGCGGGCGCTCCGCGGGGAGGCCAGGCCGCGCAGCGCGAGGATGAAGCAGACGGCGGCCACCAGGTAGAGCAGGGCGGTCCAGGTGGGGTCGAGCAGCATCATCGGCCGCCCTCCTTCCCGCTCGTGGGGCTCTGCCCCGGCCCGGACTGCCCCGGTGCCGTCTTCGGCGGCGGCGCCTTGCGCCCGCGGAACATCTCGAGCATCCGGTCGGTCACGACGAAGCCGCCGACGAGGTTGGCCGTGGCGAGAACGACGGCCAGCAGGGCGACCGCGAGGATCCACGGGTCGTCCGCCTGGCCGGCGACGATGATCGCTCCGACCAGGATGATGCCGTGGATCGCGTTCGCGCCAGACATCAGCGGCGTGTGCAGGGTGCTCGAGACCTTGGAGACGACCTCGAATCCGACGAACACCGAGAGCACGGTGATCGTCAACAGGGCCATGCCGTCCATCAGGCCGCTCCTTCCGCTTCGATTGCCGCGGCGGTCGGTGCGTGGCGCACCACCCCGCCATCCGTGAGGCAGGCGCCGGCGATGACCTCGTCGGCGAAGTCCGGGGCGACGACCCCGTCGGTGGTCATCAGCTCGAGCAGATTCGCGACGTTCTTGGCGTAGAGCCTGGAGGCATCGGCGGCCATCGCGGATGCGGCATCCTTCAGCCCGACGAGCGTGACCGTGCCCGAACCGTCGGCCGTCGGCACGAGCACGTCGCTGCCGGCCACCGAGCCTTCGACGTTGCCGCCGCTCTCCGCGGCGAGGTCGATCACCACGGAACCGGGGCGCATGGCCGCCACCATCTGGCTGGTCACCAGCAGCGGGGCCGGGCGGCCGGGAATCGCCGCGGTGGTGATGAGCACATCGGATGCCGCAACGTGCGGCGCGAGCAGAGCGCGTTGCATGGCCGCCCGATCCTCGCCGAGCTCCTTGGCGTAGCCGCCGCTCGCCTCCGCGGCCTCCAGATCGAGAGAGATGAAGGTGGCACCCATCGACGCGACCTCGTCGGCGGAGGCCGGCCGCACGTCGTTGGCCGAGACGCGGGCGCCCAGGCGCTTCGCGGTGCCGATCGCCTGCAGCCCGGCCACACCGGCGCCGAGCACGAGCACGCTCGCCGGCGGGATCGTGCCGGCCGCCGTCATGTAGAGCGGGAAGAAGCGCGGCAGCCGCATCGCCGCCTCGAGCACGGAACGGTAGCCGGCGATGAGGGCCTGTGAGGTGAGCGCGTCCATCGACTGCGCCCGGGAGATGCGCGGGACCAGCTCGAGCGCGAAGGCCGTGACGCCCGCCGCGGCGAGGGCGCGCACGGTGGGCAGTTCGCTCGCCGGCGAGGCGAGTCCGACGGTGACCGCTCCGCGGCGCAGGCCGGCGGCGGTCGCGGGGCTGAGCGGGCGCACATGCGCGTAGACGTCGAGGCTGTCGAGCTCGAGTTCGGCGACGAGCGCGGCTCCGGCATCCGCGTATGCCTGGTCGCTGTGCCCTGCCGCGCTTCCGGCTCCGCTCTCGATGAGCAGCTCGAGGCCGAGACCGATCAGTTGGCGCACCGTGTCGGGTGTGGCGGCGACGCGCCTCTCCCCGTCTCGGCGCTCACGCGACACTCCGACTCTCACCGCGACTCCCGTCTCACGGGGTGCAGTCGACGCCGGCGTGGGGCGGATGCCGCACGCTCCAGCACCGGTGCTGCAGCTCGTTACCCGGAGTGTACGCCACGGCCACTGCCGGGGCGTGGCACGCTACGCAGCGAGTTCGCCGTGCTCAGCGGCGATGGCGAGGAGTTCCTCCCGCTGCACGAAGCGCCCGAAGAGGTCCTCGCCCGGTTGCAGCACCACACCGTCGGCCAGGGCACCGATGTGCACCGGGTCGAAGCCGATGCGGTCGAGGAACGCGGCGACGAGGTCGCGCGCCTCCGCGTCATCACCGGCGACGGCGACCGCGCGGCGCCCTGCCGATCCGGCCGGGGCGGCGTCGGTGTCCATGTCGTGATAGCCGAGGTGGTTCAGCGACTTGACCACGCGCACGCCGCGGTGCCGACGCTGCACGACTTCGCTGGTGCTGAGCGCGCCGGCACCGTCCAGGATCGCCGGGGTGCCATCGACCGGCTCCCAGTAGTTGGCCGCGTCGACGACGACCGCGCCGTTGAATCGTTCCAATTCGACCGTGTCGATCTTGCCGAACGGCACGGCGAGCACGGTGAGCTCTGCGGCATCTGCAAGCCCGTCCAGGCTGGCGACCCTGGCGCCCGGCGCCGTCAGCGCGAGGATCTGCTCGAGGAATTGCGCGTTCGGCGAGCCCGCGATCAGCACCTCGTCGCCGGCCGCGAGAACGAGCCGGGCGACGGCGGTGCCGACCTTGCCCGCGCCGATGATCCCGATCGTCGCCATCAGCGGAGCGCCGCGTCGACGAGGGGCTTGACCGTGGTGCCGAGCAGCTCGATCGAGCGCAGAAGCTGCCGCTGGGGCATGTCGCCGAAGTCCATCTGGAAGAAGTGTCGCATGTGGCCGAGGCTGCCCTGCAGGCTGACGATGCGCTCGGCGATCTCCTCGGGCGAACCGACGAACAGCGCGCCGCCTGCGGCCGTGTCACGGTCGTAGGAGAGGCGCGACGGCGCCGAGAAGCCGCGCTGCTGGCCGATGACGCCCATGGTGTTGTGCCAGTGCGGCCAGAAGTCGTCGCGGGCGGCGGCACCGGTCTCGCCGATGAAGCCGGGGCTGCCGACCGACACCCTGATGTCGCCCTCAGCCATGCCGTTGGCGCGTGCCGTGTTGCGGTAGAGCTCGGTGAGCGGCGCGAAGCGAGCGGGGACGCCGCCGATGATGCCGTAGGAGATCGGCAGGCCCAGCAGACCGGCGCGCACAGAGGAGGAGGGGTTGCCGCCGGTGCCCAACCAGATCGGCAGGCTGCCGGCATCCGGTCGCGGGACGACGGCGGCGTCATGCAGGGCGGGCCGCGTGATTCCGCTCCAGGTGACGCGCTCGCTGGCGTTGATCGCGAGCAGCAGCTCGAGCTTCTCGGCGTAGAGCTTGTCGTAGTCGTTGAGGCTGTAACCGAACAGCGGGAACGATTCGGTCGACGAGCCGCGGCCGGCCGTGATCTCGGCGCGGCCGTTGGAGAGCGCATCGACGGTCGCGAACTGTTGGAACACGCGCACCGGGTCATCGGTGCTGAGCACGGTGACGGCACTGGCCAGGGTGATCTTCTCGGTGACGGATGCCGCGGCCGCCAGGATCGTGGCCGCTGCCGAGGCCGGCATCTCGTGGGTGTGGTGCTCACCGATGCCGAAGTAGTCGAGGCCGACCTCATCGGCCAGGCGAATCGCTTCGAGCAGATTGCGGGTGGACTGCGCCGTGCTCGCGAGCTCGCCGCTCTGCGGGTCGCGGGCGAGGCTGCCGAAGCTGTAGACGCCGAGTTCCATCGGTGTTCCTTTCGTTGGGGCCATGCGGGCTCTGAAGCGAGCGAGGCTGGGGAGAGTCGTGCTCTCGTTCCTCTATCGTGCTCGCCCCGCACGGCTTTGACGAAGCGATGGTTAGTCACTTACCATTAGTAAGTGGATACCGAACTGACCTCCCTCTACGGCGAGCACATCGACGAGGCCGAGTGCCGCCGGTTCCAGATGGCCGCCGAGATCGCGGGGCGCAAGTGGACGGCCTCGATCCTGCTCGCCGGCGCCCGCGGCGCCGAGCGCTTCTCCGAGTACCGCGCGCTCGTCGACGGCATCTCCGACCGCCTGCTCTCCGTGCGCCTCAAGGAACTCGAGCAGGAGGGGCTGATGCTCCGCGAGGTGACGCCGACCACGCCGGTGCAGGTGCGCTACCGGCTGAGCCCGGCCGGCCGCGAACTCATCGCGGTGCTGCACCCGCTCGTGCGCTGGGGCACGAAATGGCGCACGGAGGTCGAGGGATCCACGGGCGAGCCGGGGGCCGTGGCCTCTTAGCCGCCTGCGAGGGGTCTGCCCGTGAGGGTTCCCGGGTCGGTGTTGGCTCCGCAGACGATCACCGCGACCCGCTCATCCGTCCGCGGGCGATACGCCCCGGACGCCAGGGCGGCCGCCGCGGCCGCCGCTCCGTACTCGCTGGGTATGCGGTAGTCACTCCAGAGCGCGGTGCGGGCCGCCACGATGTCGGCGTCGCTCACGAGGACGCTGCTGAGGCCGCTGCCCGCCGCGCGGGCCATCGCGAAGCCGATCTCCCCGACCCGTCTGGCGCCGAGCGAATCCGCGGCGACGCCCCCGACCTCGACGTCGACCGGGGTGCCGGCCGCCAGCGCCGTGTGCAGCGTCGGAGCGCGTTCCGGTTCGACGGCGACCACGCGCGCCCGACCATCCACCGCGGCGAGCACACCGGCGAGCAAGCCACCGCCGCCGACGGCGACCACAATCGTTTCAATCGTCGCATCGTCGGCGAGCATCTCCTCGGCAAGCGCACCGGCACCGGCCGCGATCTCGGGCTGGTCATAGGCATGGCAGAACAGCGCGCCGCGCTCCGAGGCGAAGGCGGTCGCCGCCTCGAAGGCCTCCACGTACTCCCGGCCGGTCTGCACGACCGTCGCACCGAGGCTGTGCAGCAGCGCCACCTTGACAGCCGGTGCGGTCTCCGGCAGAAACACGGTCGCCGGTACCCCCAGCTCCCTCGCCGCGTAGGCGTTCGCGATGCCGGCGTTGCCCCCGGATGCCACGACGATCCCGATCTCGGCATCCAGCTCGCCGCGCTCCCGCGCAGACAACTGGCGGTTGAACGCCCCGCGAGCCTTGAACGTGCCGGTGTGCTGCAGGAACTCGAGCTTGAACGAGAGCGTCGGGGCGGCGTGGAACGTCGGCGTGCGCCGCACGAATCCTCTGGTGCGCCGCTCGGCGGCCTGGACATCGAGGCGCGTGATCACGGGTGCCCTCCGGTCGATGAAAAGTCCATCATGGCAGCTGACGGGGGGAAGCATGCGGCACGTCGGCTGCCGGATCGAGCGTCAGTCAATCCTCGCCGCAACCGCTGCGATCTCGACGAGGGCGCCTGGTACGGCGAGACCGGCAACGCGGGCCCCGGTCACCAGACCCGGGTCCTCGGTGGCCAGCTCGGACGCGATCGCCCCGTACGCTGCGGCAATGTCGACCCCGTCGACGAACAGCACCGTCCACTGCACGACATCGTCGACGCCAGCGCCGGCCGCGGCCAGGGCCGTCTTGACGTTTCGGAGCGCGCGGATGGACTGCGCGGCCACGTCATCCCCGCCGACGATGGCGCCGTCGGCATCGACGGAATTCTGACCGCCGACGTAGATCGTGGTCGCACCGGGTGGAACGACGGCGACGTGGCTGAAGGCCGGGCTGTGCACGAGGCCGTCGGGGCGGATCCGTTCAATTGGCATAGTTCACGATTGCACGGAGTCTCGGCAGAGGCAATCGTTGCTAACCGGGTGGACGGGTTACACCCTCGATCCGCCGACATCGTGGCTCGGCATCCCTGACCGATGCCGCGACGGGCATCGTCGGCGCGCGGCCGCCGCCCGGCTACACGCTCGGTTTGCTTGCCTGACCGTCGAGCCAGAGCCGGTCGGTCTCATCGCGGTGCGTGCCATCTGTGCCGACGTGCTTGCTCGAGATCTGATCACCCTTGGTGATGACGTGGACGAGCGCCATCGCGTGCCCCTGGCCGAGTCCGTAGTCTTCCTTCAGCCAGGCCACGATCGGCGTGGCCTTCGTACGTGCATCGAAGCCGCGCTCGCGAGCGAGATCGATGAACTGGCGCGGGGTGAGGCCGGTCTTGGTCTCGATGTTGTCGAGGTATGCCTGGAATGACATCGCTGAGCGCTCCTGCCGTGACTCGCGGGATCAATCACGGAGTAAGGCACCCCGATGGCCCGCCTGCTCCGACAGTAGCGGTCTCGTAGGCGATCGCAACGCAGCCCGCGATGAGACCCGAGGCTCGACATCAGCGCGCACCGTCCGAACGCGAGAGACTGGGGGAGTGACCACTGCGCCGTTTGACCCGCCGAAGCTCGGTCGCGGGCTTGCGTTCTCGGCTGCGGTCACCGCTCTGGGCGCTGCACTTGACCGGAGCAATTCCGTCATCGTCAGCGCGCCACCGGGAACGGGAAAGACAACGCTCGTCCCGCCGATCGTCGCCGATCGCATTCAGGGGCGGGTGATCGTCACTCAGCCCCGCCGGGTCGCTGCCCGCGCCGCCGCCCGACGGCTCGCACAGTTGGACGGTTCACCCATCGGCTCTCGCGTGGGATTCACCGTCCGTGGCGAACACCACGTGAGCGCCTCCACCCGGATCGAATTCGTCACAGCCGGAGTGCTGCTGCGCCGCCTGCTCGATGACCCCGGTCTCGACGGCGTCGGCGCGGTCATCATTGATGAGGTGCACGAGCGCGCCCTGGAGACCGACCTGTTGATCGGGCTGCTGGGGGAGGTCCGCGAGCTGCGCGAAGACCTCGTGCTCGTCGCGATGTCTGCAACGCTCGACGCGGAGCGGTTCGCCACGGTCCTCGGCACGGAGACGTTCCCGGCACCGATCGTCACCCAGAGTGCACCAGCGCATCCGCTCGAGGTGCACTGGGCGCCATGCCCCAGCCCTCGGCTGGACGAGCGTGGGGTGACCTGGGCTTTCCTCGACCACGTCGCGAGCACCGCCGTGGCCGCACACCGCACACTGGTGCGCACCGATCCGGACGCCGATGCCCTCGTCTTCGCGCCGGGTGCGCGTGAGGTCTCCGACATCGCCAGACGCATCCGTGGTCTCGCGGCGGAGTTCGATGTCCGCGAACTGCACGGCCAGATCCCCGCCGCAGAACAGGATGCCGTCATCAGCGGACGGAGTCCGGGGTCTCCCGCACGGATCATCGTCACGACGTCACTCGCCGAATCCTCCCTCACCGTCCCCGGCGTGCGCCTCGTCGTCGACAGCTGCCTGTCTCGTGCTCCTCAGCGCGACGCGGCGCGCGGTATGAGCGGTCTCGTCACCGGCCAGACTCCGAAGGCTTCGGCCATCCAGCGCTCCGGGCGCGCCACCCGACAGGGACCGGGTGTCGTGGTCCGATGCGTCGACGAGCGGACCTTCGCAGCGGCTCCGGCGCAGCCTGCCCCCGAGATCGCGGCGGCAGATCTCACAGACGCAGCGTTACTCCTCGCCTGCTGGGGTGCACCCGGCGGCGTGGGTCTTCGGCTCGTGGACCCGCTTCCGGCCGGCAGCCTGCGTGACGCCATCACCGTGCTGCGTGGACTCGGCGCGATCGATGCCGACGGCCGTGCCACCACGGACGGGCGAGCGCTCGCCCGCATCCCGACCGATCCTCGCCTCGCCCGCGCGCTTCTCCTCGGCAGCGCCGTGGTCGGCGGACGCACAGCCGCCGAGGTCATCGCGCTGCTCAGCGGCGATCTGCGTGTCACGGATGGAGACGCCACGAGCACGCTGTCCGCACTGCGCGCCGGGCGAAGCCCGGATTCCCGCCGGTGGGAGCAGGAGGTTCGACGGCTCGAGCGCTTCACCCCGACGCGAGCAGCGCCGCGAGGTGCGGCGCGAGGAGGTGCTGATCAGACGGGGCTCGTCATCGCACTCGCGTTCCCCGACTGGATCGCCCGCCGCGTCGATCACTCAGCTCAGGGTGCAACATTCCTCCTCGCCTCCGGCACCCGCGCCGGGATCACCGGTCCGTTGGCGAGTTCCGAATGGCTGGCGGTGGCGGACGTCACCCGGGCGCAGGGGCGTGCGGCCGCGGGAACCGGTGCGACGATCCGCTCAGCCGCCGCTCTCTCCGACAACGAGGCCGAGCAGGCGGCGACGCACCTGATCACCGACAGGGTCGAGGCGCAGTTCGTGGACGGGCGCGTCGTCGCGCGCCGCGAACGCCGGATCGGGGCGATCGTCCGCTCCTCCGTCCCCGTGCGCGTCCAGGCCGACGACGGCGGTCGGGATGCCGCCCGTCGCGCGATCGAGGACCACGGGCTTGGCATGTTCACCTGGTCAGACGCCGCGGATGGTCTCCGGCGTCGACTCGCCCTGCTGCATCGCGAGCTCGGCTCCCCCTGGCCGGACGTTTCGGATGCCGCGCTCCTCCGCACCCTCGACTCCTGGCTCGGCCCCGAACTCTCCGACCTCGCCGCCGGCACGCCGGCCGCGCGCCTTGATCTTGCCGCGGCACTCCGCCGCTTGCTGCCGTGGCCCGAGGCGGTCGACCTCGACGCTCTGGCTCCGGAACGCCTCGAGGTACCCAGCGGCTCCCGTGTCCGTCTCGACTATCCGCCCATCGATGGTTCCGTCGCCCGCCCCGTCGTGGCCGTGAAGCTGCAGGAATGCTTCGGCTGGGCGGAGACTCCGCGTCTCGTCGGCGGCCGAGTGCCGGTCTTGTTCCACCTGCTGTCCCCGGCCGGGCACCCCCTTGCCGTGACCGACGACCTCGCATCGTTCTGGTCGGGCCCGTATGCGCAGGTGCGTGCACAGATGCGTGGTCGCTATCCGAAGCATCCGTGGCCGGAGGACCCCTGGTCCGCGGTGCCCACCCGGCACACCACGCGCCGAGCCGCACTGGGTTAGCGAGTCGCGTCAGGCTGTTGCTGGAATGGGCCTGTACCGCATGCGGACCGCACCTGAGCGGAACTCCTGGCGATCAACGAGCTCGAGCTGGATGCGCTCGCGCAGACCGGCGAGCAACCTCGGCCCATGTCCGGCGAGGACCGGCTGCACGAGGAACTCGTACTCGTCGATCAGTCCCAAATCTGCCAGCGCCAGGGGGAGCGTCACTCCGCCCACCCACAGACCCTCGCCTGGCTCCTGTTTGAGCCGCCGAACCGATTGCCCCAGCTCGCCTCGCAGCAGCTCCGCATTCCAATCCGCCTCGCTCAGCGTGCTCGACACGACGTGCTTCTTCGCCCTGTCGATGGCCTCGGCGAACGGAACCTCCCACTCATCCATCCAGTCGGGCCATGTGCCCGTGGTCGGCTTCCGCCACGCCGACTCCATCATCTCGTAGGTCACCCGGCCGAACAGCAGGGCATCGGCTCGTGCCATCTCAGCGGTCCAGTAGGCCATCGACTCCTCATCCGGCGGGAGCCCGGCCTCGTGATGGCAGCAGCCGTCCAGCGTGACGTTGATCGAGTATCGAAGTGGTCTCATCGCGTTGCTCTCCCCGGAGGATCAGTGCTCGCCGCGCCGGGGGATTGCGTTGTGCCCAGGAGCCGGGTCGGTCACTGCATGCCGACCACCCTAACCGTCGGCGAAATGTCCCGAAAGCCCTGGTGTGGACAACTCCGCACTGAAGCGGACATCGCCGAAACGGACATCGTCGAGCGTTCCCGACAACGTCGGTTTAGCTGGGGGCGAGGTCCGCGAAGCGGGAGAAGTGGCCGTGGAAGGCCACGGTCACGGTACGCGTGGGTCCGTTGCGGTGCTTGGCGACGATCAGGTCGGCCTCGCCGGCGCGGGGGCTGTCCTTTTCGTAGGCGCTCTCACGGTGCAACAGGATGACCATGTCGGCATCCTGCTCAATCGAGCCAGACTCACGCAAGTCGCTGATCGCCGGCATCTTGTCGGCACGCTGCTCGGAACCACGGTTCAGCTGCGAGAGGGCGATGACCGGCACCTGCAGCTCCTTGGCCATGAGCTTGAGCGCACGCGAGAACTCCGAGACCTCCTGCTGGCGGCTCTCGACGCGCTTGCCCGAGGTCATCAGCTGCAGGTAGTCGATGACGACCATCTTCAGCCCGACGCGCTGCTTGAGACGGCGGCACTTGGCGCGGATCTCAACGAGCGTCATGTTGGGGGAGTCGTCGATGTAGAGCGGGGCGTCGTTGATGCGGCCGCGCACCTGGGCGATCGTCGTCCAGTCGCGGGCGTCGACGGTTCCCTTGCGCATGTTCTGCAGGGGAACGGATGCCTCGGCCGAGAGCAGACGCATGGCGATCTCGGAGCGCCCCATCTCGAGCGAGAAGAAGATGGCGGGCATGTTGTGGCCGATGGCGGCGGAGCGGGCGAAGTCGAGCGCGAGCGTCGACTTTCCGAGCGCCGGTCGCGCGGCGACGATGATCATCTGGCCGGGGTGGAAGCCGTTGGTGAGGTCGTCGAGATCGGCGAAGCCGGTCGGAACGCCCGTCATGGAGCCGTCGGTGTGGGATGCCGCCTCGATCTCGTCCATCGCGGCCGTGACGGCCTCGGTGAGCGGAACGTAGTCCTCGGTCTCGGTGCTTCCCGTCACGGAGTAGATCTCGGCCTGCGCGTTGTTGACCAGGTCGAGCACCTCACCCTCGCCGGCGTAGCCCATCTGCACGATGCGCGTTCCGGCCTCGACGAGGCGGCGGAGCAGAGCGCGCTCCGCGACGATCGAGCCGTAGTACCCGGCGTTGGCCGCGGTGGGCACGAGGCTGGTCAGCGTGTGCAGGTAGTCCGCGCCACCGGCGCGGGCCAGCTCGCCCTGCTTGGTGAGCTCGTCGGTGACGGCGATGACGTCGGTCGGCTCGCCGTGCGAGTAGAGCGCGAGGATCGCGTCAAAGATGAGCTCGTGCTTGGGGATGTAGAAGTCGGGGCCACGGAGCGTCTCGACGACGTCGGCGACGGCATCCTTGGACAGGAGCATGCCGCCCAGCGCACTCTGCTCTGCGAGCAGATCGTGGGGAGGGGTGCGCTCGGTGCGATAGGACTCGGAGCGCGGGGCCTCGGCAGAATCTGCGAGCCCCAGGTGAGCGATCGACACGCGGTGCCTCCTCGGCAACTGGACTACCGGCCTGCGCCGGTCAAGAAAGGGTGGGTCGGGAACAGCTGAACCCATATCCAGTGATAGCGGGTACCTCTGACACTGCTGCTTGCCGCACGAAAGCCGTGAAGAGCCAGCCGCTGCGACAGGCTCACGAGAGCCGCTGCAGCCACGATACGGACAGCGTGTTGGCAACTCAACCCAGCCTGTGGATAACCCTGTGCACAATCTGAGCGAAACGCCGCCAGTGTTGTGCAAAGCCTGTGGGAACAGCTGTGGACAACGGACTTTCTTTTGAGGAAAAATATGACTTGAACTGGGCTTAAATCTTTACACAGCTGTGTGAAAAAAGTAGTTTTCCACAGCTCGAATTTCGGCTCAGAATCATGCACGCCTGTGCACAGAATGGGGGTATTGCGCTGGACGGATGTCACTTAAACAGATACGGCGGCGAGCCGAAGCCCGCCGCCGCACCGATGAGTTTTACGCCTACTTGGCGGCTACCACCTGGAGGGTGATTGCAGCCGAGAGCTCGTCGCGCAGACGAACCGTGGCCTCGTGAGTTCCAACGACCTTGATAGCGTTGGGGATCTCGATCTTGCGCTTGTCGATGGTGCCGAGTCCGGCAGCAGCAACAGCGTCAGCGATGTCGGTGGTCTTCACCGAACCGAAGAGACGGCCTTCAGCGCCGGCCTTGACGACCAGCTTGACCTTGGCGCCCTCGAGGGCGGCCTTGAGGGCCTGTGCCTCTTCGAGCGTGGCGAGCTCACGAGCCGCGCGAGCGGCCTTGATCTGCTCGACCTGCTTCTCGCCACCGCGGCTCCACTGCACGGCAAAGCCCTGCGGAACCAGGTAGTTACGGGCGTAGCCGTTCTTGACCTCGATGACATCACCGGGGGTGCCGAGGCCAGTGACCTCGTGCGTCAGAATCAGTTTCATGTCTTTGCTCCTCAGCGTCCACTGCCGGCGTATGGCAGCAGGGCCATTTCGCGGGCATTCTTGACGGCACGGGCGATCAGACGCTGCTCCTGCACGGAAACGCCTGTGATGCGGCGGGCGCGGATCTTCCCGCGCTCAGAGATGAACTTGCGAAGCGTGGGGACATCCTTGTAGTCGATGACACCAACGCGAATGGACTTCGCGGGAGCGGCGTTCTTGCCACCCTTGGCTCCGCGGAGTGGCTTGCGGCGGTCGCCGCTGCTCTTTCCAGCCATGGTATTTCCTTTGTCTTGAAGTATTTACGCCCGGACACTTCGACAAGCTCAGTGGAACTGCTTGTTGAGGAATCCGGAAGCCGGCCCTAGGGCCTAGAAGGGGGTCTCGTCGCTGTAGCTGCCCGGGGTGTTCCACACGTCCTGGCCACCAGAGGCGGCAGGGGCGCTCGGAGCCCACGGCTCTTCGACTGCTCCGCCGAAGTTGCCACCCTGAGGGGCAGCACCGCGGGGGGCACCGGAAGACTGGGCACGCGTGACAGACGCGGTTGCGTAGCGAAGCGAAGGGCCGATCTCGTCGACATCCAGCTCATAGCTGGTGCGCTTCTCGCCCTCTTTCGTCTCGTACGAACGCTGCTTGAGACGCCCGGAAGCGATAACGCGGGAACCCTTGGTCAGCGAACCTGCTACGTGCTCAGCGAATTCACGCCACACGCTTGCGCGCAGGAACAGTGCCTCGCCATCGATCCACTCGTTCTTCGCACGGTCAAATGTGCGCGGAGTGGAGGCAATGGTGAAGTTGGCAACCGCCAGTCCGTTCTGCGTGTAACGCAGCTCGGGGTCTGAGGTGAGGTTGCCCACCACGGTAATTACGGTCTCGCCGGCCATCGGGACTAAGCGTCCTTCGCAGCCTTGGCCGGAGCGGCAGCCTTGCGGGCGGCCTTCTCCTCGGCGAGCTTCTGTGCAGCGGCAACCTGAGCGATTCCCTCTTCTGCGCGCAGCACCTTGGTGCGCATGACGGCTTCGCTGAGCTTCAGCTGGCGGTCAAGCTCCGTGGTGGTAGCGGGCTCTGCGGTGAAGTCGACGACGGCGTAGATGCCTTCGGTCTTCTTGTTGATCTCGTAGGCGAGACGACGACGGCCCCAGATGTCGACCTTGTCGATCGTTCCACCATCGTTGCGAACAACGTTGAGGAACTTGTCAAGGCTGGGAGCAACTGTGCGCTCATCGATCTCGGGATCGAGGATAACCATCAGTTCGTACTGGTGCATGACTAACCCACCTCCTTCGGACTAAAACGGCTGCAGACGTTCTGCAACAGGAGGGTTGTGCATGTGTTGAACACGGAGGCCAGAGATTCCGGCACGTGAGCAACCTTCCAAGGGTAACGGATGCCGTGCCGGAGCGCCACTCGGAGGGCGCCCGCTCTGCCGCTACTTCGCGGCGACGGCCGCGTTCGCGGCATCCTGCGCCTGGCGCAGGCCCTCCGCGACCGGCAGCGCTCCGGCGAACACCTCGTTCAGCAACGGCCCGTACGCCGCCTGGACCTCGGCGAAGTTCCCGGTTTCCGGCGGCGTGATGGTCGGGGCATCATCGGCCAACACCGTGAAGAACTTCGCGACATCGACGTCCTTGGCCGCCCAGTGGTCGAAGTAGGCCTGCTGGGCGTCGACAACGCCCGGGACCGCCGCTCCGCTCGCGCCGACGAAGCTGTTGCCCTCCGTGGATCCGAGCCATTGCAGCACCTTGGCCGTCGCCTGGGGATTGGCCGTCTGGGCGTTTCCCGCTGCGACGATGCCGTTCGTCACCGAGACCCGACCGCTCGGGCCGGCCGGCATCGATGCAACACCCCACTCGAACTCTGCACCCTCGAAGACGTACGGCAGGTTGTACAGCCCGGACTGGAACAACGCCATCTCGCCGTCGACGAAGCGATCACGGGCGTAGTCGCCGTCCGCATTGCTCGCGGCCGCTGGAGGCGCGACCCGGTGGGTGTTGATCAGATCGACCAGGTAGCCGATGGCCTGCGCCGCTCGTTCCTCGCCGAAGGTGTACGCACCGTCGGCGTCGAACGTCCCGCCGTTGGATCCGATCGACGGCAGGATGATCCCCTGGAGATCGTTGCCGGCGTTGTAGCCGAACTGCGTCACGGCGGCGCCGTCGAACGCCGGATCAGTCGCGGCACGCCCGCTGCTGTCGTGCGTCAGTGCCGTGAGGATCGGCAGCAGGGTGTCCTCGGCGGGGTCGGTGCTCCACGTCGCGGCCTCCAGCGCCGCCGGGTCGATCCCGGCCTTGGCCAGCATCGCCTTGTTGTAGTAGAGGGCGATGCCGGCATCCGAGAGCTGCGGAACGCCCCAGAGGACGCCGTCGCGGGTGAACTCGCGCACGACGGCCCTGTCCCAGTCGTTCTTCGCCCGCGCACCGAGGGCCTGGTCGATGTCGATCAACCTGCCGTCCGCGGCGAGATCGGGGAGGTAGGAGTTGTTCACCCAGAAGATGTCGTCGGCGCGTCCGGCCGCGACGTCGCCGTCGAGCTGGGTCCAGTACTGCGACCACGGAATCACGGTGATGTCGACGGTGATGTCAGGGTTGGATTCGTGGAACGCCGCGAACGAGGCCTTGTAGGCGTCTGCCACCTTGTCGTCCCACAGTCGCACGGTCACGATCGTGTTGCCTGAGCCGGCAATCGCTCCGGCGAGCAGCACACCGCTGCCCAGCGCCAGAACGGCGACCAGGGCGCTCAGTGCCCCGGTCAACAGGGATTTTCTGCGCAGCTTCACGACACCTCCGCGTCGAACGCTACCAGTGGTGAGTCACCGAGCGCCTGGCAGCCACGCGATCAGTCGCGGGCGGCCCACCAGGCGAGCAGTCGTTCCGTTGCGGCCTGTTCACCGAGCGGCCCTTCGTCCAGGCGCAGTTCGAGCAGGAAGCGGTACGCCTCGCCGACGTCGCGCCCAGGGCGGATGCCGAGCAGGCTCATGATCTGCTCGCCGTCGAGATCCGGCCGAACCGCGTTCATCTCTTCTTCTTCGGCCAGCTGCGCGATGCGCGTCTCGATGTCGTCGTAGGCGAACCCGAGCCTGTCGGCCTTGCGTCGGTTGCGCGTCGTGACATCGGCGCGCGTCAAGATGTGCAGGCGCTCCAGCTGATCGCCGGCGTCGCGCACGTACCGGCGCACCGCCGAGTCGGTCCACGCTCCCTCGGTGTAGCCGAAGAAGCGCAGGTGCAATTCGATCAGGAGGCCGACCGCGGCGATCGTGTCGTTGTCGAAGCGCAGCTCTCGCAATCGCTTCTTCGCCAACTTGGAACCGACGTAGTCGTGGTGGTGGAAGCTCACGACGCCGCCGGGTTCGAGGCGCCGCGTCGCCGGCTTGCCGATGTCGTGGAGCAGCGAGGCCAGACGCAGAATCAGGTCGGGGCTCTGCAGCTTGCCGCGCGACTTCTCGTATCCGATGGCTTGCTCGAGCACCGTCAGGCTGTGCTCGTAGACATCCTTGTGGTGGTGGTGCTCGTCGATCTCCAGCCGGAGGGCCGGGAGTTCCGGCAGCACGATCGCGGCGATGCCGGAGTCGACGAGCATCTCGAGACCGGCGCGCGGGGCATCCGTCTTGAGCAGCTTGGAGAGCTCATCGTTCACCCGCTCGATGGAGATGCGGCGGATGCTCTCGGCACCGGCTGTCATGGCGGTGAACGCCGCGGCGTCGAGCTCGAAGCCGAGTTGGGAGGCGAAGCGGGCGGCCCGCATCATGCGGAGCGGATCGTCGCCGAAGGACTGCTCAGGTGCGGCCGGCGTGCGGAGGCGACCGTCAAGGATGTCTTCGATTCCACCGGAGGGGTCGACGAGTGCCATCTGCGGCAGCCGCAGGGCGATCGAGTTGACCGTGAAATCGCGGCGCACGAGATCCTCGTCGAGCGAGGTGCCGAACACGACCTCCGGCTTGCGCGTTCCGTCGACGTAGCTGTCGGTGCGGTAGGTGGTGATCTCGACGGTCTCGCCGGCGATCTTCGCCGCGATCGTGCCGAACTGGCGCCCGATGTCCCACTGCGCCTCGCTGATGGGCGTGACGATCGCGAGGATCTGCTCCGGCGAGGCATTCGTCGTGAAGTCGAGGTCGTTCGTGCCGCGATCGAGGAAGGCATCGCGCACCGGGCCGCCGACGAGTGCGAGTTCGTGGCCTGCCGCCTCGAATGCAGCGGCCAAACGGGAAACAGCGGGCGTCGCCGCAAGGTCGCCCAGCCGGGCAAGGGCCGCCGCGACACTCTGCATGGTCTCCATATTAACGGTTGCATGCACGAACCCAGCACGGCAGAAGTAGAGGAGCTACGGAGAGGGGCGCGAAGCGCAGCTTCGCGAAAGGCGTGAAGCGCAGCTTCACGAAAGGCGGCAGCCCCCACCAAGGAAACCTCAAGAACCGCAACCGATGCAGTGCGCTGGCACGATGAACCAGAACAGCACAACAGGGGAGCTGCGGAGCGGGGTGCAGCACTCACTCAGCGCGGCCCCGTAGAATTCCCGCATGGAGGCCGAGTCACTACACACGCATCGGCCTGCGCTTTTCGGGTCTGTCCGCGCCCGGCTGAACGCCCGCGGAACGAGTGTGAGCCCTTCGCGCCGCGCCTTGTCACTGCTGATCGCCGCGGCAACACTCACCCCGGCCCTGATCGGCGCGAGCGCCACAACGGCAGCTCCCGCGCAGGCCATCACCTCAACTGCCGCAGCCGCGGAGGAGCCCGCCACGATCACGGTCACGGTCTCCCCGTCGCAGGGCGCCATCGTGCGTCCCGGCGAGGATCTGCCGCTCACGGTGAGCGTGAGCAACGGCACCGACCAGACTCTGTCCGGCCCGACCGTCACCATCGGTCTGAGCGATGACACTCTGAGCGACTCCGCGGAGCTCGCCAGCTGGCTGCGGCCGAGTGACGAGGTGATCGCCGAGTCGGATGCCGAGAGCTCCGGCATGCCCGACGATGCGCACATCGTCGCAACCGTTGAGCTCCCCAGCGTCGCGGGCGGCACCAACTCCGTCACCCCGGTGACTGTGCCTGCGGCATCTCTCGGCCTCGACAGCGCCGAGTGGGGTGCGCAGGGACTCGTTGCATCGCTCATCAGCGGTGGCACCGTCGTCTCGGCGGCGCGGAGCACGACCGTCCTCGTGACCGGCGAGACTCCGCGCAGTCCGTTGGGCATCGTCATGCCGATCACGACTCCGGCGAGCAGCCTGGGTCTCATCCCGAGCGAGATGCTGGCCGTGTACACCGGCCCCGACGGCATGCTCACGCGCAGCTTGGACGCCGCGCTCAGCCACAACGTCGCCATTGCCCTCGATCCGAAGATTCTCGTGTCGATTCGTGTTCTCGGCGCCAGCGCGCCGACGTCGGCCAGTGACTGGCTCGAACGACTCTCCGGCGCCCCCAACGAGATCTTCGCGCTGCCGTACTCCGACGCCGACATCACGGCCCAGGCGCAGCTCGGAGTCAACCCGTTCCTCGCGCCGCTCTCCTTCGACGACGCGATCGATCCCGCTGACTTCACGGCGACGGCCCCCACCCCCACCCCCACTCCGACGCCGCGCGAGGGGGAGGGCACACCCAGCACCGAGCCGAGCACGGAGCCGAGCGGCGAGCCAACGCCCGATACCGGAGTGCCCACCCTCGACGAGCTGATGGCGTGGCCCTACTCAGCCAGCGGCATCGCCTGGCCGGCCCCCGGTCTCGTCAGCGCCGCGGTGCTCCCGGCATTCACGGCCAACGGTTACAACACCTCAATCGTCTCCGGGTCGAACATCGCCCTGGCCGATTCGGCTCAGCCGCCGGCATCCGCCCGCTCCGGGGAGATGGCCCTGCTTGTGGCCGACACCGAGCTGAACTCCGCCGTGAACGACGCCATCACGGCCAGCAAGGAGAGCGACTGGCAGGAGGCCATGGCACGCGCAAGTGCCGCTGCTGCGGTCGCGGCCGATGAGTCGACGCCCCGCGCGCTGCTGGCCGCCCTGCCCCGCGAATGGCCGAGCACGTCGAGCTATCTGAACGCGACGCTCAGCGCCCTGGAACAACTCCCGTTCGTCTCCGCCGTCGGCCTGAGCGCGCTCAGCGATGCATCGGCGCCCGAACTCACTGTCGGCGATACGGGGGAGTCACCGGAACGCCTCGCCGCCGTGGCGAATCTGATCGAACGCGAAACCGCATTGACCGGTTTCAGCACGGCGGTCGCCGACCCGACGACGATCACGGGGCCGGAGCGGGCAAGCCTGCTCGCACTGCTCGACATCGCCTGGATCCCGGACGATGCGGCGTGGCGCACGGCGGTGGGCGACGACCTCGCCCGCACCCGCGAGATCCTCGACTCGGTCAGCGTCGTCGAGAGCACCAGCGTGCTTGTCGTCGGTGGAAGCGCCCAGTTCCCCGTGACCGTGCAGAACTCGTACACCCAGCCCGTGACGCTCACCGTGAGCCTGCTGCCGTCCAACGGCCGTCTCGTCGTCGATGAGTCGGTGGAGGTCACGATCGATGCGGCATCCAGCAGTACCGTTCTTGTTCCCGTGAACGCACACGTCGGCAACGGCGCCGTCGACGTGCAGATCACGCTCACGACATCCGCCGGCGTGCAGCTCGGCTCCCCCGTGACGATCCCGGTCAACGTTCAGGCGGACTGGGAGGGCCTCGGCGCCGCCCTGCTCGGCGCCGCGATCCTGCTGTTCTTCGGCTTCGGCATCTTCCGCAACATCCGCAGGCGGCGGCGCGAGCGCGCCGCGGGCGAGAGCGAGGGCGACGTGACACCAGTAGATGTGGTTACGACCACGGAGCCGAGAGAGCCGACGGATGCCGACGAGCCAGAGTCACCACGTGGCTAGCGGCATCGGGCGGGCCAGCGCGCTGCTGGCATCCGGCACCATCGTGTCCCGCATTCTCGGTTTCGTGAAGGTCATTGTCTTCGCACAGGTCATCGGCCAATTCGGCCAGGGCGCCGATGCGTTCACCCTCGCCAACCAGCTGCCGAACACCGTCTATGTGATCGTCGCCGGTGGTGTGCTCACCGCCGTGCTTGTGCCTCAGATCGTGCGTTCCGCGCTGCACCACGACGGCGGCACTGCGTACATCAACAAGCTGGTGACCATCGCGCTCGTTGTGCTCGGTGCCACAACACTCCTGGCAACTCTGCTCGCG
>CAZZNX010000048.1:0-24481 GCA_964655795.1 uncultured Leifsonia sp. | reverse complement strand
CTTGCCGCAACCCGATTCACCGACGACGCCCACAATCTCACCCGGCGCGATCGAGAAGCTCACATCCTGAACCGGGCGGATCCAGCCGTGCTCGCCCGGGAACGCAACGGACAAGCCTTCGACCGTGAGCAACGGCTTCGATTCGCTCGCAGGCGTTTCGACGGCCGCAACGCCTTCGACACGCGGCGGAGCCCCGAGCTTGCGGCGCGACATCACGCGCCCACCGCCGTGGTTGCGCATGTGGCCCGCGAGTGCCTCGCCCAGCATTCCGAACGTGATCCCGGCGAGGACCACGGCGACGCCGGGACCGACGACCGCCGTCGGCATGCTGTACACCTGCTCGAAGCCCTCGCTGAGCATGCGGCCCCAGTCATACTCCGGAGGCTGGATGCCGACACCGAGGAAGCTGAGGCTGGAGAGTGCGAGCAGGCCGCCACCGATGGAGATCGTGACATTGACGATGACCGGCTCGGCGATGTTCGGCATGATGTAGCGCGTGAACTGGCGGGAGCGGGAGATTCCGAGCATCCGCGCAGCGGCCAGATACTCCGATCCCCCAACCCGCGATGCCAGAGTCTGGGCGAGTCGGGCGAAGGAGGGCGTCATCGTCAAGGCGAGGGCGATGACGGCTGTCGTGGACCCCGCGCCAAGCAGGATCACGGTGAGCATGGCGACGAGGAGCACGGGGAATGCGAGCCAGGTGTTGATGACGCTGGCGAACCATCGTTGTGCGCGGGGCCCGAGCACCACCGGCAACGCGCCAAGCGCGAGACCCGCAACGGCTCCGATCAGCGTGGCGATGAGCGCCATGCCGAGGGAGGTCCTCGTGGCGACCAGCGTGCGCAGCAGCAGGTCGCGGCCAAGGCTGTCGGTTCCGAGCGGATGCTCTGGGCTCGGCGGCTGCAGCAGCGCGTCGGGGTTGGGGGTCGACGCCTGCTCGCCCCAGAGGATCGGGGCAACGATCGCGAGCACGGCGAAGAGCGTGACGATCGTGAGAGACGCGATCGCCATCGGCGAGCGGAAGAACGTGGAGGAACGGCGTTTCGTCATGCGGTGTCCAGAAGTGTGGTGCGTCGGTCGAGCACAGAGAGAACGAGGTCGACGACAAGGTTGACGACGAGGATGATCACGGCATACACGATCGCCAGACCTTGCACGATGCCATAGTCCTTCGTCACGATCGCCTGCACGAATGCCGTGCCGAGGCCGGGCCAGTTGAAGACCTGTTCCACGAGCACGCTCCCCGCGATCATCGTCGCCAACAGCGTGCCGCCGAGCGTGAGCGTCGCGGTGAGCATGTTGGGCAGTGCATGCCGGAAGTAGATCATCCAGCCGGGCAGCCGCTTGGACCGCGCGGTGCGCACGTAATCCTCGGAGAGCGAGTTGAGCGCTTCGACGCGGGCGATGCGCGACAACGCGGCCGACGATCCGATCGCAAGCGCGAGCACCGGCAATACATAGGAGGCGGCGCTGCTGTTGCCTGCGACCGGGAAGATCGGCAGTGTGATGGCGAACAGCACGACGAGCGCAACGGCGAGTAGGTACTCCGGCACAGCCGCGAAGAAACCAGTGATCCCGGTGAACGCCAGCTCGGTGTCCCTGCGGCGGCCACCCTGGGTGATGATCGCGACCGCAAGCCCGAGTGGCACCGCGACGAGGAGGACGACCAGGAATGCCAGGCCGGCGAGCTCGAGGGTCGCCGGGAGCCGGTGCTCGACGAGTTCTGTGACGGAGCGTCCGGTGATGAGCGAGACACCGAGGTCACCGCGGAAGATGCCGGTGAGGTAGTTCCAGAACTGCACGATGATCGGGTCGTTCAGACCGAGCTGCTCGCGTCGGGCCTGAACGACGGCCTCGTCGGCCGTTGCACCGAGCGCGGAGCGTACTGGATCTCCACCGGCCAGGCGGAGCACCAGGAACGCGGCACTGACGATGACGAACAGAGCGACGAGCATGCGCCAGATCCGTCGCAAGAAGAACGTTATCCACCGGTTGCGGTGGCGGCCCCCGGAGGGGGCCACCACCACGGTGTCCGGTTGGACGGTGAGCGGAAGTGTCATTCCGCTACTTTGTCAGCCGGAAGGTGGTCGGCGAGACGATCGTCTTGGAGAGCGAGAACTCGAGGCCGGATCCGTACATCGTCGACGTGGACGAGTAGACCGGCAGTACCTCGAGGTTCGAGAACAGCGAGTCCTGGGCAGCCTGCCATGCGTCGCAGCTCGCGTCGCCGGCGATCGTCTGGGCCTCTGCAGCAAGAGCGAAGTACTCCTCGTTGCTGTTGTAGGTCCAGTTCCCGCCGTTCGGGGGGAACTCACCGGAGAGGATTCCCTGCCAGTCGCTGGGCAGGCTGGTGTAGATCGGAGCCCAGACCATGTCCCAGTCTCCACCCTGGAAGAGCACATCGGTGTACGAAGCCGACGGGGTCGGGACCGCATCCACTCCGATCTTCTTCAGCTCGCTCTGCAGCAGCTCGATCGCGGCGGTGACGCCCTGGCTCTCCTTGGCCGGGTAGAGCATCAACATCGTGAGCGTCTTCCCGTCCTTCACCCGGTAGCCGTCGGAGCCGACCGTCCAACCGGCGCCGTCCAGCGCCGCAGCAGCGGCGTCGAGGTCGTAGGCCGGAATGGATGCTGAGCTGTCCATCGTCGTGCAGGCGGCGCCGAATGATGACACCAAGCTGACGATCTGCTCGCCACGTCCGGACGACGACACCTTGCCGACCGCATCGCGATCGGTTGCGGCGGCAATGCCCTCGCGTACTGCGAGATCGTGCCCTGGACGACCCTCTGCCTGGTTGAAGAAGATCAGACCGGGGCGCAGCGGCACATCGATGGTGGTGGTGAAGTCCTCAGCGTTCAGGCGATCCCGCTCCGCGCCACCGACAGTGGCCAGCTGGATCTCGCCGGACTGGAGAAGGTTGGCCTGCGTGGAGTCGGTCCCGACGACCTGCACGTCAACGCTCGCGGGCAAACCCTCGGTCTCCGAGGTGACCCCGTTCGCACCCCAGCTGTAGTCGTCGCGCAGCGTGAAGGAGTAGCTCTGGCCAGGCGAGGACGCCTCGAGAACATACGCGCCGGTGCCGAACTGCTGGTCGTTCAACTGTGACGGGTCGGCGAGTCCTGCGGCACAGACGATCGACAGCGCGCCGATCGTCTGGCTGAGGAAGCTCTGCGGCTGGTCGCTCGTGAAGGCGATGGTCCGCGCGGCGTCGTCCGCCTCAATGGTCAATCCCGATGCCGGGAAGTACACGCCCTTGTACGGCGATCCGGTCTCGTCCGCCGCCGCGTACTCGAAGGTTGCCTTGACGTCGCTCGCAGTCAGAGCCGACCCGTCCGTGCAGGTGATCCCGTCCTTGAGCGTGAAGACGACCTCGGTGGGAGACTCCTCCCAGCTCTCGGCGAGAAGGCCGACGGCCGGCTCCCCCGGCGGGAAGGACAGCAGCGACTCATAACCGAACGATGCGATCTCTTCACCGGCCTGCGTGGCATTGGTGATTGGATTGATCGCACCCGGGTCAGAACTGATTGCGAAGGCGAGGGAATCGCCAGCGGCGCCGCTTGCTCCCGCGCCGGTACAACCAGTGAGAGCGACGGCTGTCACCCCCAGAACGACAGCGACGATGCTCCGTTTCATGGTGTTCCTCTCGATTGGCGGCGCAGGACCCCACGCCGATGCTGCTAATGATTATTATGAATATTCTTGTTATACAGAAGTCGGTTATGTAACGAGTGTGTTTCGTTGTCGCCGCTCAGCCCAGCGAAGCGGCGCCCATGACGGATTTCACCTCGAGAAATTCCTCGAAACCCATCACACCACCCTCGCGGCCGATGCCAGAACGCTTGTAGCCGCCGAACGGCGCACCGACATCGAGCCCTGCGCCGTTGATGCCAACGGTTCCCGTGCGCAGGCGCAGTGCCACCTCGAGTGCGCGCCGGGGATCGCCCGACCACACACCCCCCGAGAGTCCGTATTCGCTGTCGTTTGCGAGCCGGATGGCGTCTTCCTCGGTGTCGTAGCCCGTCACCGCGAGAACCGGCCCGAAGACCTCCTCGCGGAACAGACGCATCGACGGGGTGACCCCCGCGAAAATTGTCGGCGCAACGAAGGCGCCCTGGGTGTGGCCCTCCGGCCATCCCGCCCCGCCGGTGAGCAGCTCGGCACCGTCCTCGATCGCGTCGGCGATGTGCGTGCGCACCCGCTGTTGTTGCACCATGGAGGCCAGCGGCCCCGTGGCGGTCGACTCTGCGGCAGGATCGCCAGGGGCCCAGCCCGCAGTCGCGTCGACGGCGGCCCGCTGCCAGGCGTCGAGCATCGATGTCGGCACGAGCACGCGTGTCAACGCAGCACAGGTCTGCCCGGCGTTGGCGAAGCACGAGCGCAGCACGCCGGCGACCGACTCCTCGATGGAGGCATCGGGGAGCACGATCGCCGCGGACTTGCCGCCGAGCTCGAGGGCGACCTTCTTGATGTCGGCCGCGGCGAGAACCGCGATGCGCTCGCCGACCGCACGAGACCCGGTGAAGGTGACCATGTCGACGTCCGGGTGCCGAACGAGCGGCTCCCCGACACCGGGCCCGTCGCCGAAGACGATGTTGACGACACCGGTCGGCACGCCCAACCCATCGATGATCTCGGCGAGCACCGCGGCGTTGAGCGGAGCGATCTCGCTCGGCTTCAACACGATGGTGCAACCGGCGAGCAGCGCGGCCCCGAGCTTGAGTGCGATCTGGTGCAGCGGGAAGTTCCACGGCGTGATCGCGGCCACAACGCCGACCGGCTCGGTGACAACGAGGGAGTTGGAGACGGAACGTCGGGCGTCGTGGCTGCGCGCCGCGGCGATCAGCGCCTCAAGATCGGCGATGGCCACGCCCACCTGGGCCGCGCGGGCGAAGGCGATGGGTGAACCCATCTCCGCGGTCAACACGCCGGCCAGTCGCTCGCGGTGGGTCGCGATGCCCGCCGAGAGCGCCTCGACGATGGCAATGCGCTCGGCCAGTGCCGTCTCAGCCCAAGCGGGGAAGGCCGCGCGAGCCGCATGCACGGCCGCGTCGACGTCCTGAGCGTTGCCGGCCACGGTGGCGCCGACGAGCGAGCCGTCGGCCGGATTGTCGACCTCGATGATCTCGCGGCCGGCCGTCTCCTGCCACGCGCCGCCGATGTAGTGGCCGACGATGGTCTGCTGGTTCACGGCGATCACGCCCAATCGGCTTCGGAGACGACGTGCGCATCGGGGGCAAGGGGCGCGGGGCTCGGGATGCCCTCGTGGATCAGGTGCCAGGGAGAGGGGAATTCTCCGACGGGTACCTCGATCAAGATCGGCTCGTTGGCTGGAATCGCGTCGGCCAACACTCCGGCGAGTTGATCCGGCGTGAACGCGCGGGCCGAGGCGATGCCGAACGCACCGGCCAGTTGCCGGTAGTCGGGGTTGGTGAGATCGCTCGCGAAGTACCGGGCGTCATAGCGGTTCTTCTGGATGCGGCGGACGTTGCCGTAGAAGCCGTCGTGGAAGACGATCGTGACGAGGCCGATGCCATAGCGTTTGGCCGTGGACAGCTCCTGCAGAGTCCACGAGAAGCCTCCGTCACCGTTGACGGAGACGACGGCGCGGTTGGGGTCTGCAGCCTTCACGCCGAGCGCGGTGGCGAAGCCGTATCCGAGCGTGCCCTGGTAGCCGGGGCCGATGTATGTTCGCGGCTGGTAGGCGGGGTAGAGGGCGCTGGCCGCATAGCCGACCTGGGTGAACTCGCTCACGAAGACTCCGTCATCTGGCAGTGCACCCCGGATGGCTCCGAGGTACTCGCGCTGCGGGGCGAGGTCGCTGAACTGCTCCTCCAGCCAGCTCCGTACCGCAGCGAACTCGGTGCTGCGGCTCTCTCGTGCAGGCCGCCCGAGCTGATCTGAGATCGCGGCGAGGCCCAGTGCGGCATCCGCGTGGATCCGCACGGCCGCCTCACGCGGGCCATGCAGATCGGCCTCCTCGGCGTTGAGCAGGATAACGGGGGCACCATTGGTGTCCACCTGTGTTCCGAATGTCGAGACGAAGCGGGTTCCAACCGCCAGCACGAGGTCGGCATCTCCGCGGAACGCACGCAGCGCCAAGGCGTCGAATGCGAGCCGGTGGCGGGCGTCGATGGCACCGCGGCCGTTCTCACCCATCAGCACGGGCGCCTCGAGCGCCTCCGCCACTGCGAGCAACTCGGCAGACGCGTTGGCGGCGATAACACCACCACCGACCATGATCATGGGCCGCTTGGCGGCAGCCAGCATGCGGACCGCCGCATCGATGTCGGAGGCGGCCGGGATCAGCGGCGCCGGGGCGACGCGAGCCGGAATCAGGGCTTCCGCTGTGGCCGAGAGCACATCAGGCGGAACCTCAAGTGCGACCGGCCGCGGGCGACCGCTGCGCAGCTGGCTGAACGCCTCGGCGACGAGGCCGGGGACCTCCGCCGCCGAGCGGGCCGTGCCCGTCCACTTGGTGATGCGCTCGAGCATCCCCGTCTGGTCCGGGATCTCGTGCAGCGCACCGAGCCCCTTGCCGATGGCCTTCGAATCGATCTGGCCGGCGAGCAGCAGCACCGGTGAGTTCGCGGAATAGGCGGTGGCCATACCGGAGAGGGCGTTCAGCACACCGGGCCCGGGAACGACCATCGCTACTCCGACGTCGCCGGTGCTGCGCGCGTAGCCGTCGGCCATGTAGGTGGTCGCCTGTTCGTTTCGAGCGCAGGTGAAAGCAATCCGGTCGGCACGCGAGTACAAGGCGTCTGCCGCCCCGTCCAGCTGAACCCCGGGGATTCCGAAGATCTGGCTCACTCCCTGTTCGATCAGGGATTCGGCCAAAAGATCGCCGCCGGTCTGTTCAGTCAATGGATTTCCTCTCCTCGGTCTTAACTCTGAGATCAATGTAATGGTTACAATGAATTATGGCAATACCGAAAACCCCGTCGACTCACGACGCGAAACGAGCACTCGCTCCCTAGGATGTGAGGATGCGAGGGCGGGTTGCCTCACACACTTACGAGAGAACGGCAGGGCATCCCTGGCAATGAACACAACACGCAGCACGACGTCGACGGCGACCTTCCAGAAGCGACGCCCCTCCCAGTCGGTCGCTGACGGTGTCGTGGCCGAGATCGAAGCCATCATCAGCAGGGATCGTCTCCCGGCCGGCCACCGCATCGGCACGAAGCAAGACCTCTACGAACAGTTCGGCGTCGCGCCGGCCACGCTCGGTGAGGCGATGCGCGTCCTCCGCGGTCGCGGAGTGATCGAGGTGCGCCCCGGGCCGGGCGGAGGCATCTTCGTCGCCAACCAGTCCCCGCTGATCCGCCTGGCGCACAGCGTCCTGCAGCTGCGCGAGGACGGCGCAACCGTCAACGAGGTCGTCGGCGTGCTCGACGCACTCGACGAGGCGGTCGTCCACGACGCCGTATTGCACCGCAGCGATGCCGATCTCGCCGCTCTCGACGCGCTGATGACTGAGCTCACCGCGGTGTGGCACGACCCTGTCGAGGGATTGCACTGCAACTGGCGGTTGCACCGACGCATCGCCGAGATCTCACCGAACGCCGTGCTGCGCACGTTCTATCTGAATCTCGTTGACTACATCGAGAGCGAGGGCGCGGAGGAGCCGATCACCGCCTCACTGGATGTTCCGGGTTTCCGCGCAAACAGCGAGGAACGCCTCGCCGCCCATCGCGACCTCGTCGAGGCAATCCGCTCTGGCGATGTCGAGCTCGGACGCAGCGCGCTCGTGCGCCACCGCACCCCAGGGCACTGACGCTCGGTCGAAGAGCACTGACGCTCAGCCGACGTGGCTGAGCGCCAGGGCCGCGTGGGCGGCGGCCTGATCGGCGAGCACCCCGTCGTCGAAGACCGCGCGCGGCGAGTGATTCATCTCGGCTGCGGCCGGATCGATGCCCGAGGGCGTCGCTCCCAGGAAGATGAAGGCGCCGGGAACCTGCTCGAGGACGAAGGAGAAGTCCTCCGATGCCATCACCGGGGTCGAGAGGGTTTCGACGCGTTCGGTGCCGAAGGTGTCGCGCAGCACATTCAGAGCGGCCGCGGTCTCGCGCGGACTGTTGACGGTGACCGGGTAGACCACCTCGAAGTCGAGCTCCGCGCGGCATCCGTGTGCCGCGGCGACGTGTTCGACAATGGCGGGTAGTTCGCCCTGCACCTTCGCGACCGAGGCCGCAGAGAGCGTGCGCACCGTCGCCTCACAACGCGCCGTGTCCGGGATCACGTTGAGGATCTCGCTGGCCGCGAGTTTCGTCACCGAGAGCACGATCGGGTCGAAGACGTCGAATCGCCTGGTCACCCAGCTCTGCAGCGCGAGAATGATCTCGGCCAGAACCGGGACGGGGTCGACGGCCTGATGTGGGCGGGAACCGTGCCCGCCCACGCCGTGCACGCTGATACGCAGCGCGTTGGCTCCGCCCATCAACGGACCGGCCTTGGTCGAGAAGACGCCGGGCTCCCCCGGTAACACGTGGATGCCGTAGGCCGCGACCGCGCGCTGACCCGCCGCCTCGAGTACGCCCTCGGCGAGCATCAGCGGGGCCCCGCCTCCGGCCTCCTCCCCCGGCTGGAACATGAAGGTCACGGAGCCGGCGATCTGTTCTCGCCTGGCGGCGAGCAGCCGGGCGGCTCCCACCAGCCCCGCCACGTGCAGATCATGCCCGCAGGCGTGCATCGCGCCGTTCAGCGAGGCGTAGGCGAGCCCGGTCTCTTCCGCGATGGCAAGGGCGTCCATATCGGCACGCAGTACGACGTTGGGACCGGGCAAGGAGCCACGAAGCACGGCGGTGACCGAGCTGAGCGAGCGTCCCAGAGTCACCTCGAGGCCGAGATTGTCGATGGCCGCGACCACCGCGGCCTGCGTGCCGGGCAGCTCGAAGCCAACCTCGGGCGCAGCGTGCAGCGCCCGGCGCAGCGCGATCAGTTCCGGCAACAGCACGGCGGCGTCCGCACGGAGGGTGGCCGTCACCGCGCGCCCCTGTCGCTGTGGACCTCGCGGCCGCTGATGTAGGCGCGCTCAACGCGGGACTGCACGTCGAGCGGGTCGCCGGACCACAGCACGATGTCGGCATCCAGCCCCGCGACGAGCGAACCGACCCTGTCGTCGATGCGCACGATCTCGGCCGCGCGCACGGTCATCGCCTCGATCGCCGCACGCCAGGGCAATCCGGCTCGTACGGCGACCGCCCCCTGCAAGTTGAGTTGCCCCATCGGCACGACGGGGTGGTCGGTGGTCAACGCAACACGCACGCCGGCCGCGACGAGGGTGACGAGGTTGTCGACGGATGCCTCGCGCACTTCGACCTTTGAACGGCTCGAGAGGATGGGCCCGTAGATGACGGGGATGTCACGCGCAGCCAGCTCGGCAGCAAGTTTGTGTGCCTCTGTTCCGTGATTCACGACCAGCTTCAATCCGAACTCGTCCGCCAGCCGCAACGCCGTGGCGATGTCGTCGTGGCGGTGCACGTGCTGATCCCAGAGCAGTTCACCGCTCAGCACCTGAGCGAGGGCCTCCTGGGCGAGATCGCGTGAGAACACCGTGCCGTCGACGTCGGCGCGGTCGCGCCTGAGGACGTAGTCCTGGGCGTCGAGCAGGGCCTGACGGATGACGAGGGCGATGCCCATGCGGGTACTCGGCAGCTGCTTGCGGTCGCCGTAGACCTGCTTGGGGTTCTCCCCCAGGGCCGACTTCACGCTCACCGACCGGCGGATCACCTGCGCGTCCACGGTGCGACCACCCCCGGTCTTGATGGCGACGGTCTGGCCGCCGATGGGGTTGCCGGAGCCCGGCTTGACCACGGCAGCGGTCACGCCGCCCGCGAGTGCGTCGGCGAAAGCGATGTCCTCGATGTTGATGGCGTCCACTGCCCGCACCCCGGCCATGTTGGGGCCACTCAGCTCGCTGCCGTCTGCACCGGCCCAGCCGGTTCCCTCCTCGTGCACGCCGATGTGGCTGTGGGCGTCGATGAAACCCGGCAGCACCCAGAGGCCGTGCGCCTCAATGATGGGCACGCCGGCCGGCACGGTGACATCTGGCCCGATGGCGACGATCACACCGTCGCGGACGAGCACCGTCCCGCCGTCGATGTCGTCGCCGACGACGGGAACCACGTACCCGCCGACGATTGCCAGATCGGCGAGGAGCCGCTCGGCGGTGCCGTGAGGGGTCGGGTGATGCTCTGACATGAGTACCTCGTTCTGTGGGGTGGCGACCGGGATGGCCGCGAGCTGGACGGCGAGAACTAGTTGCGGACGGGGCGCGGAAGCGCGGCGAGCGCCTCGAGCAGCTGATGGGCGTCGACCGCGCAGATGCCGAGACGGGGGTCGACGCGCACCACGACACCTGTGCCGTCGACGGGCGCCGGCCCAGCCAGGTCGACAAGCTCGTCGTCGACCCAGACCCACGGCCATCCAGCGGTGTAGTGCGTGATCATGTCGATCTTGCCGAACTGCACGGGCAGGAAAGGCCAGGGCTCTTCTGGCAGCTCGAGCGCCTCCCGGAGGGCGGTGTGGGCATTGTGACCCCACTCCGATGCCCAGACGATTTCGAAGCTCTCGCTGAGTTCGCGGATTCTCCGGGCAGCGTCATCCGGGATCTCCACATCGCGCACCCACCGCCCCCATGCCGAGACCCGGTGCGTGGATGTCGGCACGTCCGCTCCGTCCTCGAGGACGATGACACCGCTGATCCCGAGAATCAGCAGCGGCTTCTCCCCGCGCGGCGCCAACGCCTCGTACTTGCTCATGCGCCGGCGGTGGCCGGCTGGGCGACCACGTCCTCGAAGTAGTTGCCACCCTCGATCGCGACGACTCGCTCTGACTCCTCGAACACGAGCCCTGGCGGGTTCTCACCCTTGTCGAGCGCGCGGATCTGCTTCGCCATCATGCGGCGGAGCATCGCGACGCCCTGGTCGGTGGTGGTGAGGTGGTCCTCGCTATGCAACGAGATGTCGCCCTGGCTCTTCTGAGCCTCGTAGTCGCCGGGCAGCCGCTGGTGCTCTTCCTCGGTCAAGTCCTTCCACGCCTTGCCCTCGTGGGTCGAGCGGAGCTTCTTCAAGAACTCGGGGTCGCTGTCGCGGGCGATGGTGAAAATCTTGAACGAGGTGTCGTCCAACGGAACGACCCAGCCGATCATGTTCGTCTGCCCCGAGGTCAGCTTCGGGCTGGCGACGACGCGCAGATTGGGGAACATGACCTCGGTGACCCGGCGCAGGGCCCGGCCGTCTCCGAGTCCGCGGTGCTGCACCGAGCGCACACCTCGTGGCGTGTACTCGAAGGTCACCTCGGGGATGATCGCCATCTCTGGCGTGAACTGGTTGCCGCTGAATCGGGCGTGCAGGATCGGCACGTGGAACGGGTCCATCACGTTCTCCCAATGCTGCAACCAGTTGAAGTCGAGCAGTGAGGGGCCGCCACCGCCGACGCCATTGTCATCGGCGATCAACACTTCGTCCTCGGCCAGGTTTTCGAAGGTGTCGTAGCGGGGCAGCAGCGGCTTCTTGTCCGGCGGGCCCATGTACACCCAGATCAGGCCATATTGCTCCTGCACCGGGTACCAGGGCTGACGCATCCGATCACGGTGCAGACCCATCTCCGGTTCGCACGGCTGCTCCAGCGTGCGCCCCTCGGCGTCGAACACCCAGCCGTGGTACGAGCAGCGGATGCCGTCATCCTCCACACCCCCGTAATACAGGGACGCTCCCCTGTGGGTACAGCGCGGGTGCAGCAGCCCCGGCCTGCCCCTGCGGGTGCGGAACAAGATCAGCTCCTCGCCGAGCACCTTGACCTTCATCGGGCGCGTCGTCGCGTCACCGACCAGGGCGATGGGCTGCCAATATCGGCGCAGCACCTCACCGTAAGGGGTGCCCTGCCCGACCTGAGCAAGCTCATGCAGTGGCGCACCGAGCCGAAGACCATATGCGGTGTCCGTGTCCATGTTCTCTCCGTTCGTGAATGGTGGGTGTTCTAGATGTCGAGCACGAGAGTGGGGCTGGTCGCCCGCGAGACGCAGATCATCATCGTCTCGTTCGCCTCGCGCTCGTCCGGGCTGAGTATCGAGTCCCTGTGGTCGACGTCGCCATCGATGACGTCGGTCTCGCAGGTGCCGCATACCCCTTCGAGGCAGGAACTCGGCACGCCGATGCCAGCCTTTTCGAGCATGTCGAGCACGCTGCACCCGTTGTCGACCCGAACGGTCACACCGCTGCGGCGGGCCTCGACCTCGAAAGCCTCGGTCGAGAGCGGTTCGCTCAGTGCCTTGGCTTGGAAACGTTCGAGCCGGAGTGTCCCCGTAGGCCATCCGGCGCTGAGCGATTCGAGAGCTTCCAGCAGCCGCTCCGGCCCGCAGGCGTAGACCCGGGTGTCGGCTCCGACCGCGCCGATCCAGCCGGCCAGGTCGAGGCGGCCGTCTCGGTCGCCGGCAACTAGGGTGCTGTTGCCGTCGGCGATCGCCGCGGAGCCTGTGAAGGCCATGCGCTCCGCGCTGCCCCCGAGGTAGGCCAAACGCCACGCGGCACCGCGCGCGGCCATAGACCGGATCATCGGCAGCAGCGGGGTTATGCCGATGCCACCGGCCACGAACACGTAGTTGTCGGCATCCGCCAGCTCGAAGTTGTTGCGGGGCAGGCTGACGTCGAGAAGTTCGCCCGGACGCAGCGAATCGTGCACGTAGCTGGATCCGCCGCGACTGACCGGCTCGCGCAGCACCGCGAAGCGCCAGCCGGAACGGTCGGCGGGGTCAGAGCAGAGCGAGTACTGGCGCTCGACTCCGGAGCCGAAGCGCACGTCGATGTGCGCACCTGGCGACCATGCGTTCAGTGCCGCGCCCGTCGGATCGCACAGCAGCACCGAGATCACATCGCGGGCCTCGTAACGGAGTTCGGCCACACGCAGCGTCAGGCGCTGTGCGCCAGGGGTGGTGGGCGGGAGTGGCATGGACACCGGTGTCTTCTCTCTGCGCGTTGGCTACGGTCGGGGGCTCAGCGCGGGCCGGCGACGAAGTCGCGCAGCGCGGCACCGAGCATTTCTGCACTGCCAGGGTCGGTGTACATCATGTGACCGGCGGGGAAGGTGAGCGAGGTGACCCGATCGGCCGGCAGATCGTTCTGGGCGAGCAGGTTGCGCGCGGAGCCGACCGTGGTGAGTGTGTCGTAGTGCCCGGTGCCGATGAACAATCGGGCCTGTGGCACGGCACGAAGATAAGCCCGCAGATGGGCGGCATAGTCAAAGAGCGCGAACGGGGACGGTAGCGGGCTTCCGCCGAACTCGGAGACGGCTGCGCTCTCCTGGTAGTTCCAGCGTTCGTGGGTCCGATTGTCGGCCAGCCGGTAACGCTTGCTCGTCGGCACGCCCAGGTTCTCGGTGAAGTGGCGCTGCGCTGCCGCGACGAATGCGGCGTCGAGGTGCAGGCCAGTGGGTTCGAACTGTGGCTCGCTACCCCCTGGTGGCACAGCCGCGGACGTGTACCGCGCATCGGTGAGCCCCAACACGAGGCCGCGCTCGGCCAACAACTCACGCCGGAAATCCTCCTTGTTCACCCGCAGCCGGCACCGCAGCAACCCGGCGACGGGCAGGCCGGTGTAGCCGGAGAGCTCTTCGGCGACGGAGCGCAGCTCGGCTTCCGGCAACGCCGTTCCCTGCAGGAGCGCGCTGGCGTACCGCCCGATTGACCAGGCATGCGCCTGCTCGGCAAGCTCGTCCAGCCCGAGACCGGTGTGCACACCGAGGCCGTGGTAGCTGGCCGTCACTGCGAGCAATGGCACAGCGGCGACGAATCCAATCACGTTGCCTGGCCGCTGTGTTGTCTCCTGGGCGTTCAACACCTGTCCGAGCAGGGCAACACCTTCGACCGCAATGGCGTTGTCTGCACCGAGCAGCCGAGTGGCCACGACCGCGGCACGGATGGTGCCGTAGCTTTCGCCGAGCAGGAAGACCCGTGCGCCGAGGCGACCGTGGCGCTCCAGCCAGCGTCGGATGACGTCCGCGACGTGGTCGGCATCGCCCTCGACGCCATCGACCGCGCCGGTGTCAGCGCCGGCATCCGCTCGGCCATATCCGGTGTTGATGGGGTCGATGAAGACCACGTCGCTGCTGCCGAGCAGGCTGCTCGGACTCGGCGCGAGTTCGTAGGGGGGCAGGATCCCGGTGTCGAGAGTCGTCGGGATGACGGCCCGGAACGGTCCGAGGCCACCGAGGTGGAGCCAGACGGAGGAGACGCCGGGACCCCCGTTGAAGATGAACGTGATCGGGCGATCGGGGCTCGGCTCGTCGGCCAGGTAGGACGTCGTGTAGGAGCGGCCGATGCCGGCGCCATTCGCGTCCCGCACCCGGAGGCCCTCGACGATCGCCGTGTACTCGACGTGAACGCCGCCAAAGGTGCCGCTGTGCCTACTCACGTACCGCTGCGCCATTGCCGACCTTTCGCCGTCCGGAACCGCATATCCACAATTGAAGACATTGGTTATAATCAATTACGGATTTTATGGTTCACTTGGGGCACTGTCAAACTGCTCTGCCCGGTGAGCCCCTAGAGAAAGCTGAATCGATGCACAATCTCCGCCTGCGTGATGACCTCTCCGGAATCCCCGACTACAAGCCGGGCAAGGCAGTCGCCGCGAGCGCCGAGAGCGGCACGGGAGAGGTCTTCAAGATCTCATCGAACGAGAATCCCTACCCACCGCTGCCGTCGGTCGCGGCAGCCGTCGCCGCCCGCATTGACGGAATCAACCGCTACCCCGAGTCAGCGGCGACCGAGCTCACTGCCATGCTCTGCGAGCGTTTCACGGTGGACCCCGTGAACATCGTGCTGGGAAGCGGCTCGGTGGAGGTCGTCTCACAACTCATCCGTGCGACCGCCGGAGAGGGCGACGAGGTGCTCTTCGCCTGGCGCTCCTTCGAGGCGTACCCGATGCTCGTGCGCGCGGCCGGGGCAAGTCCGGTTGCCGTGCCACTCACGGCCGCGCACGGTCACGACCTCGATGCCATGCTCGGGGCCATCACCGAGCGCACCCGCCTCATCCTGGTGTGCAACCCGAACAACCCGACGGGCACAACTCTCGGACACGACGAGCTCGATGCCTTCGTGGCACAGGTGCCGTCCGACATCGTCGTCGTCATCGACGAGGCCTATGTGCAGTTCAACCTCCGTGAGGACTCCCCCAGCGGCATCGAGTTCTTCCGTCGCTACCCAAACGTCGCGGTCGCCCACACCTTCTCCAAGGCGTACGGATTGGCCGGGCTCCGCGTCGGTTACGCGATCGCGCCGACACCGCTCGCCACTGCTTTGCGCAAGGTCGCCCTCCCGTTCGGCGTGACGGCACTCGCCCAGACGGCAGCGGTCGCATCGCTACTCGCCGAAGACGAACTCGGCGACCGCGTCGATGCGCTCATCGCTGAGCGCGAGCGGGTCAGTGACGCTGCCATCGCCCAGGGCTGGTGCCTGCCGGAATCAGGTGCCAATTTCCTCTGGCTCCCGCTCGGCGAACACACGAGTGCCGCGGCCGCCCTGCTCGAGGAACACGGCTTGCTCGTGCGGCCCTTCGCCGGCGAGGGACTGCGCGCATCGATCGCCGAGACGGAGGCGAACGACCGTCTCATCGTCGCGATGGCCGCTCTGATCGAACTCGGACTCACCGGTGGGCTGGTGCAGCGCGCCGCCTGACGGCCGGCGCACGGCTCTGCCACTCCGCTGGTTGAGTAGGCCGTCTACGGCCGTATCGAAACCGAGGTCCGCGCGATCGAGGAATCGTGAGGTTTCGATACGCTCGTTCCTCGCTACTCAACCAGCGGTAGGGCTGCGGGCTCAGTCCCGGGTATCGCCCGCGGTATCCGTGGCCGACGGCACGATCTCGGCGCCGGCATGGCCGACCTCGGCCAGCGCAGCCAGGCTGCGCTCTTCGGCGACTCCCGCGACGAGGTCGCTCAGCACGCGCACGTGCTGGCCGTGCTCGAGCGCGTCCAGCACGCTGGCGCGCACGCAGTAGTCGGTCGCGATGCCGACGACGTCCACGTGGGTCACACCGCGCTCGGTGAGCAACTGGTGCACACTCTCGCCCGCCTCCGTCATGCCCTCGAAGATCGAGTAGGCCGGCTTGCCCTGGCCCTTGCGGATGTGGAACGTCACCGCAGCCGTGTCGAGGTCCGGGTGGTAGTCGGCGCCCGGGGTTCCGGCAACGCAGTGCACCGGCCACGTGTCGACGAAGTCGGGGTCGGCATCCGTGGCGAAGTGCCCACCGTTGTCGTTGCCCTGGTCATGCCAGTCCCGGGACGCGAAGATCGTCGCGTAGTCCGCGGCATGCTCCGCGAGGTAGCGGGTGATGCCGGATGCCACCGCGGCCCCGCCCTCGACACCGAGAGCGCCGCCCTCGGTGAAGTCGTTCTGCACATCGATGATGAAGAGAGCCCTGCTCACGATCGCCTCCAACTGCTGATTGCCGTCACTCCATTATCAACGGCTCACCGGTCAACGGCTCACTGGTTGGAGAGGCGGTCTCCGCAGTTGTAGAAGCCGGCGGTGAGTGCGTCGATCGCGGTCTTGGCGCTGTCGTCGACGTCGCCGAGCGCGTAGATCGCGAAGGTGAGCGGGGTGCCGTCCGCGGCGTGGATGACGCCGGAGAGCGTGTACCCGGTGTCAATCCAGCCGGTCTTGGCGAAGACGGCGCCGTCGGCCACCGCGCTGTCGCCGGTGAAGCGGTCGCTGTAGGAGAGCGATCCCGTCTGCCCGGCGACGGGAAGACCGTCGAAGAGCACGCCGAGGTTGCCCTCGCGCGCGTTGATCTTCATGAAGAGCTGCGTGAGGTAGTTCGGCGGCACCGCGTTGTCGTCGCTGAGGCCCGAGCCGTCGACGATGACGATGCCTGTGGTGTCGATGCCGTAGGCGGCGAGGCCCTGCAGCACTCCGGCCTGGATCGACTCGAAGCTGTTGCCCGCACCGGACTCAACGGCAACGAGGCGTGCGAGCATCTCGGCGATCGCGTTGTCGGAGACGATGAGCGTCTGCTGCACCAGGGTGGAGACGGGCTGCGACTGCACCGCGCCCAACTGGGCGGCGCCCGCGGGGGCCGTTCCGCGTTCGATGCTGACGCCGCCGAGCTCCTCGGCGAAGGCCGCGCCGGCGCGGCCGATCGGGTCCTCGCTGCGGCTGGAGGTGTTGTTGTACGGGTTGTCGCGGTCACCGTCTACCTGCAGCGCCGTGATCGGCGGCATGTAGCCGTCCCACAGTTCCTTGCTCTCCCAGCTCGGCTGCCACTCGGCTCCGCCGAACATCGAGGAATCGAGGATCAGCTTCGTCAGCGGCGGGTTCGCCGGGTCCGCGGCCCAGGCCGCCTCCACTTGGGCGGCGAGATCGTCGAGGTGCGCGGCACCGGCGTAGGCCGACTCGTCGCCGCTGGGGGTGCGGCTGAGCGTGATGTCGCCACCACCGACCAGCACGACGGAGCCCGGTTCCGCGCCCTTCACGACGGTCGTCGTCGCGCGGTAGTCGGGCCCGAGCACCTCGAGCGCCGCTGCCGAGGTGAGCACCTTGAGCACGCTGGCCGCCCGGGAGGCGGTGTTGCCGCCCCTGTCGTAGAGAATCGCGCCCGTTGCGGCGTTGCGCACCTGGGCCTGGAAGCTGCCGAGGCGGCCATCGCTCGCGAGCTCGGCCACGGAGCAGCTGCGCACGATGCTCGCCGCCGGAGCAGCGACCGGCGCGGGGCGCGCCGTCTGCGTCGGTGTCGGAGTCGGAGTTGGGGTCGTTGTTGCGGCGGGTGCGGATGCCGCGACCGGCGCCCCGACGGCGCTGCCGGCTGCGACGGCGAGGCCGCCGAAGAGCACGAGCGCGAGCGTTCCGCCTGCGATCATCGTGGCGCGCGGGTGTGCGCGCAACCGCGCGAGCACACCGGAACCGTTCGCGGCGGCATCCGCGGGGGACGCGGGCACGGAGGGACCGGGCGGGGTCGGGTTCAGCTCGTCGGAATCAGGCACCCCGGTATTTTACGGGGCGAGTCTGTGCGCGCCGTGGACGGCAGCTCGCCCGACGCCGATGCGCCGGGCGATCGCGGTCATTCGCCCGGGTACTTGAGGCCGATCTGGGCCCGGATGTCGTCGAGCGTCTGCATGATCTGCACGGTCTCGTCGATCGGCATCCGCGCGTCGACGCGCTCGCCGGCCGCGATCAGGCCCTCGATCGCCTGCGCCTGGTAGTGCATGCCGCGTCCGTTGACCTCGGAGACGTAGTGCTCGATGACGGCCCCGACGGAGTCGAGCACCCGGAAGCTCGTCGGCGAGTACCAGACACCGTCGATCTCGATGCTGCCCTCTGTGCCGAGGATCGTGGCGCGGTTCGGGCCCTTTGTGTCGCTCGCGGAGAGCGTCGAGGCCATGGCGCCGTTGTCGTAGTGGAACAGCGTTGCGACCTGCGCGTCGGCGCCGGTGGCCTTGAACCTGGCGGAGGCCTGGATGCCCGCGGGGGCGCCGAACAGCGAGGACGCGAACGAGACCGGGTAGATGCCGAGGTCGAGCAGGGCGCCGCCGCCGAGCTCGAGCGAGTTGAGTCGGTGCTGAGGGTCTTCGGAGAGCTTCTGCGTGTGGTCGGCGATGAGGCTGCGCACGGTGCCGATCGTTCCGGCGGCGAGGATCTCGCGGATGCGCTGCATGTGCGGCAGGAAACGGGTCCACATGGCTTCGAGGATGACGAGACCGGTGCTCTCGGCGAGGGCAGCAAGCTCGCGGGCCTCGTCCGCGTTGAGGGTGAACGGCTTCTCGACCAGCACGTGCTTGCCGGCGTTCAGCGCCAGGGTCGCGTGTTCGGCGTGGAACGGGTGCGGGGAGGCGACGTAGATGACGTCGACCTCGGGATCGGCGACGAGCTCGTCGTAGCTGGCGTGCACGTTCGGGATTCCGAACTCGGCGGCGAACTGGGCCGCGGCATCCGCTCGCCTCGACCCGACCGCCTGAACGGTGTGCCCGTTCAGCACGAGATCGGAGGTGAACAGGTGGGCAATGCCGCCGGTCGCAAGAATTCCCCAGCGCAGTGAAGTCGTCGTCGTAGTCACCGGCTCAGCATAGTGCTGTCGGCGGCGCCGGTGCAGACCCCTTGCGCGATGGTTCTAGTGCTCTCCGGGCGCCGGATCGACCTCGGCCGTGGCCGCCCGTTCCCTCATCGCCCATTCCACGCCGGAAAGCACCGCCCAGCCGACGACGGTGACCAGGCCGATCACCGAGATGACGGTGCCGAAGACCAGGAGCCCTCCCCCGGCGAACGGCCCGCTTCCCAAAGCGACGAGAAGCACCCCGAGAAGCACGCCGACTGAGCCCGTCGTGCCCAGAATCGTCCGGTATGGATTCGCTTTCATGGTGTGAGCGTAGCGCTGCTGTACAAAAACGCTCCAAACGTCAGCTAAGCTTTATTGCTGTGCCATTCAAGCGAGAAATCGCGTGTGTGCCACGCCGCCTTAGCTCAGTCGGCAGAGCGTCTCACTCGTAATGAGAAGGTCGTGGGTTCGATTCCCACAGGCGGCCCCAGCGAGAAGGGCCAGGATCCACGGATCCTGGCCCTTCTGTGATTCCGAGCACAATCCCAGTGCGCGGGCGTAGTGTGTGCGCGTGGTTGAACGGGGTCGGGCGGATCCGAACGGCGTGTTCGCCGTCGGCCGCCGTGCCAGAGGCGTCCTGCGCCGCGTGCCCGTCTGGGTGTGGCGCCTGCTCATGCACGCCGTCAGCCCGGGCGAGCTGCGCCGCTTCAACGCCGAACCCATCACCGGCGTGCGCTACTGGCACGACATCGACTTCGTCGGAGACGGCATCCGCTCGCACCGCCTCGACGTGATGGCCCCGGATGCCGCAGCTGACCAGCCCGTCGAACACAACGGCGCCCTGCCGGTCTACGTGTACTTCCACGGCGGCGGCTGGACCTCCGGCGACAAGGCCTCGCTCACCAAGTACTGCGCCCGCCAGGCCGAGGGCGGCGTGGTCGTCGTCAACGTCAATTACCGCATGGCACCCCACTTCCACCTCGGTCATGTGCTCGAGGACGCCAACGCCGCACTGCGCTGGGTGAGCGCGGAGATCGCCGGCTACGGCGGCGACGCCCAGCGCATCGTGCTCGGCGGCGATTCCGCCGGCGGTCAGATCTCGGCGCTGATGACGGCGGCGAGCTTCCAGCCGGAACTGGCCGAGCACCATGGGCTGGAACCCGCGGTGCCCGCGGGGCATCTGAAGGGCCTGGTGCAGCACTGCAGCATCGTGGACTTCTCCGTGTTCTTCGACAAGGGCTTCGTCATGAGCCTGAATTTCATCCGCATGCTCCTGCCGCAGAGCCCATCGCCCGGCGGTTCGACGTCCGCGCAGAGGCACCGCCGACTGCGCGAGGCCGCGCACTACATGTCACCGATCGAATGGCTCGACTCCCGCTGCCCGCCGGTGTTCATCACGACATCCGAACGCGACTTCTTCTACGCCTCCAACATGAACCTGATCGCGCGGCTGCGGGAGCACGGCGTGCACGTGGACACGCTCGTCTACGGCTGGGACAGCGCGAACACCGAGCACACCTGGCAGCAGAACTTCCGCTACCCCGAGTCGCAGGAGGTCTACCGACGCCTGCAATCCTTCATCACGGCGGTGACAGTGAAGGTATAGACGGTGAAGGTCTAGCATTCTTGGTAACTCTCCCGATGAACCGGAGGTGTGACCGTGGGCAGTCCAGCCGAGTGGGCCGACGACGAGCATCCCCACGGCGGATCCGGGAACATCGCCGGAAAGCAGCCGGTGGATGCCGCGGCCCTGGCGGACGCCGAGCTGCGGGACTTCGACTGGGCGGTGCTGCCGCCGGGCTTCAGCGCAACGACATTCGCCGCGCCGAGCGGGCCCCTGGCCATGATCAGTTGCGGTGACGAGGGGGCGCCGCCCATTCTGCTGGTGCCGGGGGCGACGGGTTCCAAAGAGGACTTCGTGCTGATGATGCCGCTCCTGGCCGCCGCCGGCTATCTCACGCTCAGCTTCGACCTGGCCGGGCAGTACCAGTCGGCCGATGCAGGGCCGGAGAAGCTGACCCCGCCGCGGGCGCACTACGACCACGAACTCTTCGTCAACGACCTCCTCGCCGTGCTCCGGGAGCTCGATCGCCCCACCCACGTCGTCGGCTACTCCTTCGCCGGCGTCGTCGCCGGGTTGGCCTTCGCCAGGGCGCCGGAACGTTTCGCCAGCCTGACCCTGCTCAGCTGCCCGCCGCTGTCCGGGCAGAGCTTCCGCGGTGTCAGCAGGATCGGTCCGGCGACCGGGCTGGCCAATGCCCGTGTGGGGGCGGCGCTGATGATGTGGGGCATCCGGCGCAACCTCATCCCCGTGTCGCCTGGTCGTCTGCGCTTCGTGCGGGAGCGTTTCGCACTCACCCGGCGCGACTCGGTGCGCGACATCGTCGATCTGATGCGGCGCAACCCCGACATCAGCACTCCGCTGGCGCGCGCCGGCCTGCCCAAGCTCGTCGCCGTCGGCGAGCACGATCTGTGGCCGACGGCGCTGCACGCCGACTTCGCCAACGCGCTCGGCGCCGAATTCGCCGTCTATCCGACCGGGCACAGCCCGTGCGAGACCTCACCCCACCAGCTGTGCCGCGACCTCGTCGCGCTGTACGCCACGGCCGGGCCGTAAGGCCGAGCCGCTACGGTCCCGGCGCTCAGCGGCCGTGGCTGCGTGCCCACTCGCGCCGCGCCCGCCTCCGGCGCAGCGGCGTCTCCGCGCGGAACTCGTGCCGGAACGTCAGCCAGGCCTTGTTCAGCCGCCGGCCCAGCGCACCCCAGCTGCGGAACGGCCGGGCCGAGACCGGCATGCGCAGCGCGGAGTCGAAACGCACCTCCATGTCGGGCCGCACCCGGTACGACACGTCGAGGTCGTCGTGGATGCCCGGCACGTCACGCACGACCGCCGGCCCGATCCGCGCCCAGACATCGGCCGTCATCGCGTAGTTGGAGCCGAACACCGGCGGGTGTCCGAGCAGGAATCCGACCATGTGGAAGTATCCACCCAGATACAGCGTCCGCCCCAGCCAGCGCACCACCCTGGGCCCGCCGTAGAAGTCACCCGGACCGGTGAGCAGCGTCAGCGCCGGGGCATCACCGAGCGCGGACTCGACCAGGGCCAACCAGTCCGCCGCCGGGCGTGAATCCGCGTCGATCCGGGCCAGGATGCCGGCATCCGCCGCATCGAAGCCGCGCGCCGACGCCCCGGCGACGCCGACCTCGGGCCAGTAGATGCGGCGAACCCCGGCCGCCGCACAGACGGCAGCCGTGTCGTCGGTGCTGGCGTTGTCGACGACGATGATCTGATCGGCCGGGCGGGTCTGGGCGGCCAGATGGGCCAGGCAGACGGCCAGCATCGGAGCGTCATTGCGCGACGGGATGACGACGGCGATCGTGACCGCTGCGTGGTCATCGTGCGAGGCCGGGGCGCTCACGCGTGCTCCATCGCCACACCATACCTCAGCGGCGACCCAGCACGTCAGCCCTCGCTCGGCCCGTCGGCCCGGCTCGGCTCGGCTCTGCCCGGCCAATGCTGCACAGTCGACACGTCTCAGCACATCGGATCGGCCGCCGGCACCGTTCCATCGATCAGGAAATCGTCGACCGTGTCGGCGATGCAGTCGTTGGACTTGTTGTACGCGGTGTGGCCCTCGCCCTGGTACGTCACGAGGTGCCCGTTCTCGAGCTGCCCGACCAGGGCCTCCGCCCAGACGTAGGGCGTCGCCGGGTCGTTCGTCGTGCCGATCACGAGGATCGGAGCGGAACCATCTGCGTGGATCTCGCCGCGTTCCCCCTGGAAGGAGTAGGGCCAGCTGGCGCAGCTGATGTCGCCGTACGACATGTAGCGGCCGATCACGGGGGCCGCCTCATCCATCGCCACCGCCTGCTCGCGCATCAGCGCGGGGTCGGCGTTGTAGCTGTAGTCCATGCAGTTCACCGCCATGAACGCCTCGGTCGAGTTGTCGCTGTACGAGCCGTCCGCGTTGCGCCCGTTGTAGGCGTCGGCGAATTCGAACGCCATCTCGGCGTCGCCGTGCATGACGCTCTCGAGCATGTCGCTGAGCATGCCCCAGGCGTTGGCGTCGTAGAGCGGGTAGATGATGGCGGTGAAGAGGGTGCTTCCACCCAGCTCCCGCCCGTCTGCGGCCCGGATCGGGCTGGCGTCGACCGAGTCGAGCAGGGCGCCGACGGTCTGCATGCCACTGTCGACGGTGCCATCGAACGGGCACTCGCTGCTCTGCAGGCAGTCAGATACGCCCGCAGCGCGCTCTCGAAGCCCTGCGCCTGCGTCTTGGTGACCTCGAAGTTGCTCGTCGACGGGTCGATCGCGCCGTCGAGCACGAGCCGCCCCGTCTTGCCCGGGAAGAGATCGGCGTAGACGGCACCGAGGAAGGTGCCGTAGGAGTACCCGAGGTAGAACAGTTTCTCGTCGCCGAGCACCGACCGCAGCAGGTCGAGGTCGCGGGCCGCGTTCTCTGTGCCGACCTGGGCGAGCAGGGCTCAGGTGCCGTCCGCGCATGACTCACCGAAGTTCCGAGCCGAATCGGTCATCTCGGCGATCCACGCGTCGCTGCCGCGCTCGTTCTCGCTGACGCCGTAGAGGTACTCGTCCATGCCGGCGGCGTCGTAACAGCTCACACCGGTTGACCGCCCGACTCCGCGCGGGTCGAAGCCGACGACGTCGAATCGTTCCTGCAGGCGCTCATCCGTCGCGTAATCGACTGAATCCTTGACGAAGCTGTAGCCGGAACCACCCGGCCCACCCGGATTGACGAGCAGCGAGCCGATCTTCTCCCCCAGCGCCGGCTGCCGGCTCCGCCCAGTCGAGCGGAGCCTCGACGGTCGCGCACTGCATGCCGCCGCCACAGCCGCTCCAGCTCACCGTCTGCGAGTAGAACGGCTGGAGGGCCGCATCGACGTCCTCCCCCGTCGGCGTCGAGGTGGCCGGAGGGGGTTCCGGCAGGAACGCCGTGACGCAGCCGGCGAGGGTGAGCATGGTGACGAGGGCGCCGGCCACCGCGGCGCCGACCCGGCGCCTGCGGCGCTGTTGTGCGGTGGTGGCGGGGGAAGAGCCTGCGGCAGTCGTCAACGTCTTCACTCTCTGCTGGGTGCTGGGTCTCTGCTGGGTGCTGAGAACGGTCTGGTACGGCGGGTGGCCGGGGGCTCAGGGCCGCCGGAACGACACGAGCATGGCCTCGAGCGCCAACAACGGTGCGACGTTCGCCTCGATGCGGTGTCTGGCGGTCGTGATCGCGTCGAGGGTGGCGAGGGTCTCTGCTGGCGAGCTGCGTGAGGCTGCCTCGTCGAGTTTGCCACCGAGCTCGCGGTTGATGACGGCATCCGTCCGCCCCAGCTGCAGCATGATCACGTCGCGGTAGAGCGAGGAGAGGTCAACGAGGATCCGGTCGATGCCATCGCGCAGACTTCGCTTCGCGCGGCGTTTCTGGTCGTCTTCGAGCGCCTTGATC
>CAZZNX010000047.1:22289-24906 GCA_964655795.1 uncultured Leifsonia sp. | reverse complement strand
TGAGCCGGGGCCGGGGTGCGCGGGGCACGGTGGCGGCCTGCGCGTTCGGTGACATAGAAGCATCCAAACAGAATTCGGCTGCTGGCGGAGACTCCCCCCGGCGATCTCAGGGTGCGTTCAGGGATTCACCCCATAGCGGGCGGATGCCGGCAGAGGCCACGATCGAACTATGAAACATGACCTCCCCGCCGATCTCAACGCGGATGCCGCTGCGAGCTCCGCTGACACGGCCGCCGGCGCTCCCGGCGACACCGCCGGCGGCGGCCCAACGGCGCCCGACTTCTCGGCATACTCCTCCAGCACCGACCGCGACCAGCACGGTGGCGCACCGCACGGTTTCTTCGCCTGGCTGCGGGGCCTCGGTCTGCAGCGCCAGCCGGGCTGGATCGGCGGCGTTGCGTCCGGCGTTGCCGCCCGGATCGGCATCGACCCGATCATCGTGCGCGGGATCCTCGTGGTGCTGGCGATCTTCGCTGCGCCCGTGCTCCTCTTCTACGGCGTCGCCTGGTTGCTGCTGCCGGACAGCGATGGCCGCATCCACCTGCAGCGCCTCCTGAACGGCGATCCGCAGCCAGCGCTGGCCGGCATCGCGATCTTCGTGTTGCTCGGCCTGATGACGCCGCTGAACGCCGCGGCGCAGTCGGTGGTCGCCGGGAACTTCTGGACGACGGGTGGCTGGTTCTGGGGCTGGTCAGGCTCCTCGGTGATCGCCACCATCTTCAACATCGCCGCGCTTGCCGCCATCACCGTCTTCGTGGTGTGGCTCGTGCGACGCAGCAACACGAACTCCCGGGGTGGGGGTGCTCCATCGCCGACCACGCTCGCCGCGTACAGCACCGCCCCGGCACCAGACGGCGGCGGCATCCGGTCGGGGGACTCCGATGCCGCCGCTACCACCACGAGCGACACCGCCACATCGGCGGCGAGCTCCGCGGCAGCCGCATCAACAGAGTCGATCAGCGCGGCCACCGGGGCGTCCGCGGCGGCAGAGGCCGACACACCGCCGACCGCGGAGCATGAGCCGGCCCCGCCGGGCGCCGGTGCATCGGTCGACGAGCTCGCAGCGTGGAAGCTGCAACACGAGGCATGGCGGATCGAACGCGAACGCTTCAGCCGGGCGCAGGCCGACGCCGACAAGGCGGCCCGCTCGCAATGGGCGGCAGAGAACAAGGCCCGTTCGCAGGCCTTCGCCGCGCAGGCCGCGGAGCACCGGCGCCTGCGCAAGCTCGAGCGCCCCCGCGCCAGCGCGTCCGCCGTGTTCTTCACTATGGGAGCAGCCCTCGTCGCCGGCGCCGCCAGCGCCATCGCCGCCATGGGCAGCCCCGAGAACGCCGACTATGCCGCGACCATCGGTGTCCTGGTCGCTGCGCTCGTGGCATCCGTCTCCATGATCATCGCCGGCATCGCGCGCCGCCGCAGCGGCTTCCTCGCCGCCCTCACCATGGCGCTGCTCCTCATCGGGCTGGTCTCCGCGCTGATCCCGCGAGGGAGCACGCTGCTGTGGCCGGGCGAGTTCGTCAGCAGCACGTCGGCACCGGAATCGGTGACACAGCCCTTTGGAGCGTTGACGGTGTGGGTCTACGACCACGAGAACAGCAACAGCGCCCCCGGCACCATGGCCATCACCAAGGCCAACGGCGACCTCTACATCCAGATGGACCCGGGCGCCTCACTCGAGCTCGACGCGGCAATCGACGCCGATGAAACGATCACCCTCACCCGGCACGACAACGACGGCGACGCCGAAAGCAGGGTGCTCACGCCCCCGAGCGAGTCCGGCACACACACCCTCCGGATCGGCACGATCAGCCCAGACGACCCGGCGGACCTCACCATCGACGCCACGCTCACGCGCGGTTCCATCTTCATCACCCAGTTCCCCGGATAGGACACCCCTCATGAGCACAGCCAACGAGAACCCGGCCGACTCGCTCGCCGCCACCGTCCCGATTCCGGACGCCGCCGCAACCACCCCGGTGCAGTCACTGTTCACGGCTGACGCCGACGGCGGCACCTCCACCGGCGGCACCAACTCCGGCACAGAGACCGGACCGGCGGGAACCACCTCCGCCGCCCCTGCGCCCACCGAAACACCGGCCGCCGGTCACGGCCCGCGCACACGATGGGCGGCCATCGTGTGGGGGCTCGTGTTCGCCGCACTCGCCGGCGGCGCGCTCTACGTGGTGCTCTCGCCGCAGCACCGCCTGGAACTCATCAAGTGGGTCACGAGCCTCGAAGCGACGACGCTCGCGCTCTACGGCGCGCTGGCCATCGGCGTCATCGTGCTGCTCTTTGGCTTGGTCGGGCTGCTGCGCCGTGCGCAGCGTGCGCTCGCCGCCCGTCGCACTTCCGCCCGGTAACGCCCGCTCCGGCATCCGCACGCCTCACCCGGTCCGCAAGTGTCGGCACTCATCGTGAGTTGGCGCAAATGGCCCCTTCGCGCGTGCGCAAGGGGCCATTTGCGCCAACTCGCGACCGAGGCAGGCGGCGGATGCCGGGGCTAGGCGCCCTTGTCGGCCTTCGCGGACTTGTCGCGCTTGGCCACCCGGCGGCGCTTCTCACCCACGGCATCGGCCGCATCGGGCTGATCGGCCGCTGCCTGGCCGGCATCCGGTCG
>CAZZNX010000047.1:19727-22279 GCA_964655795.1 uncultured Leifsonia sp. | reverse complement strand
TCTTCTTTTTCTTCAGCGGCTTCGACTGGGCGGTCGCGTCATCGAGCAAGGCGAGCCAGCCGTCACGGCCGAGGGCGTGCACGATCTTGCTCAGCGTCGTGAGCGTGGAGCCGTGCCCCTTCTCCAGGCTGCGGAGGGCCGTGAGACCGACACCGGCCCGGTCGGCCAGCTCGCGCTGGGAGTAGTCGCGTTTGATGCGGAGTTCCCGCACCGCGAGTCCGAGATCGCGCTCGACACGCTCAACGTCGAACTCAATCATCGCAATTCCGACGCTTGATGCTGTAGCATGGTTCAAGTGTCGCATATGCGACCCTTGTTTCAGAACGTGGCGGGACCGACTCGCCACAACTCGTCGTCCGTATGGATTCCGTACGGACGGCTCGTTTGTACATCTGAGACCAGAAAGGATAACTCTCATGATCGTTCAACTCGTTGGCGTAGCCCTGTTCGTACTCGCCGCATCGACCATCACGTGGGCGATGCTTTCGTTGCGCACCGCCCAGCAACGCCGCTCGGCAGCCACACAGACGCTCGCGTGATCCCTTAACGCCAGCCGAACGCCGACTACTCAGAGAAGGCCCCGCTCCCCCAGTGGACGGGGCCTTCTCCGCACCCTCGACGAGCGAGCCCATGACGAGCACGCCCACTACAGCTCGATGCCGACGAGCACGGGCTCCGGGTGCAGAATCACGCCGAACTCTGCCTGCACGCGGCCCTGCACGTAGCGGGCCAGCTGCGCGATCTCCTCTGCCCGTGCCCCACCGGTGTTCGTGATGGCCAGCGTGTGCTTGCTCGAGATGGCCGCCCGCGAACCCGGCAGCCGGAAGCCGCGGCGGATGCCGGCGTGCTCGATCAGCCAGGCGGCGGAGAGTTTGACGAGCGCCTCGTTCGATGCGGCGGCGCCGGCATCGACCGTCGAGGCCGCCAGCTCCTCCTGGTGCGTGAGGAAAGCGTCAAGAGGCGTGCCAGAGGCGAGGTGCCCGAGCGGGACGACGACGTCGGCGGTGTCCGGGGTCAGCGGCCACCGCGGGGCGTCGGCGGGAAGTCCGCGGGCGAAGTTCTCGCGGACGATCGGGTTCGTGAAGAAGGATCCGGCGCTGGCAGTGTCCGGGTCCTCCGGGTTCAGCACCATGCCCTTGGACGCCCGCAGCACGAGCACGGCATCGCGCATCGCCTGCACCGGAACCCGGTCGCCGAGTTGCACGCCGAGGGCGCCGGCCAGCTGCGCGTACGCGACCGGCTGCCCGAGCGCTCCGCCGAGCACGGCCTGCTCGTCTGCGGTGTCGTGCAGCTCGAGTTCGACGGTGAGCACGATGCCCTGGCGGCCCTGCTTGAGCACGGAGGTGCGGTAGCCGAGCTCGAGTTCGGCCGCGCTCATCCGGCTGACCTCGCCCGTGATGTAGTCGAGGAAGTCGATGGCGACGAGGCTGGAGGAGAGCTCCTGGCCGTATGCGCCGATGTTCTGCACGGGTGCGGCGCCGGTCGAGCCCGGAATCCCGGAGAGCGCCTCGATGCCGGACCAGCCACGGCTGACCGCGTAGGCGACGAGATCGTCCCACGGCTCGCCGGCCTGCACGCGCACGCGCACGCGGCCAGGCGCCGCGGCATCCGTCGGCAGAACCTCGATACCGCGGGTGGCGACACGCAGCACAGTGCCGTCGAACGGCTCGTCGCTGGCGACGGTGTTCGAGCCGCCAGCCAGGACGAGCCACTCGTCACCGTCGACCCAGATCGCGAGCGCCGCGTCGACGAGGTCACGCTGCGTCGTGGCCGTGACCATGCGTTCCGGCACGCCGCCGACCCGCATCGTGGTGAGTTCGGCCAGTGCCAGGGGTGAACCCGCAGCGGAATCAGTCATCGAACGCCCTCAGCCGGCGGATTCGGCGAGGTTGACCCGCACCTGGGCCTTGCCGAGCACGGTCGCGCCGTCGAAGGTGACGGTGAGGTCGATGCGTGCGATGGAACTCTCCGGCTCCAGAGCGCCGACCTTGGCGAGCACGCTGACCTGGGCACCGCTGGCCGGGTCGACCGGGACGGGGCGGGTGAACTTGACCTGGTAGTCGACGACGCGCGCCGGGTCACCGGCCCAGTCGACGACGGGCTGCACGGCCAGGCCCATGGTGAGCATGCCGTGGGCGAGCACGCCGGGCAGGCCGACGGATGCCGCGACGTCATCGCGGTAGTGGATCGGGTTGAAGTCGCCGGAGGCCCCGGCGTAGCGCACGAGCGAATCCCGGCTGAGCGCGAAGCTGCGCTCTGCGATGACGTCGCCGATGCTCAGGTCTGCAAATTCCACGCTGGTTGAGCTTGCAGCCCCGCTGGTTGAGCTTGTCACGGTGTTCTTGTTCGCAGGCATTACTCGTCCCCCCTGACCACGAGGGTCGAGATCGCCGTGACGACGTGCTCGCCCGCGGCATCCGTGATCTGTGATTCGGCCGTCACCATGGCGTGCGGGCCGAGCGTCTTGACGCTGGCGACGGTGAGCGTCGCGGTCAGCTCGTCGCCGGCCACGATCGGACGGGAGTAGCTGAAGCGCTGGTCACCGTGCACGA
>CAZZNX010000047.1:13543-19714 GCA_964655795.1 uncultured Leifsonia sp. | reverse complement strand
GCTCCGAGAGCAGCTGAGCGAGCGTGAGCTCCTGCACGACGACGGCGAAGGTCGGTGGGGCGACGACGTCGGCATGGCCGGCGGCACGCGCGGCTTCCGGGTCGAGGTTGATCGGGTTCGTCGCGAAGACGGCGCGAGCGAACTCGCGCACCTTTTCACGGCCGACCAGATAGGGCGCGGTGGGCGGGAAGATCCGGCCCTGCAGTTCGGGGTTCACAGGCACCCGACCAGTCTAGGCAACGCACCGCAGCGCGCCACCCACCCACACATGACTCGGCCCATGTTCGGCGCCCCGGCCCATGTTCGAACATGGGCCATTGGTCCGCGCATGGGCCGAAGCTGCCGCTGCGCGGCGCGCTAGTCGGCGGAAGCCCGCGAAAGCGTTTCGCCCCGGAAGAACGCCGGACGCTTGCGCGACTCGATGACCATGATCACCGCACCGCCGAGCAGCACGACCATGCCGAGCACGAACACGAGACCGACGCCGAACACGTTCGAGCCGGAGCCGTAGTCGGGGTTCATGCTGTCGATCAGGGTGGTGAAGAACAGCACGGCCAGGATGACGCCGCCGACGAGCGGGGCGAGCAGCGTGAAGAAGAACTCCCGCACGCTGTTGAACCACTGCGTGCGGAAGAACCACACGCAGGCGAAGGCGGTGATGCCGTAGTAGAAGCAGATCATCATGCCGAGCGCCGTGATGGTGTCCCAGAGCACGTTCTCGCTGACAAAGCGCATCACCGCGTAGAACACCGAGGCAACGATCGCCGAGACGATCGTCGCGTAGCCCGGGGTGAAGAAGCGCGGGCTGACCCGCGCGAACTTCGGCGAGAGCGCCCCGTAGTGCCCCATCGCCAGCAGTGTGCGCGCCGGCGAGACGAAGGTGGACTGCAGGCTCGACGCCGAGCTGGTGAGCACGGCGAGCGAGACCAGCACGGCGAGCGGGCCGAGGATCGGGCCGGCGAGGTGGAAGAACACGTTGTCTTGGATGTCGGGGTTGCCGAGCCCGTACTCACCGGTGCCGACGCCGGCGAAGGCGATGAGCGATACGGCGATGAGCAGGTAGAGCACCACGATGATGATGACGGTCGTCGTTGCGGCCCGGCCCGGCGTCTTCTCGGAGCCCTTGGTCTCCTCGTTCATCGTGAGCGTCACATCCCAGCCCCAGAAGATGAAGATCGAGAGCGAGAGGCCGGCGGCGAAGGAGGAGAAGCTCTCGATCGCGAAGGGGTTGAACCAGGAGAGCTCGATCGGCGTGGCATCGAAGGCGTTCCCGTTGGCGACCTCGACCAGCGCGGCCACCGAGAAGATGACGAGAACCAGCACCTGGAAGCCGACCAACCAGTACTGCAGCTTCTGCGTCGTCTGCATGTCGCGGTACGAGATCCACGTCGCGCCGAGCATGAACAGCAGACAGGTGACGACGTTGATGAACGGGTTCGCCGCCAGGTCCGCAATCGCCGGGTCTCCGGCGATCTGCGAGATCAACAGGAACAGGAAGTCCACGGCGATGCCGGCGAGGTTGGAGAGCACGAGGATCGTGGCCGCGATCAGGCCCCAGCCGGCCATCCAGCCGACCCACGGCCCGAATGCCCGCGCCGCCCAGGTGAATGATGTGCCGGAGTCCGGCATCCGCCTGTTGAGCTCGCGGTAGCCGAGGGCGACGAGGAGCATGGGGATGAAGCCGACGAGGATGATGGCCGGCACCTGAACGCCGACCTCCGAGACGGTCGGGCCGAGGGCCGCGGTCAGCGTGTACGCGGGGGCGATGCAGGAGATGCCGATGACGATGGCGCCGACGAGGCCGACCGATCCCGCGCTCAGCCCCTTCTTGGAGATCCCCGTGTCTTTCGGGGCGCCCCCGGCGGCTCCGAGGTCTTCGGCGTTATTGGTACTCATCGCTGGTCACTTCCTGCATGGGTGCCGGCGGCGTCGCGCGGCACAACGATCATAGGGACCGGCAGCTCGTGCAGCATCTTCGCCGCCGTCGAGCCGAGGAACAGCCGGCGCGGCTGAGCCAGACGGCTCGAGCCGACGAGCACGACCTCGTCCGGGTCCCAGTCCAGTTGGGTGACGGCGTCTTCGATGCTGTCACCGGATGCCACGACCGTCGTGACCTCGGCGTTCTCGTTGAGCGCCGCCCGCGCCCTGGCGGCCGCCGCTTCTGCGTGCTCCGCACCCTTGGCGAGCACCACAGGGTCGTCGTGACCGCCCGGCAGGTCGACACCGACGAGCGAGACGAGACGCAGCGGAACCCCGCTGCTCTCAGCGACCTGGATGCCTGCGGCGAGCAGTGCCTCGGCGCCGGCCCTGGTGCCGACCGCGCACGTGACGCGGCTGATCCCGGCATCCGGCTTGGCGTTCCTGGCACCCTCAGGGGCGAGCGCGACGGGAACGTGCGCGAAGTGCAGCAGTGAGCTCGCGACGCTGCCGATCGTGAACCGGCCGAGCAGCCCGCCACGGGCGGCCCCGACGATGATCATGTCAGCGTTCAGGCGCTCCGCCGCCTCCAGCAGCCCGTCTGCGAAGGACTCGGCGTAGACGAGGTGCTGGTACGCGGTGACCTCGGCCGGTACCATCCGGGCCGCCTCGCCCAGCCAGCCGGCGGCCAGCTCGGAGAGGTGACGCTCATAGCCGGGGTCGGTCGGCGTGAGCGTCGCCCTCTCCTCGCTGTGCAGCACGAGCACGATGTCGAGCACGGCACCACGGCTGCGCGCCAGGCGCACGCCAAGCGCGATCGCGTCGGCCCCGGCCGGGGTGGCGGTGTATCCAACGATGTAACGCATCGAACTCCTCGTCGAGCCAGTGGTGCCGGGTGGAACGGGTGCTGAATGCTACCGCAGCTCGGCGGCGATCGCAGCCGCGGTCTCACGCCCGACGCGGATGGCGCCGTCGACGTGCTGGTAACCCTTGCCTGCCAGGTCGCTGCAGGAGAAGGAGATCGGGCCGACGGGCGTGCGCTGGTCTGCACCGTAGCGCGAGAGCCCACCCATGTCGAAGCTCGCGGCGTAGGCGCCGCGCGTCCACTCTTCGCTGCCCCAGTCACTCTCGTAGTAGAACAGCGGCTGCTTGGTCTGCTCGCCGTAGTAGTGCGAGAGTGATTCGAGGATGCGCTCCTTGCGCTCCTCCGCGCTGAGCTCGAACACACCGTCGGCGTTGCGGTCGGAGACGAATCCGACGAGCGTGCCGTTGCTGTCGCCGTGGTTGCTGTTGTCGTAGGCCTCGTGCGCAAGCTCGTAGGGGCTGAACGCCGTGCCGGAGAGGCCGGCTTCGCGCCAGAACGGCGTCTCGTAGACGGCGTGCACCTTGATGACGAAGCCCATCGAGAGGTGCTGGTGCATCTGGTGCTGACGACGCGGCAGCGGCGGCTCGTACGAGATGCGGCTGACCAGGGGCGGCGGAACGGCCACCACGGCGCGGCGCGCGTGCACCTCGAGGCCGCTGGCGGTGACGGCAACGACGCCGTCGTCGCTCCAGCGCAGGGTGCGCACCGGCTGGCCGAGGTGCACGTCCTCGCCGAGACGCTCGGCCAGGGCGATCGAAACGCCCTGCAGGCCGCCGACGACGCGCTTGTCAAGGATGAAGTCGGCGTCGACGAGGTGGCTGAAGCTGCCGGCGGATGCCGCCATCAGCAGTGCCTGCAGCAGCGAGAACGCGTAGTCGGGCTTGGTGATCATGGCGGCGCCGATGTACAGCGAGATGTTGTCGCGCGCCTCCTGGTCGGCCGTGGCATCCTCGAGCCACGCCTTGAAGGTGACCTGGTCGAATTCGAGGGCACGCGGGTGGGACCACGGCTGGTCGGGGTCGATCTCGGCGACGAGCACGTCGAGCTCATCGATCAGGCGCACAAGCTCCGCCTCGGTCGCCGGGCCGACCGGGAAGATGTCGCCGGTGAAGCGGCGCGTCTCGCCGGCGCGATCGATGTAGATGCTGTCACCGTCGCGGTAGCGCGAGTAGGTCTCGAGACCGAGCTCGGCCAGCGTCTCGATCAGCGCGTCCTGGTCGGGCGAGACCCACTGGCCGCCGATCTCGATCAGGTGGCCGTCGAAGTGATCGGTCCAGGTGCGGCCGCCGACGCGGTCCCGCGCTTCGAGGACGGCGACCGTGAGGCCGGCCTTCTTCAGCTCGCTTGCCGCGGTGAGGCCGGACGCGCCTGCTCCGATGATGACGACGTCGCGTTCAATCGCGGTCATGCTGTGCTCCTTGAGATTGTGTTCGGTAGGCAACGGTTGCTCTGACTACGAGGCGGGGATCAGGGTGTACTTGGTGGAGAGGTACTCGTGAATGCCCTCGAGCCCACCCTCGCGGCCGAGTCCGGACTGCTTGACTCCGCCGAATGGTGCTGCGGCATTGGAGACGAGACCAGTGTTGAGTCCCATCATGCCGGTGTCAAGCTTGTCGATCATGCGGTGGCCACGGGCGACGTCCTGCGTGAAGACGTAGCTGATCAGACCGTACTCGGTGTCGTTGGCCAGGCGGACGGCCTCGGCCTCGTCGTTGAACGTGATGATGCCGACGACGGGTCCGAAGATCTCGTTGCTGAGGATGTCGCTGCCCGGCTGCACGCCGGCCAGGACGGTGGGCTCGAAGAAGGAGCCTGGACCCTCCGGGCGGCGCCCGCCGACGACGAGCTCCGCACCGCGCTCGAGGGCGTCGGCGACGAGTGCGGCCGTATCGGTGACCGCCTTCTCGCTCACCAGCGGGCCGATCGACACGCCGGTCTCTGTGCCGCGCCCCATGGCGAGCGCGCGAACACGCTCGGCCAGACGCTCGGTGAACTCTGCCGCGACGGACTCGTGCACGATGAAGCGGTTGGCCGCGGTGCAGGCCTGGCCGATGTTGCGGAACTTGGCGAGCATCGCACCGTCGACGGCCTTGTCGAGGTCGGCATCGTCGAAGACGATGAACGGCGCGTTGCCGCCGAGCTCCATCGAGGTGCGCAGCACGCCCTGTGCCGCCTGCTGGATGAGGCGCTGGCCGACGGCGGTGGATCCGGTGAAGGAGAGCTTGCGGAGGCGCGGGTCGGCGATGATCGGCCCGGACACCGCGGAAGAGGTGGAGGTCGTGATGACGTTCACGACGCCGGCGGGCACCCCGGCGTCTTCGAGCAGCTGCACGAAGAGCAACGTGGTGAGCGGGGTGAGCTCGGCCGGCTTGATCACGACGGTGCAGCCGGCGGCGAGAGCCGGGGCGACCTTGCGGGTGGCCATGGCCAGCGGGAAGTTCCACGGGGTGATCAGGAAGCAGGGCCCGACCGGGCGCTGCGAGACGACCATCGTGCCGGTGCCCTCGGGGTTCTGACCGTAGCGACCGCTGATGCGCACGGCCTCCTCGCTGAACCAGCGCAGGAACTCTCCGCCGTAGGCAACCTCGCCGAGTGCCTCGGTGAGCGGCTTGCCCATCTCCATCGTCATGAGCAGGGCGAAGTCGTTCTTGCGCTCCTGCAGCAGGTCGAATGCGCGGCGCAGGATCTCGGCGCGCACGCGCGGGGCGGTGGCCGCCCAGCTCTCGGACGCTGAGACCGCGGCGTCGAGTGCACGCATGCCGTCTGCGGCATCCGCGTTGGCAATGCGCTTGATGGTGGCGCCGGTGGACGGGTCACTCACGGTGATCAGCTCGCCACTGCCCGCCTGCCACTGGCCGTCGATGTAGAGGCCGTCTGGAACGCGCGCGAGCAGCTCGAGCTCGGCGGCGGTGAGTTCAGCGGGAACGGCGAGTGTCGTGGTCTGCGTCATTGCGAATAGTCCAATCGTGCGGTGAGAGTTGCGGTGGTCGAGTAGCGAGGAACGAGCGTATCGAGACCTCGCGGGCCGGAAGCGTTCCGGTGCGAGGGTCTCGATACGGCCGTAGACGGCCTACTCGACCAGCGGGTGAGGAGGGTTCGCTGCAGCTCTACGCGGCGGCGAGGGCTTCGACGACGACCTGGAGGCCCTCGGCGAGCAGTTCGTCGCCGATCGCCAGCGGCGGCAGGAAGCGGATGACGTTGCCGTAGGTTCCGCAGCTGAGCAGGATCACGCCGGCAGCGTGGGCTGCGGCAACGACACGGCCGGTGAGTGCGGCATCCGGCTCACCGGTTGCCGCATCGACGATCTCGATCGCCATCATGGCGCCGAGTCCGCGCACCTCGCCGATTCGCGGGTCTGCGGCCTGCGCGGCCTCCAGGATGCCGCGCAT
>CAZZNX010000047.1:0-13527 GCA_964655795.1 uncultured Leifsonia sp. | reverse complement strand
GCGGGCGATGAGCCCGTCTTCCTCGTAGCTCTCGATGGTGGCGAGGGCCGCGGCGCAGGCGAGCGGGTTTCCGCCGTAGGTGCCGCCGAGGCCGCCGATCTGAGGGGCGTCCATGATCTCGGAGCGCCCGGTGACCGCAGAGAGCGGCAGGCCGCCGGCGATGCCCTTGGCCGTGACGACCAGGTCGGGCACGATGCCGAACTGCTCGCTGGCGAACATCGTTCCCGTGCGGGCGAAGCCGGTCTGCACCTCGTCGGCGACGAAGACGACGTCGTTGGCGCCGCACCAGTCGACGATCGCCTCAAGGAAGCCGTCGGCGGGGACGATGAATCCGCCCTCACCCTGGATCGGCTCGATCATGACCGCGGCCAGGTTGCCTGCGCCGATCTGCTTCTCGATCTGGCTGATGCTGCGCTTGGCGGCCTCTGCACCGCTCAGGCCACCGTCGCGCAGCGGGTAGCTCGTCGGCACGCGGTAGACCTCGGGCGCGAACGGGCCGAAGCCGTTCTTGTACGGCTGGTTCTTGGCGGTCAGCGCCATGGTGAGGTTGGTGCGACCGTGGTAGGCGTGGTCGAACACGACGACGCCCTGCTTGCCGGTGTAGTGGCGGGCGATCTTGACGGCGTTCTCCACGGCCTCCGCGCCGGAGTTGAACAGTGCGCTGCGCTTGCTGTGGCTGCCGGGGGTGAGACGGTTCAGCGCCTCGGCCACCTCGACGTAGGAGTCGTAGGGGGCGACGGTGAAGCAGGTGTGGGTGAACTGCTCGAGCTGTGCAGCGACGGCGGCGACGACGCGCGGAGCGCTGTTGCCGACACCCGTGACGGCGATGCCGCTGCCGAGGTCGATGAGCGAGTTGCCGTCGACATCGACGAGCACTCCGCCACCGGCGGCGACGGTGAAGACGGGGATCGTCGAACCGACGGAGGCCGAGACGGCCTGCGCCTTGCGTGCACCGAGCTCGATCGACTTCGGCCCGGGGATTGCGGTGACGATGCGGCGTTCCTGCGGCAGCGACGGACCGCCGACGGGAGGAGTTGTGCCCTGAGCGGCGGCCGGCGAATCGATGAGCGTCATGGCTCCTCCACAATCTATGTTCGTGCTGACAGTGCGCGTGCTGGTGAGTGCGTGCTGGGCAATCGTAGGCATCACAGCGGCCGCCTCGATATCGCCGTCCCGTATAGTTGTGGCACCACCCTTGGCCACCTCGTACAGCCCAGAATCGACCGGATGCGATGCTCCCCACACTGCGCTCCCTGATGCGTCAGCGCGAGCTCGCGCTGCATCTGCTCACCCCAGAAGACGCCCTGCCCGCCGGCGCGCTCGACGCCGCCATCGAATGGGTGCACAGCTCCGACCTCGACGACCCGACCCCGTTCCTCTCTGCCGGCCAGGTGCTGCTCAGCACCGGGACACAGTTCGAGGCCGAGCCGGGGGCCGAGTCGGTGTTCGCCTATGTGCGTCGGCTGCACGATGCCGGCGTCGCGGGGCTCGGGTTCGGCACTGAGGTCGTGCGCGCCGGGACTCCCGACGCGCTCCTGGCCGCGTGCCTCCAGATCGGCCTGCCGTTGTTCGAGGTGCCGTATCGCACGCCGTTCATCGCCGTCGCCCGCGCAGCATCCGACATGGTCGCGGAGGAACGCTTCGCCAGGCGCAGCTGGTCACTCGGCGCGCAGCGTGCGATCGCGATCGCCGCGCTCCGCCCGGACGGTCTGAGTGCGAGCCTCGAGGAGCTCTCCCAACAGCTCGGCCACTGGGTCGCGCTGTTCAATGCGAACGGTGCGCTCGACCGCGTGTTCCCCGCCGGTGCTCTCGCCGCGGCATCCGACCCCACCGCCGGCTCACCGGCGACCGGAGCCACGGCCGGCGGTGCGGATGCGCTCGTCGACACGGTGCGCCGCGAGGCCACACGGCTGCTGCGGCGCGGCCAGCGGGCCAGCAGCACCATCACGGCGGGTGGCGAGACGCTCACCCTGCAGACCCTCGGTCGCCGCGAGCAACTGCGCGGCGTGCTCGCGCTCGGCGGCAGCTCCGAACTCGACCAGGCCGGCAACGAGGTGGTGACCGCGGTGATCGCGCTCGCCGGCCTCGCTCTCGAGCAGAACCACAGCCTCGACCGGGCGCGCGGGCAGATTCGGGCCGCCGTGCTGCGCGCCCTCCGCCACGGCGAACTCGAGTTGGCGACGAGCGTCAGCGACGGGCTCTGGGGTGAGCTGCCGACCGAGCCGGTGCGCTGCGCCGTGGTGGAGACACGGGGTGGGCAGCTGGATGCAGTGACCGAGCACCTCGAGGCGCTCGTGGCCGAGCACCCCGGCGCGCTCTTCTTCGCCGTCGACGATGGCCGGCTCGTACTCTGCCTCGGCGACGACGACCTGCCCCTGCTCACGGAACTCTGCACCGCCTACGCGGTGCGCGCCGGCCTGAGCGAGCCGGGGGCCTACGTCGATCTCGACCGTTCCAGGTTGCAGGCGGAGCACGCTCTCGCCCGCGCAGGCGGCGGGGTCGGCGTGAGCAGGTTCGGCGAGATCGCCCGCGACGGCGTGCTCTCCTACCTCGGCACGACGGATGCCGGGGCGATCGGTCGCGCCGTGCTCCAACCGCTCAGCGAGCACGACGCCGCGCAGCACAGCGATCTGCTGGGCACGCTGCGACTCTGGCTCGAGCAGAACGGCCAGCTCGACGCGACCGCGCAACTGCTGGGCGTGCACCGGCACACCGTGCGGGCGCGGATCGCGCAGATCGAGAAGCTGCTCGGCCGCGACCTCAGCGGTTTCCACGAGCGCGCCGAGCTCTGGGCGGCACTGCTGGTGTACGCCGAATAGCCTGCCGGCGCGACGCGCAGCGTCGCGAAAGGCGGCAGCCACTAGTCAGGCAATCTCAGCAACCGCCACCGATGCTGGTGCAGTTTCCGCGGGCGAGGGCCTCAGCGGTGTCGGCGGATACGCTCAGGGCTTCGCGTGCGTCGCTGCTCCTTCGTCGCGGCGCCGCTCGAGCCAACGTGCATCCGAACGCTGGCTCGAGCGAGCCGCCGAGGAACGAGGCCGCCCCCGAAGCCCTGAGCGAGAGAGCGGACGACTCGGCCGCCGTTAGTCGACCGACACCGCGACGGGGGTTGCGGGTGCGACCCGAGACGGGGCCACAACCGTGCGCAGTGCTTCGCCTGTTGCGTGCTTCGCGGCATCGCTCGAGCCGGCCGAGACGGTGCGGAGGAACACGATGATCCAGCTGAAGATGAGCACGGCGGCCACGAGCTCGACCGCGGTCAGGTTGTAGTAGCCGATGGCGAAGAACACCGCAACGGTGACGATCACGACGATGAAGGCGTAGCCGAGGCTGACGAAGGGCTTCGGCATCTGCGGCAGGAATTTCGGCAGTCCGATCACGAGCACCGCGAACGTCACTGCCATGCCGGTCGCCACGGTGTTGTGCACCGCGAAGAAGCGGTCGACAGGGAAGATGCCGACGCAGGCGAGGCAGATGCCGATGAGGACGAGCCCCCAGCGCACCACCTCGACGCCGCGCGGCACGGCCTCGCCGACCCGCATCATGCTGGCCGTCGCGTAGCGGGCGATGGTCGTCACGATCACGCCGGCGATGATCAAGGTGAGGTTGAACGTCATCGCAGAGATGTCGTCCGTCATTCCCAGCGCGCTGAGGTTCATCTTCCACCACTCGGGGTCGCTCGAGGTGAGCATGCTCGTGAGGGCGCCGACCACGAGGAAGATCAGGAGGACGCCGGAGAGGCGCATCGTGTTCATGCCGGCGGCAGAGAGGTAGGTGAAGTAGACGCTGACGGCAGCGGCGGAGCCGGAGAGCAGCATCGCGGGGATCGCGTACACCTCGGCACCCTGGAAGCTCTTCTCGAGCAGATCGGCCGCTCCCGTCCACAACAGCAGGCAGATCACAGCGTGCGCGAAGGAGAGCGCGGCAACGTCGAGGATCCGCGGTGCCCTGTGCACGGTGATCCCGACGAGCGGGCCCTCGACGCCCGCCATGACAGCCGGCCCCGTGCCATCGTGCTGGTGCGCCGTCGCGGAGAAGTAGCGGCCGGCGATGAACGCACAGAACCCGCCGACGGCACAGGCGATCGCGACGTACGCACCGAGGGATCCCGGCCCGGCGATCGGCACGTGATTCAGACCGATCACGGGCAGCGCGACCAGCGCCACGACCAGGAATGCCACCGTGCCGGCGCCGAGCGCCAGCGATTCGGTCGTCGTCGCACTCGAAGCGAGACGCACCCGCAGGGCGTTCCATGTGTTCACAGTGCTCATACGGCATCCCCCTCGTCGTGCCCGCGCCTGATCGAGCGTCGATCGATTGCGGGGCCGGCTCTGAAGTCATCATGGCGCAGGCGGGCAGGCGGCGTCGATTCGACGCACCGGCGCGCATTTAAACTGGCCCGGAGCGCAGTCACCGCACGCGCAGAAGTGGGAGTGCCATGTCAGCCGAACAGCCCGAGCCGCCCGCGGCCGTCGTCGTCGCCCTGATCGAGGCGCTCGGCTCCGCGGTGTCGACGGATGCCGCCGCGCTCACCGCCATGCGCACAGACAAGTCCGGCCACCGCACCGCCGCGCCGCCGCTGGCCGTCGTCACCGCGGAGAGCGTTGAGCAGGTGCAGCAGACCCTGCGGATCGCGAGCGCCCACGGCACCCCCGTCGTCACGCGCGGCGCAGGAACCGGGCTGGCCGGCGGCGCGATCGGCGGCCGCGGCGAGATCGTGCTCTCCACCCTCGCCATGAATCGGGTGCTCGAGATCAACGTCGCCGACGAGCTCGCCGTCGTGCAACCGGGCATCATCAACGCCGAGCTCAACGCACAGCTCGCCCCGCACGGCCTCTGGTTCACCCCCGACCCTGCCAGCCGCGCCATCTCGACCGTCGGCGGCAACATCGCCACGAACGCGGGCGGCCTGCTCTGCGCCAAGTACGGCGTCACCCGCGATTCGGTGCTCGGCCTCAGAGTGGTGCTGGCAGACGGCCGCCTGCTGAGCCTCGGCCACCGCAGCGTCAAGGGCGTCACCGGCCTCGACCTGACCGCGCTCATGGTCGGATCTGAGGGCCTGCTCGGCGTGATCGTCGAGGCCACCGTGCGGCTCCGCCGGCTGGTCACCGGCCCGACGCCGACGATCGGGGCGTACTTCGACAGCGTGCGCGCGGCGGCCGAGGCCTCGGCCGCGGTGACGGCCGCCGGCATCCGGCCAGCGGTGATGGAGCTCGTCGACGGCGCCAGCCTCGACGCGATCGGTGACCTGCTCGGGCTCGAGCTGCGCGGCGCCGCGTATCTGTTGGTGCAGACCGACGGCCCCGGTGCCGAGGCGGAGGCCGCTGCTCTGCTCGAGTTGGTGCGGGCCGCGGGAGGCAGGGCCGAGATGACCACGGATGCCACGGAGGCCGAGCACCTGCTCGAGATCCGCCGTGCCATGCACCCGGCCATGGAGCGACTCGGGACCACCCTGATCGAAGACGTCTCCGTGCCGCGGAGCGCGCTGCCGGCGATGTTCGACGCGATCGCCGACATCGAGCGCCGCCACGGCATCCGGATCCCGACGATCGCCCACGCCGGCGACGGCAACCTCCACCCCAACTTCATCTACGACGCCGGCGTCGACGACGAGGTGCCAGCGCACATCTGGACCGCGGCCGATGAGATGTTCCAGGCGGCAATCGCGCTCGGCGGTACCCTCACCGGCGAGCACGGCATCGGTGTGCTGAAGCGGCGGTGGCTGCGCGATGAACTCGGCGACGCGCAGTTCGAGCTGCAGCAGCAGATCAAGGGCGTCTTCGACCCGGCCGGGATCCTCAACCCCGGCAAGGTCTTCTGAGCTCGCTCAGCCGATGGCGACAGCAGGCGTAGGCTCGATCAGGCGCGATGCGCGCAGGGCGAGGGAGAGCGGATGTTCACGAGTTACGCGGCGATCGGCGACAGCTTCACGGAGGGCATGGGCGACGAGCTGCCGGACGGCAGCGTTCGCGGCTGGGCCGACTTCGTCGCGATCGGCCTCTCCCGGGCGGCGCTGGCCGCCGGCGGGGATCCCATCGGCTATGCCAATCTCGCCATCCGCGGCCGCAAGCTCGCGCCGCTGATCGACGAACAGCTCGCGCCGGCCATCGCCATGAAGCCGGCTCTGCTCAGCCTGAACGGCGGCGGCAACGACATCATGCGACCGAAGATCCTGATCGACGACGTCGCCGACAAGCTCGTCGCGGCCGCGCGGACGGCGACGGATGCCGGCATCCACGTGCTGTTGCTGAGCGGCGGCAATCCGGCCAAGAACATGCCGCTCGGCGGGCTCATGCAGCGCAGGGGCGACGAGCTCGCCCAGGCCGTGCGGGCACGCGGGCCCCACACCGGAGTCACCTTCGTCGACAACTGGGCCGATGAGGAGCTCACCGACATCCGCTACTGGTCTGCGGACAAAATCCACCTGAACGCGATCGGCCACGCCAGGGTCGCCGGCAATGTGCTGCGCGGCCTCGGGATCACCGTGCCGGACCAGTGGGGCATCGACGAGGACGCGGTCGCGCGGGCCAGCCGCCGCAACACGCTCGGCTACTACCGCGAGTACGTCGTGCCGTGGGTCGGGCGCCGTCTCACCGGTCGGTCGTCCGGCGACGGGCGAGCGCCCAAGCGGGCGAGCCTGCTGCCCGTCGCGATCGAGGGCAGCGCCGCGTGAGCGAGCCTGGGCACGTCTTCATCGGCGGGCCCTGCTCCTGGAACCAGATCGTGCAGCTCGACGAGTTGCCCGCCGCCACCCCGCACATGCAGTTCGCCTCCGCCGACTGGCACACCGTCGGTGGGACATCGGCAGGCAAGGCGCTGCACCTGGCCGAGCTCGGCGTTCCGCTGACGCTCCGCACGGTGCTCGGCGACGACACAGCCGGCGACCGGCTGCGCGCGCTGCTCGGCGGCATCGACGGCATCGATCTGCTGGCGGCCACCGTGCCCGGCCGGAGCGAACGCCACCTCAATCTGATGGACGGAGAGGGCGGCCGCGTCTCGCTCTACCTCAGCACACCCGGAGCCCCGAGCCCGGCGGATGCCGCGGCGGCCGGCGAGTCCCTCCGCTCTGCCCGGATCGCCGTGCTCGACCTCGCCGAGTCCAGCGTGCCGCTGCTCGCAGAGGCCACAGCCGCCGGTGTTCCGGTGTGGACCGACATCCACGACTACGACGGCCGCGCCGCGTTCCACCGCCCGTTCATCGATGCGGCGAGTGCCGTGTTCATGAACGCGGACAAGATCGGCGACCCGCTGGCTTTCGCCGGCTCACTGGTCGCGGGCGGGGCGACGCTCGTGGTGTGCACGCTCGGAGCCGACGGCGCCGTGGCGGTCGACGCGAACGGTGTCGTGCACCGCGTCGCCGCGGCGGCCGTGCCGCGCATCGTCGACACGAACGGCGCGGGTGACGCCTTCTTCGCCGGCTTCCTGGCTGCGAGCCTGGCCCGGCCGAACGATGTTCCTGCCGCACTCGTGGCGGGTGCGGCCCAGGCGTCGCGCGCACTCGGCAGCCGTCACCTCAGCCCGCTGCTCGACGCCGCACTCGGCTAGGCCGCGCCCCTGTCACGCCGACGCACTCCGGCGTACGCTGGCAGCAGGAGGCGATTCTCATGCAGGCAGCAGCAGGCGAACGGATTCTCATCCGCAGCAAGACCGTCGGCGGAACGGAGCGTCACGGCGAGATTCTCGAGGTGCGCGGTGCAGACGGCCAGCCGCCGTATCTCGTGCGCTTCGACGACGGGCACGAGAGCCTCGTGTTCCCGGGTGCCGACAGCGTGATCGAGCACGCCCCGGCCGGTTGACCCGCTAGTCGAACTTCTGCGTTAGTCGAACTTCTCCAGCAGGTGGATCGGCAGGCCGATCGAGAGCGAGACCACGAGGATGCCGCCGGCGAACATCGCCATCTCCGCACCCGGCGTGCTGAAGGCATAGCCCATCAGCAGGAGTCCGCCGATGAATCCAAGAATTGCCAGAATCGCAATAAAGCCGTTCATATCGGTGTCCTCCGCTGTAACTGATGCTCGCGTGCAGCGCACGTGTCCCCTCAGTTTGCCATGAATCCCCGGCCGGGGCCGGATGTCGCGGCCGACGACGTTGCAGCGCGTGCAGCGCACGGTGCAAGCTGGTCTCCGCTGCCGTGACCCGTTCGATGGCGGAAGCGGAGGGAGTCCCATGGAACCGACCGTGCTTGCCGTCATCGCCGTCGCCCTGATCGTCGGCGCCGCGGTGCTCGGCAAGAAGACCGGGATCGCCTCCGTGCTGCTTCTGCTCGTCATCGGCATCGGCATCGGCTACATCCCCGGCGTCCCGCGGGTGGAGACCGACCCGGAGTGGATCCTCGCCGGTGTGCTCCCGCTGCTGCTCTACTCCTCCGCCGTGAACGTGCCATTCACCGACTTCCGCCGCAACCTCCGCGCCATCACGGGCCTCTCGGTGACGCTCGTCATCGTCACCACGGTGATCAGCGGTCTCGTGCTCGTGCTGCTGCTACCCGGTCTCGGCCTCGCCGCGGCGATCGCCCTCGGCGCCGTGATCAGCCCGACGGATGCCGTCGCCGCGACGTCGATCGCGAAGCGGCTCGGCCTGCCGAACCGGCTCGTCGCCATTCTCGAGGGTGAGAGCCTCGTCAATGACGCGAGCGCCCTCGTGTTGCTGCGCTCCGCGCTCGCCGCCACGGCCGGCACCGTGACTCTCTGGGGTGTCGCCGCCGACTTCGTCTACGCCACCGTGCTCGCCATCGGCATCGGCCTCGTCGTCGGCTTCGTCACCGTGTGGATCAGGGCGCGCATCAGCGATCCGGTGATCACCACCACCATCTCCTTTGCGATCCCGTTCATCGCCTTCGTTCCCGCCGAGCACTTCGGGGCCTCCGGCGTGATCGCCGTCGTCACGGCCGGGCTCGTCACCGGTCACCGCGGGGCCAGCCGCTTTGCCGCCAATCAGCGCATCAGCGACCACACCAACTGGGCGACGGTGCAGTTCATCCTCGAGCACGCCGTGTTCCTCTTGATGGGCCTCGAGCTGCACGCCTTCATCGAGGATGTCGCCGGCTCCCCCGGCGGCGTGCCGTTCGCCGTTCTGCTCGGCCTGGTGCTCACGGCGACCGTTGTCATCGTGCGCTTCCTCTTCGTCATCCCGCAGCTCGCCATGCTGCGGCGTTGGGAGCGCAGGAGCGTCGAGAGCAGCGACAAGAGGTTGGACGGGGTGCGTGAGATGGTCGACGCCGTGCCGTCGGAGACCGAGCGCCAAGCGCGCCAGAAGAGGGGCATGCTGCGCCGGATCAGCAAGCACGAGGCCGACAGCGAGTTCTATCGTTCGGAAGGCCTGCAGTGGCGTGAGAGCCTCGTCATCTCCTGGGCGGGCATGCGCGGGGTCGTGACGCTCGCAGCGGCGCAGTCGTTGCCTGCTGACACGCCGTTCCGCAGCACGCTGATCCTGGTCGCGTTCGTCGTCGCCGTTGTCACCTTGTTCGGCCTCGGTGGAACACTGCCGCTCGTCATCCGCAAGACCAAGATCACCGGCACGGGTGACGAGGCGCGGATGCAGGAGATCCGCGAACTGCTCGAGACGGTGAACAGGGCGGCCGTGGCCGTGCTGGACGACCCGGAGAAGACGCGGATCGACGGCACCCCGGTCGACCCGGCGATCATCGCGGGACTCCGCAGCCGCTACGAGCGGCCGGCGCGCACCGAGATCAGCGAGGATGCCGCGAGCCAGATCGACGCGCGTTCGCAGATGCTCATCCTCGACGAGCGGATGCGAGAGACGGCCAGGGCCGAGCTGCTCGACGCCCGCGCCCTCGGCAGCTTCAGCTCGGAGGCGATCGCCGCCGTGCAGCGCCTGCTCGACATCGAGGAATCGCGCTTCGACGCGTTCTGATCCGCCGCTCGGCGGATCAGAACGCGCCCGGCTATGCGCCGAGAGTGATGCGCGTGATGCCCCAGGCGGACACCTCGACGAAGCCGCGCTCAGCGAATTCGACGGCGCGGGTGGCGGCGTCGCCCTCGGCCAGTGTTAGGCCGGAACGGGGCACATCGCCGAACAGCGTGTACGGCAATGCGCGGGACGCCGTCGAGTTGAGGATCACGAGCTCGCTGACCCCCTCGAGATCGAGCTCGAGCTGGCGAGGCTGGTAGGCGGCAACGACGAGCGTCGAGCCCAGGCGTGAGCTGACGACGGGGTAACTCTCGTTGGGTAACCCAACACTGAGCTCACCGCCGAGCAGCACGTCCCGGAGCGACCGCCACTCCGTCAGCAGTTCCTCGGCCCGCTTGCGATGAGCCTCCGGCAGCACGTCCAACGGCATCGAGATCTGCGGCACGGAGAAGAACGCGCAGAGCAGCTGCCTGGACACCGCTTCGACCGGCGCGCTCGGATCCCACATGATGGGGTCGGAGTGAACCACCTGCGAGATCGCCAAGAGCCGCAGGTTCAGCGTCGAGCGTCGGTTCTGGTCGGCATCCGCCGGGCAGTCGTTGGCCCGGATGACGTCGGCGAACGGTGCAACCGCCGGCGAGATGTACGGCTGGCGGAACTCGATCAGCGAACCGGGGCGCACGGCCTCGAGTGCGGCCGCGATCTCACTCAGCACCAGTGTCATGGCGTCACCGACATCCGCGACATCGCCGGTCGACGGAGTTCCGGCATAGTTCATGACGTCGTTCAGGAAGTCGATCTTCAGCCCGTCGAGCGCGTAGTCGCGCATCAAGCGGGTGCAGACGGCCACCAGGTGCTCGCGCACCTCGCGGTGGCGCGGGTCGAGCACCCAGGTGCGCAGGTGCTCGGAGTAGTGGGTCGCGAAGCGGGCCAGGTCCGGGTACGCCGAGCTCAGCTCGCCCACCAGGAAGGGGGCGATCCACATCACGGTCTGCAGGCCGGCCGTGCTGAGCTCGGCGACCGTGCCACGCAGATCGGGGAACTTGGCGGTGTCCGGCACCCAGTCACCGCAGCCCGCGTACCAGCGGCCATCACCGAACTTCTGCCAGCCGTCGTCGAGGAAGACCGACTTGCAGCCAATTCCGCTCGCGACGGACGCGTTCCGCATGATCACATCGTGTGAGATCTGCTGCGAGTACGCGTACCAGCTCGAGTAGACGGGTTCGAGGGCGATCTCGCTGGCCCGGCGGCCGGCGATGCCGTCGTGCAGGAGCACCGAGAGCTCACGCACAGCCTGCTCGTGGGCGAGCTCGGGGGCCACGACGGCCAGGCGAACCGTGCTGCGCGCCGCGGCCAGTCCCTCGGTGATCGCCAGACGCACGACGAAGGTCTTCGCCTCCTCTGACGCACCGAACTCGAGCTCACCCTCCTGGGTGAGGCAGTCGAAGGAGAAGGCGAAACTGCTCTGGCCGTTCGCGTCGCAGAGCACGCCGATCGGCGCGGACCGCACAGCGCTGAAGCGCTCGCGGCCCTTCCAATCGGCCGGCAGCGAATCGCCGGGATCGAAGCAGGGGTGCCAGTACGCCGCGGCGTTGCCGAGCGGGGCCTCGAGCACGATCTGCCCACCCGCAACGATGTTCACGGTGACGATGTCGACGAGCCCCCGGCGCTCGACGCCTTCGACGAGACAGCCCCCGCCGACGCCGAAGCTGATGCCCCGGGAGAGCTCCGTCCACTGCACGGACAGGAGCTGGTGGTCTTCAAGTAGCACTGGGTGTTCCTTACTGCTTCACGGCGCCGGCCAGGATGCCTGCGACGAAGTGACGTTGGAGAAAGAGGAAGAGGATGAGCACTGGCAGCATCGAGAGCATCGTGCCCATCAACAGCTGCCCGTAGTCGGTGGTTCCGATGCCCTGCAGCGAGGCCAGGGCGACGGGAACCGTGTACGACTCTGGCGTGCGCAGCACGACGAGCGGGTAGACGAAGTCGTTCCACTGCGCGAGGAAGAGGAAGATGGCCAGCGCCGCGATCGCTGGGCGGATCGTCGGGACCACGATGCCGGCGAAGACGCGGAACTCGTTGGCGCCGTCGATGCGCGCGGCCTGGATCATCTCATCGGGGATCGCGTACATCGTCTGCCGCATCAGGAAGATCCCGAATGGCAGTGCGAGGTTCGGCAGGATGAGCGCCTGGTAGCTGTCGAGCCAGCCGAGCGAGACCATAATCTGGAACAGCGGCACCAGCGTCACCTGCGACGGCAGCGCCAGGGTCACCAGCACCGCGCCGAACAGGAAACCCTGGCCACGGAAGCGGAATTTCGCGAAGGCGTAGCCGGCCGCGGTGCAGACGACGAGGCCGAGCACCGTGTAGGTGGCCGAGACGAGCACCGAGTTGAGCATGGCCCGCCCGAACAGCGTGTCCCGGAACAGCCCGACGAAGTTGTCAACGAAGGCCGTACCAGGCAGGAAGTGCGGCGGGGTTGAGAAGATTTCCTTCGCGTCGTAGGTGGTCGCGATCAGCAGCCAGTAGAAGGGCAGCACCATCAGAACAGCGCCGGCGGCGATGGCTGTGGTCAGTACGAGCGAGCGACCGCGGCTCTTGGCCGCGACGATGTTGGTGTCCGTCATCAGGACTTCTCCTTGAACAGACGCAGTTGGATCAGCGAGATGACGCCGATGATGATGGTCAGCGCGTAACCGATTGCCGAGGCGTAGCCGAAGTCGAAGTACTTGAAACCGTTCTGGTACAGGTACATGCCGACCGTGAGCGTCGCGTTGTCCGGCCCGCCGTTGGTGAGCACATAGGGCTCGTCGAAGAGTTGCAGGGTGCCGATCGTCGAGAGGATGACGGTGAGCACGATCGCCGGGCGGAGTCCCGGCAGCGTCACGTGCCAGAAGCGCTGGAATGCGCTGGCCCCGTCGACGTGCGCGGCCTCGTAGAGCTCGCCGCCGATGGACTGCATCTGGGCGAGGTAGATGATGGCGTTCTGACCGGTGTAGTGCCAGGTCATCGCGATGACGATGGAGACCTTCGCCCACATCGGGTCGCCGAGCCAGGGAATCGGCCCGATGCCGATGAAGCCGATCAGGTAGTTGACGAAGCCCTCGTTCGTGTTGAGCAGCGCCCGGAACAGGATTCCGTAGGCGACCAGGCCCATCACGATCGGCACGAAGTAGGAGGTGCGCCAGAACGCGCGCCACTTCAGGATCGCCGAGTTGAACGCAACGGCCAACAGGATCGCAAGCACGAGCATGATCGGCACCTGCACGAGCAGGATGATCCCGGTGTTGCCGAGCGCCGTGAAGAACAGCGGGTCCTGCAAGAGTCGCGCGTAGTTCGCGAGCCCGGCGAATTGCACGTCGCCGCCGACGTTCTTGGTCAGGCTCAGCCAGAACGCCGAGATGTAGGGGTAGAGCTTGAAGCCGACGAACAGCACGATCATCGGCAGCAGGAACAGATAGGGGGTGATCCGCGGGTACCCGGCCGAGGAGCGTCGGCGTCTGGGCGCCTGCGGCTTCTCGACGCGCGGGGGCGCCGGGGTTTTGAGAGCAGTTGTCATCGTGATTGCCTTTACACGGGTGCGCCGGCCATAGGCCGGCGCACCCTGGTTCGACTGCTGCTACTCGGCCAGGGTCCGGCCGGTGGCCTGTGCCACCT
>CAZZNX010000046.1:3298-24953 GCA_964655795.1 uncultured Leifsonia sp. | reverse complement strand
CGCCGCGGAGCCCGCCCCCGCCCGGGCGGCACAGCAGGCGCCGGCGCAGCAACGGCCGGCGCAGCAGCGACCGGCATCCGGACGCCCTGCACCGAGCTTCGGTTCCGGCGACGGCGTGCAGCGCTACGGTGAATCCGTCGTGCGCGAGATCCTCGGCGCCACCTTCATCGAAGAGCAGCCGCACAACCCCTCGCCCCGCGCGACGATGAGAGATGGCCAGGGATAACCCGTGTACGAAGGAATCGTTCAGGACCTCATCGACGAGCTCGGCCGCCTGCCGGGCATCGGCCCGAAGTCGGCGCAGCGCATCGCGTTCCACATTCTGCAGACCGAGAACTTCGACGTCTCGCACCTCGCCGAGATACTGACGACGGTGCGCGACAAGGTGAAGTTCTGCACCATCTGCGGCAACATCTCCGAGCAGGAGACGTGCGCGATCTGCCGCGACCCGCGCCGCGACCCCGCCCTCATCTGCGTGGTCGAGGAGGCGAAGGATGTCGTGGCGATCGAGCGCACCCGCGAGTTCCGTGGTCTCTACCACGTGCTCGGCGGAGCGATCAGCCCGATCGACGGCGTCGGCCCCGACCAGCTGCGCATCCGGGAACTCATGCAGCGCCTGGCCGATGCGACCGTGACCGAGGTGATTCTCGCCACCGACCCGAACCTCGAGGGTGAGGCGACGGCCACCTACCTCTCGCGCCTGCTCAGCACCCTCGAGATCCGTGTCACCCGCCTCGCCTCCGGCCTGCCCGTCGGCGGTGACCTCGAGTACGCCGACGAGGTCACACTCGGCCGGGCCTTCGAGGGGCGCCGCATCGTCGGGTAGTGCTTCGACGCTCCCCGTAGCCCGCGGCGGGCGCCGCCGTCACATAGCCGGCCGGGAATCCGGCACACCTTATGATGGAGCATCTGGCAATGTCTGCCGCATCCCACTCAGGAGTTACACGTGACTTTGATCGTGCAGAAGTTCGGCGGATCCTCCGTCTCCGACGCTGAAGGCATCAAGCGTGTCGCCAAGCGCATCGTCGAGGCGCGCAAAGCCGGCAACGACGTCGTCGTGGCGGTCAGCGCCATGGGCGACACCACCGACGAACTGCTCGACCTCGCCCACGAGGTCACGCCCATCCCGGCGCCCCGAGAGCTCGACATGCTGCTCACCGCCGGGGAGCGCATCTCGATGGCCCTGCTCGCCATGGCCATCAAGAGCCTCGGCCACGACGCCCGTTCCTTCACCGGCAGCCAGGCCGGCATGATCACGGATGCCCACCACGGCTCAGCACGCATCGTCGACGTCACCCCGGTGCGGCTGCGCGAGGCCCTCGACGAGGGTGCGATCGTCATCGTCGCCGGCTTCCAGGGCTTCAACCGCGACACCAAGGACATCACGACCCTCGGCCGCGGCGGTTCGGACACCACGGCCGTCGCGCTGGCAGCGGCGCTCGACGCCGATGTCTGCGAGATCTACACCGATGTCGACGGCGTCTTCACCTCGGACCCCCGGGTCGTGCCGCTGGCCCGCAAGATCGACCGCATCACGAGCGAAGAGATGCTCGAACTCGCGGCATCCGGCGCCAAAGTCCTTCATATTCGCGCAGTGGAATATGCACGCCGCCACGGCGTTACCCTGCACGTGCGCTCGTCGTTCAACAACAACGAGGGCACCATCGTCTACAACCCGGCGCCGAGCCCCGACGGAGAAGAGAGCAACGTGGAAGACCCGATCATCGCTGGTGTTGCCAGCGACCTCAGCGAAGCCAAGATCACCGTCGTGGGCGTTCCCGACGTACCCGGCAAGGCCGCCGAGATCTTCACCATCGTCGCCAAGACCGACGCGAACGTCGACATGATCGTGCAGAACGTGTCGAGCGCATCCACCGGCCGCACCGACATCTCCTTCACCGTGCCGAAGAGCCAGGGCCAGATCGCCCTCACGGCGCTGCGCAACGCGCAGGCAGAGGTCGGATTCGAGAGCCTGCAGTACGACGACCAGATCGGCAAGCTCGCCCTGGTCGGCGCCGGCATGCGCACCAACACGGGCGTCTCCGCGAAGCTGTTCGAGGCGCTGCACCAGGCCGGCATCAACATCGAGATGATCTCCACCAGCGAGATCCGCATCTCGGTCGTCACCCGCGCAGACTCGGTCAACGAGGCGCTGCGCGCTGTGCACACCGCCTTCGATCTCGACGCAGAGGAAGAAGCCGTCGTGCACGGCGGCACCGGCCGCTAGATCAACCCGTTCCAGCATCAGCAGCAGTAAGGATCACAACGTGAGCAGCAGCCAGGGCATCAACATCGGCGTCGTCGGAGCAACGGGACAGGTCGGTGCCGTCGTGCGCCGCCTGCTCGAGGAGCGCAACTTCCCGGTGGCGCAGATTCGCTACTTCGCCTCTGCCCGCTCGGCCGGCAGCACCCTGCCGTGGCGCGGCGAGGACGTCGTCATCGAGGATGCCGCAACGGCAGACCCGAGCGGCCTCGACGTTGCGATCTTCTCGGCTGGCGCGACACTCTCCAAGGCGCAGGCCCCCCGCTTCGCGGAGGCCGGCGTGATCGTGATCGACAACTCCAGCGGCTGGAGGATGGACCCGGAGGTCCCCCTCGTCGTCAGCGAGGTGAACCCCGAGGCCATCGCACAGGCCAAGAAGGGCATCATCGCCAACCCGAACTGCACCACGATGGCGGCCATGCCCGTTCTCAAGGTTCTGCACGAGGCCGCCGGCCTCGAGCGCCTCATCGTGAGCACCTACCAGGCCGTCTCCGGCAGCGGACTCGTCGGCGCACAGGAGCTCGAGACCCAGGTGCGTGCAGCCCTCGACGGCGATGTGCAGGGCCTCGTGCACGACGGCCGCGCCGTCACCATGCCCGAACCGACGATCTACGCCAAGAACATCGCCTTCGACGTGATCCCGCTGGCCGGCTCCATCGTCGACGACGGCTCCTTCGAGACCGACGAAGAGAAGAAGCTGCGCAACGAGAGCCGCAAGATCCTCGACCTGCCCGGCCTGCTCGTCAGCGGCACCTGCGTGCGCGTGCCCGTCTTCACCGGGCACTCACTCGCCATCAACGCCGAGTTCGCCAACCCGATCTCTGTCGAGCGCGCCACCGAGCTGCTGGCGACGGCGCCCGGCGTTGTGCTCAGCGACGTCCCGACGCCGCTGGAGGCGGCCGGAACCGACCCCAGCTACGTCGGCCGCATCCGCCAGGACGAGGGAGCTCCCGACGGCCGCGGACTCGCCTTCTTCATCTCGAACGACAACCTGCGCAAGGGCGCGGCCCTGAACGCCGTGCAGATCGCCGAGCTCGTCGCCGCGACGCTGTAGCGGCGGCATCTGCACCGAATTCGCAACAGCTCAGAACGCCTCCCTTCGGGGAGGCGTTCTTTCTTGTGCCGCCCGATCGCTTGCCAGCGCAAGGAAGTGAGCCGAGAATTCGTCACAATCAGGCAACGAAGAATCCATCCCGGCTTGACTCCTGAGCATTCTGTATACAGAATACATCTGAACAAAGAATGTTCACCTACGAAAGGGGCAGCGGATGTTCCGCGTCAACTCAACGTCGAGAAGAGCCGTCGCAGTACTTGCGGCCGGCGCACTCGCCCTCTCACTGGCAGCATGTAGCGGAGGCGGCGGCGGAGCAAACTCCGACCCGAACACCGTGGTCTGGTCCACCTGGGGCACCCCGGAAGAACTCACTCGCTACGAGGAGTTCAACGAAGACTTCATGAAGCGCCACCCGGACATCACGGTCAAGCTGCAGCCGGTCGCCTCGTACAGCGACTACCACTCCAAGATGCTCGCGCAGCTCTCGAGCAACACCGCTCCCGATGTGTTCTACATCGGCGACGACAAGCTCGGCCAGTTCGTCTCCTCCAAGCGCCTGATGCCGCTGAGCAAGCTGATGGACTCGGCCGAGAGCGAAACCGCCCCCGACGACTTCTTCCCGGGCCTCTTCGGCGCTGCCGAGCTCGACGGTGAGATCTACGCCGCACCGAACGACTCCAACCCCGATGCCTTCTGGTACGACAAGGTCGCCCTCGCCGCGGCCGGCATCACCGAGGACCCGGCCACCCTCGCCGCCGAGGGCAAGTGGACCACCGCCAAGTTCCTCGAGATGAACGACAAGCTCAAGGCTGCCGGCCTGACCGGTTCCATGTTCTGGAACTACTGGGCAACGCACTACAGCTGGATCTCCTCGCAGGGCGGCACCGCCTACGACGAGTCCGGCGCGTTCGTCGGCAACACCGACGAGACCACCGTCGACGCCGTCGACGAGCTCGGCCAGAACTTCCAGGACGGCACCTTCGTCGTGGCGGACACCCTTCCGGAGGGTGCAGGAGCCGACAGCGTCTTCGTCACCCACAAGGCCGGATTCTTCGCCCAGGGCCGCTACACGATCGGCACGCTGAAGAGCGCCGGCGTCGAGGCCGACTACGACATCGTCGCCTGGCCGACGCCGGATGGCGCGGAGGCACCGACCGGCGTCGCCGCCTCCTACCTCGCCATCAACGGCAAGACCAAGGCCAAGGACGCCTCGTTCACCTTCTGGACCGAGTTCCTGAGCGCAGAGGGCCAGACCTTCCGCCTGACCGGCGGCGGCAACGCCGTGCCGTCGATCAAGGGTGCCGACGAGGTCGTGCTCGAGGACAACTACCCCGCGCACGCCCAGACCTTCCTCGACATGCGTGACATCGGCTTCGCCAACTACGCGGCCGAGGCCGCCGTCCCCGCGCTGTCGACCGACATCAGCGAGCTCTTCCTCGCTCTCTACGAGGGCAAGAGCACCGCGCAGGAGACGCTGGACGAGGTCGCAGCACTCGTCGAAACGAAGACAGGCAAGTGAGCGAGCGGGTGACGGCGGAAGGATCCGCCACAGTGGGGCGTTCCGCCGCCACCCTCCTGCCCGGCGGCCTCCGCAAGGAGGCCGCTTGGCGGCGCCGCGATCGCTCGTGGGGCTACGTCTTCGTGGCCCCGCAGGTCATCGGCATGGCCGTCTTCGTGCTGCTGCCGTTCGTCGCCAGCCTGGTGCTGGCCTTCACCTCGTGGGACGGCCTGACCGAACTCACCTGGGTCGGCTTCGAGAACTTCACCGCGCAGCTCCAGGACGAGCTGCTGCTCCGATCGATCGTCAACACGCTGCTGATCGCCGTGATCACGGTGCCGCTCGGCCTCGGCTTTGCGGTCGTCATCGCGGTCGCGCTCGAGAAGCTCAAGACGCGCACGCTCTACCTGATCCTCTTCTTCGCGCCGGTCGTCACCAGCACGGTCGCCGTCGCCATGATCTGGCAGCAGATGTTCCGCTCCGACGGCGTGCTGAGCAACGCCATCTCCAAGATCTTCGGCATCACCCCGCCCGACTGGCTGGGGGATCCCAAACTCGCCCTGATCGCCGTGTGCATCGTCTCGATCTGGTCGTCGATGGGGCTCAACGTCATCATCTTCATGGCCGGGCTGCAGAACATCTCGCCCTCGGTCATCGAGGCCGCCCGCATCGACGGTGCAGGAGCCTTCCGCCTGTTCATGCAGATCCGTCTGCCGCTGCTGAGCCCGATCATCTTCTTCTCGTCGATCGTCGCGTTCATCTCATCGCTGCAGACCTTCGACACGGTCTTCATCCTGACCCAGGATGCCGGCCCGGACAACGCCACCCGCACGATCGTGTACCACATCTACGATCTCGGCTTCGGTCGTTTCGAGTTCGGCCCGTCCAGTGCGGCCGCCGTCATCCTGCTCGTGCTCACCCTCGTGATCACGGTGATCCAGTTCGGCGCCCAGAAGAAGTTCGTTCACTACGAGGATGACCCAGTATGAGCACCACAGATCTCGACACCCGCGCCATGACCATGCCGAAGGGCGCTGGCAAGCGCCCGGCCGGCGCGCGCACAGCCAAGACGGGTCGCTCCCTGCTGATCCACCTCGTGCTGATCCTCGCCGGGGCCGCCATGGTGTTCCCGTTCCTCTGGATGCTGCTGACCTCGCTGAAGACACTGCCGCAGCTGCTGCAGGACCCGCTCAGCTTCTGGCCGAACCCGTGGACCTTCGATAACTTCATCGACGCGTGGAACGCCGTGCCGTTCGGGCAGGCGTACTTCAACAGCATCTACATCGCCGTGCTCGCCGTCATCGGCACCCTGGTGACGGCGTCGATGGCCGGTTACGCCTTCGCCCGCATCCGCTTCGCCGGCAGCAAGATCATCTTCCTGATCTTCCTGGCGACGCAGATGATCCCCAAGCAGGTCACGCTCATCCCGTTCTACCTGCTGATGAGCCAGCTCGGCTGGGTGGACTCGCACCTCTCGCTGATCGTGCCGGCCATGATGGTCAACCCCTTCGCCGTGTTCCTCATGCGCCAGTTCGTGCTGTCGCTGCCGAAGGAACTCGAGGAGGCGGCGATCGTCGACGGCGCCGGCCGCTGGCGCATCTTCTGGAGCGTCATCCTGCCCAACCTCAAGCCCGGCCTCGGCGCGCTCAGCATCATCGTCGCGCTGGATGTGTGGAATGCGTTCCTGTTCCCACTGGTGCTGTTGAACACGCCTGACCTGTTCACCGTGCCGCTGCTGTTGGCGAGCTTCCGCGGTCAGTTCGGCTCGATCAACTACGGACTGGTGATGGCGGCATCGGCGATCGCGACGATCCCGATGCTGGTCGCGTTCGTCATCGGCCAGCGCCGCATCCTCAACAGCATGGCCGCGTCCGGCCTCGGCGGGCGCTAGGCATGGGTGAGCATGTGACCGCGGATGCCGCAGCGCTGGCCCGCGCGGCCGGCGCCCACCTCGACCTCGTGCGCGCACCGTTCACACTGCCGCGCTCGCGCCTGCTGGTCTTCGCGGCAGGTGCGGGCGGCCGGCGCGAGGTGCCGGTCGATCCGGCCGCCCCGATCGAGGGCGTGCGCGTGTGCACGGCCGAGTACGAGCGCCGCCTCGACGACTGCGAGGTCTTCCGTGAGATCCGGGTGCTGGATGCCTCCGGCGCCCCGATGCCCGTCACCGGCATCGAGCCGCAGCTGATCGAATTCGGCGGGGGAGCCGTGACCCTCAGCTTCGCCGGGCCCGCTGCGGTGAGCATCGGCCTCCGAGACGAAGGCGCAGTCGGCGATGGCCCCGTTTTCGTCGAGCTGCACGGCCCGCGCGGCGACATGTCCGCGCCTGTGCAGCGCATCGCGCTGGCCGGCGCCGCGGCATCCGTCTGCCTCGAGATCGCGCCAGATCGCAGCGCCGTGATCGCCACCGCCGATGCGGCGCAACACCACGAGCACGTTGCGGCGAGTGAGCGGCTCTGGCTGGACTGGTTCGCCAAGACCCCGCGCGTGCGGCCGGACCTGCAGGAGATGACCGCGTTCTGCTGGTGGGTGCTCGGCGCCAACATCGTCGAACTGCCCGCGCTCGGCAACGCCCGCGCCGTCGTGCCGTCGAAGATCGGCTACGTCGGCCTCTGGCAGTGGGACGCCTACTTCATCGCCGTCGGCCTCAGCCATGGCGACCCGGACCTCGCCCGCGAGCAGCTGCAGCTGGCCTTTCGCTTCCCGAGCGCCGACGGGCAGTTGCCCGACGTCGTGCACGAGGAGGGGATCCTCGCCACGAGCGACGACCTGCCGCCCGCCGACCGCGAGACGCTGCGCCGTGCCGGGTCGAGCATCGCCGACCCCGGCTCGCCGGTGCCGCTGACCAAGCCGCCGCTGGCGGCCTGGGCGCTGCGCAAGGTGATGAATGCGACACCGGGCGACGACGAGTGGGCGAAGGCACTTCTGCCGACGATCGCCCGCTCGCAGGACTGGTGGTTCGCCGTGTCCGATCTCGACGGTGACGGGATGCCGGAGTACGGGCACCCCTACTCATCCGGTCTCGACGACAGCCCGATCTTCGACGGCCCGCTGCCGACGACGGCGCCCGACCTCGGCGCCTACCTCGTGCTGCAGGATGCCGAGCTGGCACGCCTGGCCGAGCACTTCGGGCTCGCAGACCCCGGCGTCGCCGAGGCGCACCGTGCGCGGTCGGCTGCGACGCTGGCCAAGCTGCTCGAGCTGTGGGACGAGGATGCCGGTTTCTTCCGGGCGCGCGCCGCCGGAGAGCCCGTCGGCAGCTATGCCGTCGTCAGCCTGTTGCCGCTGCTCACCGGGGCGATGCCCGCCCCTGTGCTCGAGCGCATGCTGGCCGCCTTCGATGACGAGCAACAGTTCGGCACCCCGTGGGGCGTTCCGACGGTTGCCGTCAACGACCCGGACTTCTCGCCTGAGCGCATGTGGCGTGGGCCGGTGTGGATCAACATCAACACGCTGCTCGTCGAGGGTCTGCTCGCCTCCGGCCAGCCTGAGCGGGCACGCGAGCTCGCCGAGCGCACCGTGGCCCTGGTGACTCACGGCGGCGGCCCGCACGAGTATTTCAACCCGTACACCGGCGAGAAGGCGGAGACCGCGACGACCGCCTTCGGCTGGTCGGCCGCATTGTTCATCGAGCTCGCGGTGCAGCTGAGCGCCTAGCCGACACATACGCAGGAGGAGAGCTCCGCCATGGCTGCCTGCAGCCTGACGGAGCTCTCCTCCTGCGTTTTTTGCGCCATCCGGAGCCTTGCCCTCCGCTCTGAATGCGGTGTACTGTATTCAAAATACCGCTCCATCTGACAAGGAAGTCACCATGAAACTGCGTACCCTGCTTGTGCCCGCTGTCGCGCTCGCACTGCTCTCCGGCTGCACGATGGGCGGCGGTGCGGCTGCACCGGTCACCCTCGACCCGTCCGCGAAGCCCACCGGCGAGATCACCGTGTGGTCGTGGGATGTCGCGGCAACCGCGCTTACCAGGCTCGGTGCCGAGTTCGAGGAGGCGAACCCCGGTACGACCATCAACGTTGTCGACGTCGGCTACGACAACGCCTACGACAAGCTCTCTGTTGGATTCCAGGCCGGCAGCGGCCTGCCAGACCTCGTCACGATCGAGACCGACCGAGCACCCGGCTACATCAACGAGTTCCCCACCGGTCTCGCCGATCTGACGCCGGTGCTCGGCGACAAGGAGGCCGAGTTCGACCCGTTCAAGTGGGCGGCACAGTCCGACAAGGACGGCGCGCTCAAGGTTGCCCCGTGGGATTCCGGCACCGTCGGCCTGTTCTACCGCAGCGACTACTTCGAGGACGCCGGCATCGACCCGGCCGACATCGCGACCTGGGACGAGCTCGTCGCCGCGGGCGAGACGATCAAGGAGCAGAGCGGCCACACGCTGATGTCGCTCGACGTCGCCACCGGCGGCGGCTTCCAGATGCTGCTCCAGCAGCAGGGCCAGGGACTGTTCAACGACGCCGGGGAGATCACCGTCAACTCACCCGAAGCCGTCGAGGCACTCACGCTGCTGCAGACGATCAACGAGAAGGGGCTGCTCAAGAACGTCACCGGCTGGGACGGCCGGGTCACCTCGGCGAAGGACGGCGACTCCGCCGTCACACCGGAGGCGGTCTGGTGGATCGGCACCCTCCTCGGTGACGCGCCGGAACTGAGTGGCAGCTACGGAGTCACCGAACTGCCCGCATTCGCCGACGGCGGTGTGCGCACGTCTAACAGCGGAGGTTCCGGTCTCGCGATCCCCACGCAGGCGAAGAACCCCAACCTCGCAGCCGCCTTCCTCGACTACACCCTTGCCGACACAGACAACCAGGCGTCGATGATGGTCAACGAGGGGCTGTTCCCCTCCTACCTGCCCGCCCTCGAGACCGAGTTCTTCTCCGAGCCGCAGGAGTACTTCGGCGGCCAGAAGGTCTACGAGCTCTTCGCGGAGCAGACGGCGAACATCCCGCCGATCACCTTCACGACCGACAACGCCGAGGCCAGCGACATCGTCGCGAACGCCGTCGTCGCCGCCGTGCTGAACGGCGCAGACCCGGCCACCGTGCTGGACGACGCCGCCGAGCAGATCGCCACCGCGACCGGCCGTTCGATCGCCGAATAGATGTTGACGCAGACTCCGGAAGCCGCGGTGAAACGCGGCCGCACCGGAGCGCAACCCTCCCGGTCGCTGGGGCGCAAGCTCCAGCGGCCGGGGGCATTCTTCGCGCTCCCCGCCGCGGCCCTGCTCGCGATCTTCTTCACCTTCCCGCTGCTCTCCTCGCTCTGGCAGAGCTTCTTCGCCACCTCGGGCGGCGTCTCGACGTTCGTCGGGCTCGAGCAGTACGCACGCCTGTTCAAAGACCCGCTCATCGCCAAGAGCCTCGGCAACGCCGGGCTCATCCTGATCATCCAGGTGCCGCTGATGATCGGTCTCGCCCTCGGCCTCGCCTACCTGCTCAACCAGGCCTGGCTCCGCTTCAGCTCCGGATTCCGGCTGCTCACCTTCCTGCCTGCCGTCACGACCCTCGTCGCCTATGCGGTGGTCTTCCGGGTGATGCTCGCCACCGACGGCGGAGCGATCAACCAGATGATCGGCCTGGTCGGCATCCCGCCGGTCGACTGGCTGAACAACGAGGTGTGGGCGCGTGTCGCACTGATCGGTGCGATCACCTGGCGCTGGACCGGCTACAACATGGTCATCATCCTGGCCGGGCTGCAGGCCATCCCCGCCGAGCTGTACGAGGCCGCCCGCATCGACGGCGCAGGCCGCTGGCAGATCTTCACCAAGGTCGTCATCCCGCAGCTGCGCCCCGTGCTGATCTTCACCACGATCACCTCGACGATCGGTGCGCTGCAGCTCTTCGACGAGAACTACATCCTCACCGGGGGAGGGCCGAGCGACGCCACCCTCACGCCCGTGCTCTACCTCTACAAGGTCGGGTTCCAGCATTTCGACTTCGGCTACGCCTCCGCGATCGCCTGGCTGCTCGTGATCCTCACGGCGATCGTGTCCATCATCCAGTTCCGCCTGATGCGGGAAAAGCCGTGAGAGAGAAGTCATGAGCGAGTTGCTCCAGAGGCGTCAGAGCCTCACACTGCGGGTGCGCGCCGGCATCCTGCACAGCCCCGTCTACCTCGTGCTCATCGTGGCGAGCGTGCTCAGCATCCTGCCGTTCCTGTGGATGGTGATCTCGTCGACCCACGCCACGAAGGACCTGTTCGTGACACCGCTGCCTGTCTTGCCCGGCGGGGAGCTGTGGAACAACTTGGTGCGCCTGCAGGAGTCGATCAACTTCAGCCAGGTGATGCTGAACAGCTTCGTGATCGCCGTGATCTACACGGTGTTCAGCGCGATCATCAGCATCATGGCCGGCTACGGGCTGGCGAAGTTCCGCTTCCGCGGGCGCGGTGTGCTGCTCGCGGTCGTGCTCGTGACCATGATGATCCCGATGCAGGTGCTGCTGGTGCCGCTGTTCCAGATGATGGCGAGTGCCGGGTGGATCGACAGCTTCCAAGCCGTCATCCTGCCGTTCCTGGCGAACGCCTTCGGCATCTTCCTGATGCGGCAGTCCTTCCTCGACTTCCCTGACACCCTGATCGAGGCGGCGCGGATCGACGGGGCGAACGAGCTCCGCACCTTCTACCGCATCGTGCTGCCGGTGGCCAGGCCGCAGATCGCGGCGCTGATCATCTACACCTTCATCAGCCAGTGGAACGCGTTCATCTGGCCGCTGCTCATGTTGAACACGCAGGACAAGTACACGGTGCCCGTCGCGCTGAACACCATGATCGGGCTTTCGCGTGTCGACTACTCGGGGCTGATGCTGGGTTCGCTGCTGGCCACGCTGCCGCTGATGATCCTGTTCCTGGTGTTCCAGAAGCAGTTCGTCTCCGGGCTGCTCGGCGGCGCCGTCAAGGGCTAGCCGAACCCCAGTTGGTTGAGCTTGTACTCCCGCTGGTTGAGCTTGTCGAAACCCTCGCTGCCGAGCCCCAGCCCCCGTTGGTTGAGCTTGTCGAAACCCCGCTGGTTGAACCGAGGTCCCGCTGATTGAGCTTGTCGAAACCCTGTCCGGGTGAGCCAGTCCCGTTGGTTGAGCTTGTCGAAACCTGATTTCGACCCTTCGACAGGCTCAGGGGAGTCCAGGCTCAATCAGCGGACGTCGCCTGTTGAGCCTGTCGAAACCGGGGCGGCGCTCGTCGGTCGCGGTCTGTTGTGCACAGCCCAGTGTTCCGGTCCGCTGGCGAGGTTGGAATGTGGATAGCGACCGATCCAACGTCCTTGTCCACGATGATCGAGGCATCGCGAATCGGGAGGCCAACTATGCCCCACGTCTACATTCTTCGCTGCGGTGACGGCAGCTACTACGTCGGGAGCACCCGGAATCTCGACGTCCGACTGGAACAACACGCAAGTGGGCGCGGAAGCGTCTACACGGGCACCCGGCTACCGGTGGAGCTCGTCTTCGCTGAAGAGTATGACCGGGTCGACGAGGCGTACGCGCGCGAGAAGCAGATCCAGGGATGGAGTCGCGCAAAGCGCGAGGCGTTGATCCGTGGCAACTTCACGGGGCTGCCGATGCTCAGCCACACCGACGGGCAATCCGACACACGGCGCGGTGCCAATTAGAGGGTTTCGACAGGCTCAACCAGCGGGACCTGACTCAACCGGCGGGGTTTCGACAAGCTCAACCAGCGGGACTGAGCTCAACCAGCGAGGTTTCAGGCTCAACCAGCGGGGTCGCAGGCTAGGCCGTGAAGTACGGGCTGCTGGAGTTCTTCAGGATGCGCTGCATGCCGTTCATCCAGTTCGCGGTGAGCGCTGCGGATGCCGCGGCGACGTCGCCGTTCACCATGTGCTCGGCGATGGCGGCGTGCTCCGCTGCCACGCGCTCGATCATCACCTCGTCGGGGATCAAGAGCGACTCGTAGCGGTGGAAGGCCTGCCGCACGGAATTGGCGAGGTCGATCAGGCGCTGGTTCGAGCAGCCGCTGAGCATGATGTCGTGCCACTCGTCGTCCTTGCTCACGACGAGGGCGTGCTCGACGATCTCCTGGTCGAACTCGGCCGAGAGCTGTGCGAGGCGCGCACCGATTGTGCGGAGCTCGTCGGGGTCGGTCAGCTGCAGGGCGAGAGACTCGAGCGAGGCCATGATCGGCGCAAGGTCCTCGAACTCCCGTGCGCTCAGCGGCACGAAGCGGAATCCCTTGCCGTTCTCGCTCTCGATCTGACCTTCGCTCTCGAGCGCGATCAGCGCTTCTCGCAGCGGCGTTCGGCTGACACCGAGCTCGCTGGCGAGCTGCACCTCATTGATGCCTTCACCCGGTTGAACCGTGCCGTTGCGCATGCGCTCAAGCAGTTCTTCGCGCACCTGCGCCCGCAATGTACGACGTTCGATAGCCATATCAAGCCTCTCTCAGCCGGGATGGCTTCGCTGTCAGCTTAGGGCTTGACCATGCGCGGCATCCGGCATACTGTGTCTGTATACAGAATACAGTCTGCATTTCTCGCTGTAAAGCATCTGCCCGGAATCCGGCCAGAATCAGCGCGGCAGGCTCGACCCACCGGTTCAGAGAGGAGAAGGTGTGACGAACTCGCAGCCCGCCGTCAGCAGCCCCCGTGCCATCAGGCTCAGCGCACTCGCCTATGGAGGCGATTACAACCCCGACCAGTGGTCGGAGGAGACGTGGATCGAGGACGCGCGGCTCATGAAGGAGGCCGGCGTCAACATCGTCAGCCTCCCCGTGTTCTCGTGGCCGCAGTTGGAGCGCACTCCGGGCGAGTTCGACTTCGGGTGGCTCGACCGCGTCATCGACATCCTCTGGGATGCCGGCATCGCCATCGACCTCGCCACCGCCACCGCGACGCCCCCGGCCTGGCTCGTTCGCGCCCACCCCGAGATGCTGCCGCACAACGTCGACGGCCAGCAGCTCGAGTTCGGCTCCCGCCAGGCCTACTGCCCGAGCTCCCCGGTGTGGAAGAGCAACGTCGCCCGCATGACCCGGGTCATGGCCGAGCGCTACGGCAGCCACCCCGGCCTCGCCCTCTGGCACATTTCCAACGAGTACGGCGACCACATCTCACGCTGCTGGTGCCCGGCATCCGCCGCGCACTTCCGGCAGTGGCTCGAGGCCCGCTACGGCACCATCGAGGCGCTGAACGAGGCGTGGGGAACCACTGTCTGGGGCCAGCACTACACCGAGTGGAGCCACATCGAGCCGCCGCGCACGGCATCCGGCCCGATCAACCCCACCCAGCAGCTCGACTTCGAGCGCTTCTCGAGCGACGCGCTGCTCGAACTCTTCCAGCTCGAGATCGACGTGCTCCGCGAGGTCACCCCCGACATCGCCGTCACCACCAACTTCATGAGCCTGCTGCGCGACCTGAACTACTGGGACTTTGCCGCCGTCGAGGACCTGGTGACGGATGACGCATACCCCGACCCCGCCGACGACACCTCCCACGTCGGCGCCGCCCTCAACTACAGCCTCATGCGCGGCCTCAAGGGCGGTCAGCCCTGGCTGCTGCTCGAGCAGGCGCCGAGCGCGGTGAGCTGGCGTGACATCAACGTGCCCAAGGCGCCGGGTCAGATGCGCATCATGAGCCTGCACGCCATCGCCCACGGTTCGGACGGCGCGATGTTCTTCCAGTGGCGGCAGGCCAAGTTCGGCACGGAGAAGTTCCACTCGGCGATGCTCGGCCACCGTGGAGAGGCCTCGCGCAGCTTCCAGGAGACGAAGGCGTTCGGAGCAGAGCTGAAGAAGCTCGAGCCGGTGCGGGGCACCCGCGTGCGCGCCTCGGTCGCCCTCGTCGTCGACTGGGATTCCTGGTGGGGCAGTTCCGCGCCCGACTCGCTGCCGTCGCAGCGCCTGAAGTGGGCCGAGCAGGCCCGCGCCTGGAACGCCGCCCTCTTCGCCCTCGGCCACACCGTCGACGTCGTCAAGGCCACCGGCCCGTTCGACGGCTACGAGCTCGTCGTCGTCCCCAATCTCTACATGGTCGATCAGGCGCAGGCCGATGCGCTCGCCGGCTTCGTCGAGCGCGGCGGACGCCTGCTCGTCGGCCCGTTCAGCGGCGTCGTCGACCCCACCGAGAAGGTGCACGCCGGCGGAGCCCCCGGACCACTGCGCGAGCTGCTCGGCGTCGAGGTCGACGAGCACTGGCCGATCCCGGATGGCGAGCACGGCACCATCACGCTCGGCGCCGGCGACCACGGCGTGGGCTACCAGACCCACGTCTTCAGCGAGTGGATCGACGCGGCATCCGGTACAGAGGTGCTCGCACGCTACGCCGACGGCGAGCTGGACGGCCGCCCCGCGATCACCCGCAGGGCACACGGCACCGGCGCCGCCTGGTACGTCAGCGCCGTCGTCGAGTCCGCTGCACTCGAAGCGGTGCTGCGCGATGCGCTCAGCGAGATCGGGCAGCCGAGCCGCTCCGCCGAGAACGGCCTGCACAACGATCTCGAGGTCGTCACGCGCAGCAACGGCGAGACCGACTTCACCTTCGTGCTCAACCACGGGCGCGAGACCATCACCGTCGAGCTGCCCGCCGACATGCACGGCGACCTCGCCACCTCCTGCCGCGATCTGCTCACCGGCGAGGCGGTCGGCGCCACGCTGACGCTGCCCCGCTTCGGCGCCGCGGTGATCGCACACCCGAGCCTCGACGAGGCCCCATTCATCACGCTCGCGGCACCGGCCGGCGCAATCCACTGAGGACCACCATGACAACACCATTCGTCCACCCGTACATCCCGAACACGGCACCGGCCAGCAAGGCTGCCATGCTCGCCGCCGTCGGCGCCGAGTCGATCGAGGAGTTCTACGTCGACGTCCCGGCCGAGATCCGCCTCGGCCGTGCGCTCGACCTGCCCGCGCCGTTCACCGCAGAGGCCGACCTCACCCGTCACGTCGAGGGCCTGCTCGGGCGCAACACCCCGACCACGCAGCGCCTCAGCTTCCTCGGTGCCGGCACGTACAACCACTACGTTCCCGCCGTCGTCGACGAGGTCATCAACCGCAGCGAGTTCCTCACCGCATACGCCGGAGAGCCCTACGAGGACCACGGCCGGTTCCAGGCTCTGTTCCAGTACCAGTCGCTCATGGCCGAGCTGCTGAACATGGACGTCGTCAACGTTCCGACCTACGACGGCTTCCAAGCCACGGCCACGGCGCTCAGCATGGCCGGCCGCCGCTCCGGCCGCCGCGGCATCATCGTCGCGAGCGATGTGCTGCCGGACAAACTCAGCCGCGTGCGCGACTTCATCAGCTCGAACCTCGAGCTGCACCACGTTCCCACCGTCGACGGGCTGGCGGATGCCGCGGCCGTCGCCGCGCTCGTCGATGCCGACACCGCCGCGATCTGGGTCGAGACGCCCAGCTACCACGGAGCGGTCGAGTCCGGCATCCGTGCCCTCGCCGACATCGCCCACGCGGCCGGCGCCGTGCTCGTCGTCGGAACCGACCCGGTCGGCTACGGCGTGCTCACCCCGCCGGCCGACCAGGGAGCCGACATCGTCTGCGGCGACATCCAGTCGCTCGGCCTGCACCAGTGGTACGGCGGCGCGCACGCCGGATTCATCGCCGTGCACGACGACCCCAGTTTCATCATGGAGATGCCGTCGCGCCTGTTCGGCCTCGAGTCGACGACGGTTCCCGGCGAGTACGGCTTCGGCGACGTCGCATGGGATCGCACCTCTTTCGCCCTGCGCGAAGACGGCAAGGAGTGGGTCGGCACCGCCGCAGCGCTCTGGGGCATCGCCGCCGGCGTGCACCTGGCACTGATGGGCCCGCAGGGCATGGCCGAGCTCGGCGAGACCCTGCTCAGCCGCACCCGCTACGCCCAGCAGCAGCTGGCCGCCATCGGCGGCATCCGCCTCACCGACTCCGCGCTGCACCTGCGCGAGTTCCAGATCGACGTGGCAGGCTCCGGGCTCAGCGCGCAGGGCATCGTCGACGTGCTCCGCACCCAGGGCATCGAGCCCGGCGTCGTGACCGGTGCCAGCACGCTGCTCGTGTGCGTCACCGAGCTCACTTCGCAGCTCGACATCGACCGCTTGGCCGAGGCCGTCCGGGCGCTCGCAGAAACCACCACCGACACGACCGAGGAGAAGAGCGCATGAGCCTCCCCATCGCCCCCAAGCCCACGCTGCGCCGCTTCCACCAGGCCCGCTGGGACGAACCGCTCATCTTCGAGCTGACCGCCCCGGGTGAGCGCGGCGTGCTCGTCTCGCAGACCGAGCCCGGTGTGCGCGCCGCCGTCGGCGACGTGCTCGCCGAGCTGCCGGCCGGCCTCCGCCGCGAGAAGCCCGCCGCTCTGCCCGAGATGGGCCAGATGCGTGTGCTCAAGCACTACCTGCGCCTCTCGCAGGAGAACCTCGGCGCCGACCTCAACATCGACATCGGCCAGGGCACCTGCACCATGAAGTACGCGCCCAAGGTGAACGACCGGCTGATCAACACCCCGAACCTCACCGCCATGCACCCGCTGCAGAACGAGGCCGACGCGCAGGGCATCCTCGAGATCATCTGGAACACGGAGCAGATGCTCGCCGAGATCTCTGGCATGCACCGCGTCTCGCTGCACACCAGCGGCGGCTCGACCGCGATCTGGACCAACATCGCCATGATCCGCGCCTACCACGAGGCCAACGGCGAGGGAGAGCAGCGCGACGAGGTCATCACCACGATCTTCAGCCACCCCTCCAACGCGGCAGCAGCCAAGGCGGCCGGCTACAAGGTCGTCACCCTGTACCCGGATGCCGACGGCTACCCCGACCTCGAGGCGCTCCGTGGCGCGGTCGGCCCGCGCACGGCCGCCATCATGATCACGAACCCGGAAGACACCGGCATCTTCAACCCGCAGGTCAAGCGCTGGGTGGAGCTTGCGCACTCCGTCGGGGCACTCGCCAGCTACGACCAGGCCAACGCCAACGGCATCCTCGGCATCACCCGTGCCCGCGACGCCGGCTTCGACGTCTGCCACTTCAACCTGCACAAGACCTTCGGCACCCCGCACGGCTGCGGTGGTCCGGGCGGCGGCGCGAGTGCCGTCTCCGAGGCGATGACGCCGTTCCTGCCCGGCCCGCTGGTCGACCGCGTGGCTGATTCGGCCGGCGTCCGCTTCACCCTGAACGCCGATCTGCCGCAGTCGATCGGCAAGGTGGCGCCGTTCTACGGCGTCATCCCGACGATCGTGCGCGCGTACTCCTGGATGATGGCGCTCGGGGCGGAGGGCCTCCGCGCGGTCGCCGAGATCGCCGTGCTGAACAACAACTACCTGCTGAAGAAGGTGCTGGAGATTCCAGGCACCTCCGCGCCGTACGCCGTCGGCCGCCGCCGCATCGAGCAGGTGCGCTACTCCTGGCAGGAGCTGTTCGAGGAGACCGGCGTCAGCTCGGAGGAGATCGGCATCCGGGCCGCCGACTTCGGCATGCACTACTGGACCAGCCACCACCCCTACGTCGTGCCGCAGCCGTTCACGCTCGAGCCGACCGAGTCGTACTCGATGGCAGAACTCGACGAGTACGCCGCCGTGTTGGCGCAGATCGCCACTGAGGCGCGGGAGAATGCCGAGCTGGTGCGCACGGCACCGCACAACCAGACCGTGCACCACACCCACCACGACGACCTCGAGGACCCGGCCCGCTGGGCGATCACGTGGCGCGCCTACCAGCGCAAGCACGGTGCCGCACTCGCCGAGGGGCGTGCGGCAGCACGTGCCGCGGGCGAGACCCCGCGTGCCGACGTCGCCGCGACGATCGTGGCGGCGGATGCCGTCGCGGCCGTCTGAGCCCCACCACCCCCACGACACGAGACCGTCCATGACCCCTGATCGCACCGCCGCCCAGCCCCCAGCGCACTCCGGTGTGCCGGGGGCCGGCGGCGGTGCCGTTCGGCTCGGTCTGATCGTGAACCCCGTCGCCGGACTCGGCGGACCCGCTGGTCTGAAGGGAAGCGACGGGGCCGACGTGCAGCGCCTGGCCCTGGAGCGCGGGGCCTCAGCGCGCACCGGGGAGCGCGCGGTTGCCGCACTGGCCGTGGTCGCGGCAGCACACCCGGGAGTCGAGGTGCTCACGGCATCCGGAACCCTCGGCGAGCAGGCGGTGCGGAGCGCAGGACTCGTGCCCCGCATCGTCCACACCCCAGCCGCCGCGGCGGGCGAGCCCGCCACTCCCGCAGCCACCACGGCGGCCGACACCCGGGCCGCCGTCGCGGCCATCGCGGCCTCCGGCGCCGACCTCATCCTCTTCGTCGGGGGCGACGGCACCGCCCGCGATGTCGTCGCCGGCCTCGGTTCCATTGAGAGCGGTCAAATGGCCGTTTCCGGTGCCGAAAAGCGGCCATTTGACCGCTCTCAACGGAATGCCGGGGGAGTGGCGGCACTCGGCGTCCCCGCCGGCGTCAAGATGTACTCGGCGTGCTTCGCCGTGAGCCCGAGCGCGGCGGGCGCGCTGGCCGCCGCCTGGCTCGGCGCGGAGGCATTGCCCGTGCGGGAGAGCGAGGTGCTCGACGTCGTCGAGGAGCAGCTGCGCCATGGCCGCGTCGAGCCCCGGCTCTTCGGCTACCTGCAGGTACCGTTCCAGGCCGGCCGCACCCAGGCGCGCAAGACGCCGTCGCCCAGCTCGGAGGCCGCGGCCGCGGCATCCGCCGTTCGCGGGGTCATCGCCCAGCTGCGGCCAGGCGTGCGCTACCTCCTCGGCCCCGGCAGCACCGTCGCCGAACTCGGGCGGCAGCTCGGGCTGGCGACCACGCCGCTCGGCGTCGACGTGCTTCTGGACGGCGAGCTCGTGCTCACGGATGCCACCGAGCAGCAGCTCCTCGCCGAGATCAGCGGGCGGCAGGCTCAGGCCGTCGTCACGATCATCGGCGGACAGGGCTTCCTGCTCGGCCGCGGCAACCAGCAGATCTCGGCCCGGGTCGTTCGCGAACTCGATCCGACGCAGCCGCTCATCGTCGTCGCCCCTGAGCAGAAGCTGATCGAGCTCGGCGGGCGGCCACTGCTCGTCGACACCGGCGACCCCGCGGTCGACGGGGATCTGGCCGGCTTCGCCCGCATCACGACGGGCGTCAGCAGCACCAGCATGTACCCGGTGAGCGCGCCGGAGAGCACACTGCCCGAACGGAGCACACTGGACGTCACTCTGCGCTCGCCGGCGGGATCCACCCTCGGCCACACCCCTTAACCACACCCCACGCAACCAACACCCCAAGGAGCAGTCATGCGTCTCGAAAACAAGAAAGCCATCGTCACGGGCGGTGCAGGCGGAATCGGCCGCGCGACCGCACTGGCCTTCGCGGCAGAGGGCGCGCAGGTCGCTGTCGTCGACCTGCGCGCGGATGCCGCGGAGGCGGTCGTCGAGGAGATCCGCGCGGCGGGCGGCACCGCCGTCGCGATCGCGGCCGACGTCTCGAACGAAGACGACATCCAGCGCATCATCGCCACGACCGTCGCGGAGTTCGGCGGCGTCAACGTGGTCTTCAACAATGCCGGCATCATCCGCCGCACGACCGCCGTCGAGACCACCGCGGAGGAGTGGGACAGGGTCTTCGGCGTCAACGTCAAGTCGATCTTCCTCATGTGCAAGCACGTCGTGCCGATCATGGCCGCGAACGGCGGCGGTTCCATCGTCAACACGGGCTCCGGCTGGGGCCTCAAGGGCGGCGGCCAGGCGATCTCCTACTGCGCGTCGAAGGGTGCAGTGGTCAACATGACCCGCGCACTGGCGATCGACCACGGACCGCAGGGCATCCGCGTCAACTCGGTCAACCCCGGCGACGTCAACACCGGCATGCTGCTCGAGGAGGCCAGGCAGCTCTCGCAGGACGCGAACGCCTTCCTCGCCGAGTCGGCCGACCGCCCCCTCGGTCGCATGGGTCAGCCCAGCGAGATCGCCGCGGCCGTCGTGTGGCTCGCCAGCGATGATTCCTCCTACGTCACCGGTTCCGCTCTGGTGGTTGATGGCGGCGGTATCGCCTGAGCGCGCGCTAAGGTCGAGCCATGACATCGCGCACGACCGAGGCTCAGCCCGAGCGTAAGGGGCCGAAGCCGGCGTGGCTGAACGCGATGAGTGTGATCGAGCGGGACAGGCAGGACCGCTCGATCGTCTTGGCCCAGCTGCTCTTCGGGGCCGTCGTCCTCGCCGTCTTCACGACGCTGATGGTCTTCGGCCCCGGGGACGGCAGCTCCCTGGCGTTCTACAGCGGACTCCTGCTCACGTTCATCGCGTGCTGCCTCGCCGTGCTGCTGCCGTGGTCGGCATTGTCGCCGAGCTGGGTGCTGATGCTGCCGTTGATCGACATCATGGCGATCGGGCTGTTGCGCATCGCGCAGCCCCAGCTCGGCCTCGGGCTGCTCTGGGTGTTCCCCATTCTGTGGATTTCGACGCTCGTCGGCATCGCCGGAATCACCGCGAGCATCCTGTTCATCGTCACTCTCGTTGCCGTTGAGCTCGCCCTGCGCGACGCCCCGCTCTCCATCACATCGATGCCGGGGTTGCTCTTTCTGCCGATGGTGCTGATCTTCGTCGCGGCCTCGAGTTACCTCACAACCCGCCGAGATCGGGCGCAACGGGTGTTGCTGCGCAAGCAGGCGCAGCGGCTCGAAGGCGCGCTGGCCCAGGCGAGCAGGCAGGAGGAGCTTCTCGCCGAGGTGCTGAACACGGTCGATTTCGGCGTCATCCGCATCGACAAACTGGGGCAGACGACGATCGTCAACGAGGCGCAGGCGCGCCTGCAATTCGCGATGGGCCTGACGGATGTCGCCGCGCCGGTTCCGGCCAGCGTGCGCGTCGTCGGCGCGGATCGGGTGACGCCGATCGCGCAGGGCGAGGCTCCGCTGCAACGAGCGATG
>CAZZNX010000046.1:0-3234 GCA_964655795.1 uncultured Leifsonia sp. | reverse complement strand
CGCCTCCACAACAGCCGCGATGAGTATGACGGCAGCGTTGTCGTCTCCCGTGACGTCACGGCCGAGGTCACGGCCGTACTCGCCCGCGACGACCTGATCGCCTCTGTGTCGCACGAACTGCGCACGCCGCTGACCTCGATCCTCGGCTATCTCGAGCTCGCCATCGACGGCGGCGGGCTCTCGCCGACCGCTGAAACCCAACTGCAGATCGCGTACAAGAACGCCAACCGGCTGCTGGAGCTCGTCGCAGACATCCTGGCCTCCTCCAGAGACGCAGCGCAGCCGATGGTGCTGCACCTGGAATCGTGCGCACTGCTTGAGGTCGTCCGGCAGTCGGTGGAGTCGTTGCTGCCGGGGGCGGCCGAGCGCGGCATCAACATCGATTTCGGCGCAGCCGAGCCCGTGCTGCTCAGCGCGGACAGTTCTCGGCTGCGTCAGCTCGTCGACAACCTTATCGCGAATGCGATCAAGTACAACGTCGACGGCGGCGAGGTGTCGATCGGGCTCGCCAGCGATGACAAGATGGTGTGGCTGATCGTGCGCGACACGGGGATCGGCATCGCCGACGCCGAACAGCCGCAACTGTTCGAGAAATTCTTCCGCTCCGAGTCCGTGCGCAACTCCAGCGTGCATGGCAGCGGGCTCGGACTCGGAATCAGTCGGGAGATCGCGCGCCTGCACGGCGGCGACCTGACGGTGCAGAGCGTTGAAGGCGAAGGCACGACCGTGCTCGTCACCCTCCCGAAAGACAAGGACGTCGCGTGATCGACGGTTGGACCATTTCCCTGGCGAGTGCCCTCGTCGTCGTTGTGACGGCTGCGCTCTTCATCGGCACCACCATTTCGCACAAGGACAGCGAGGTCGGCCGCATCTGGGCCGCCGGCTATCTCGGCGGCATCCTCACCACGACGAGTTACCTGGTGTGGCTGCTCTTCCCTGAACTCTGGTGGGCCTCAGCCCTGGGCAACGCCGCCTTCGTGGCCGGCACCGGATTCTTCTGGATCGGCTGCCGCCGACACAACGGCCGACCAACCCGCTACCTCGTCCTCGCGTTCGCCTGCCTCGCCGTATTCGTTGCCGGCCTCATCCCCGGCCCGACCGGTGGGGCGTGGGCAGGAGCCAGGCTGTACTTCCTCGCGATCATCGTGTTCGCGGTGCTCGCCGCTCTCGAATCGACGCGGGGCGAGCTCGGCCGGGCGTTGGGTTCCCGCCCGATGGTCGTCGTCTTCACGGTGGAGGCGGCATTCTTCGCCGGTCGACTGTACTTCTTCCTGCTGCAGGGGCCGGACTCGCCGACCTTCTCGGTGTTCTTCGGCTCGTCCGCGACGGCCCTCATCACGATGCTCATGGTCATCGTGCTCTCCAGCTCGATGTCGGTCATCCGCTCCGTGCATGGGGCCAACGCCGACCTGGTCGGACGGACCGGCCGTCGGGTGGGACCTGCGACCGGCTACACCGCCGACGACGTTCTCACCGAATCCTCCTTCGAGCGCATCGTCAGCGACTGGCTCGACCGCGCCGAATTCCACGACGAGCAGCTCGCGCTGTTCCACCTCGACCTCGACGACCTGAACGAGATCAACACGGCGTTCGGTCGTGCCCAGGCTGATGCCGTGTTGGCCAGGTACACCGCCGTCGTGCGCCGATATGCGCCGGCGCACTCCGCTATCGGTGTGGCAGGGCCCGGTCGGCTGGAGTTGGCAACGCCGATGGAGTCTCCCGATGCGGCACTCGCCGTCGCCGCCATGCTGCAGTCGGGGCTCCTGGAGGAATCCCTCGATCAGGCCACGGGGCTTCGCCCGACCATGAGCATCGGAGTCGCGCTCACCGATTACACGGGGTTCGACTACGAACGCCTGAGCGCGGCCGCGTTGCGGGCCTCCAAGAGGGCGTCGGATGCCGGCGGCAACCGCACGATGTTCGACTCCGGCGCGCTCGACCCCGGCTATTCGATCCCATAACGGCGGCGTGGGCCCCTTGAGCAGATCTTGAGCAGATCTTGAGCGGAGCTTGGGTGCTTCTCAAGCCGATCGCGCACTTCGGTGGACAGACTGGTGTCAACACCGAATGGCGCCGCATCCGACGGCTTCGTCAGTGGAAACCGCTTCTCGATCCCGAACCTGAAGCGTTCTCCGCTCACCCGAGAAGCACCGGATGGGCGCCATCGGTTATTTCCCCGCTGATTCTGCGGCGTGCCGGGTCGCCGGCCGGCGCGGCTAGCGGCCGTCGATCGCGGTGAGTCGGTAACCGACTCCGCGCACGGTCTCGATCCAGCGTGGACTGGTCGGGTGGTCGCCGAGCTTCCGCCGCAGATTTGCGAGGTGGACCTCGATCGCGCGCTTGTCTGCATCGCTCACGTAGAACGCGGCATCCTCGTTGCGCAGCAACTCGGCGAGCTCGGTCTTGCTGAGCACTCGTCGACCGGAGAGGAGCAAGACCTCCAACAGGTTGAACTCGGTGCGTGTCAGTTCGACGTCGTCGTCACCCAGCTGCACCCGGCGCTCGACCGAGTTCAGTCGCAGGCCACGGTGTTCACGCCAGTCAGCGTCTGATGACGGGTGCGGCTCAGCGAGGAGCGGGACACCATTGCCGTTTCCGCCGGCGACACCATTGTGCTGCCATCCGGGTGAGCTGCCGGGATCAACCTGGTCGCCCGACGAGGTGGGGGCGACGGGCGTCGCGACAGCATCTGCCCGTGGCCGGCGCAACATCGCCTCGATCCGCGCGCGCAGTTCACGCGGGCGGAACGGCTTCGTCACGTAGTCGTCGGCGCCGGCCTCGAGCCCCTGCAGGGTGTCGATCTCTTCGGCGCGGGCGGTGAGCATGATCAGGTAGGTCGAGCTGAACGCGCGAATTCTCTTCGCCGTTTCGAATCCATCGATGCCGGGCATGCTCACGTCGAGCGTCGTGACGACGGGATTGTGCTCGCGCACGGCGGCTACGCCGTCGACGCCGTTGCCGGTGAGTACAGTCTCGAAACCGGCCTGCTCCAGCACCGTCGCCAGGAGTTGCCGAATGTCTGCGTCGTCCTCGATGATCACGGCAACGCGACTCTCCGTCGGCATCGCTGGCCCCCCACTCCGCTCAACGCCGAACGCTGTTCGGCTCACTGAGAGGATAGCCGACCAGCGGGCGGAATCAGTGCGCCCCCGATCGGGGCGTCAGCACTTGAGGGCCGGGCCCGGCTTTCCGTCGGTGCGTGCCTGGAAGTCCAGGCCGCCAACGGGGCTCGAC
>CAZZNX010000045.1:0-25105 GCA_964655795.1 uncultured Leifsonia sp. | reverse complement strand
CGGCAGCCAGGCGATCTGCGCGATCGCGAAGCCGAGGGACGGCAGGAAGGGCAGCAGCAGGCAGGCGAGGAGGCCGAGCAGCGTCGCGACCGGCGCTGCGGGACCGGCGAGCAGATTCGCCGGAACCCCGAGCAGCGGGACGCTCGGGGCGAGCAGCACGAGCACCGGCTGACAGGCGAGTTGAGCCGCGAGCGGGATCGCCAGAGCGAGGGCGAGGCCACGCGGCATCCAGCGCCCGAGCACGCTGGCAAGCGGCGCGGTGAGCAGCAGCAGGCCCACCGTCGCCAGCACCGAGAGGGCGAAGCCGTAGCTCGCCGCCAGCCACGGGTCCAGGCTGAGCAGCACGATCACGGCGGCACCAAGCGCCGGCACTCCCCCGCCCGGGCGGCCGGAGGCCAGGCCGAGGAGGACGATCACCGCCATCAGGCCCGCGCGCAGCACGCTCGGTTCCGGCGTGACGAGCACGACGAAGCCGAGCAGCGCCGCGAGCGAGAGCGTGACGCGGAGGCTTCGCGACAGCCGGAGCGCCGCCCCGAGCAGCATGACGGCGGCGACGACCACGGCGCAGTTGGCACCGGACAATGATGCTACGTCAGGTGGGTGGAATTTTTTGGTACGTTGATCAGGTCTTTTCACTGCATCATCCCGGTATCGCTTGACCTTGCGCGTCGCAATACGACCACGGATAGGTCAGTTCGACATGGTCAGGGACACACTCCAGCTCCTGTGGCGGTGTATCTTGCGGTGACAGAGCGAACCGTGTCCTGGGGGAAGTACACAGTTCGCGTGCTTGCAACGAAGCGACACGGGGGGTCTTGGGTTGGATGTGCTGATCAATGGCGAGCGGGTCCTGATCGACCGAGCCAGCTTCATTGAGCTCCTGGAGAACTCAGTCGTGAACAGCCGCGCCCCCTACCTCCGTGCGCTTGAGCGAGACGAGATCAACTACAGCGACCTCGTCGACCTCGCGCGAAAGGCCGAGGTGCCTCACCCTCTGTTCTTCGCACCCACTGCGCTCGTGAAGGCGCAGGTGCGTGCGAAGAGCGACAAACTCCTGCAGGGAGTCGCACCAGAAACTTTCACGGTGAACACCCGAACCTCCATCAAGCTTCGAGATGTCGAACTGATCGTCAAGGACCTTCTCCGTAAGCAGGCGCTGGCGAGGAAGCATGATCCCACGCTCGTGAAGAACAGGATCGTCGGGCTTCTCCGCCGTCCACGAGCGACCGTGCGCGAAGACGCCGACGCGCTCATCGACGCGCTCGGACTGGATCGGCACGCGATCCGCAGAGCCCGCACGAAGGAGGCCGCTCTCGATCTGATCATTAACCGACTCGAAGCTAACCAAGTGCTCGTCTCCCGGAGCGTGCGGGGATTCATGCCCCAGCTGATCGAGGTGCGGTTCAGCGGGATGACCGTGCGTGATACGAAAGTGCCGTACATATTCCTGTCGGGCGGCGACCACGGCGACTTCCAAGAGCCGGCCGGTCGGCAGATCTTTACCCTTGTGCTGATGGCGGTTCTCGTTGCACGTGGGATCTTCGCCCCTGTCAGCTACGACATCGTCGGCGAAATCCTTATGCCGGCCAATGAAATGCAAGGAATGGCCTTTGGCGATCTCGACGACGTTAAGGCCGCGGCCGATGTCTTCAAAGTGACCCCAAGCGCGATGGCGGTCAGAGCGATGCGCCTTGGCATGATCAGCGTTGAGACCGCGCTCGGGCACCTGAACGAACTGGAGAAGGAGTTCCGTGCCCTGCCGAAGTCTGGTCCGCGAAATCAGCCCAAACCAGTCAATGCGATCCGCAAGTACAGCGGCCGCGCGCTGACAGCGCGCATGCTCCGTGCCGTCGAAGAGCAGAGGCTGTCGGAGAGCGAGTTCCGCCGCGTCGTGTGCCACAACCGGATCAGCATTTTTGAGATCGGTGACCTAAAGGCGGCGCTTCGATGAACGAGGAACTGTACCTCCTCGACAACAACGTCCTCTCGCACCTGTCGCGACTGCAGCGCGCAAGCGAGTTCTTCTTCACGAGATGCCATGTCCCGACCGAGGTGTTGCACGAAGCCGAGATCTATCCCGATGTCGCGGCATTCAAGCAGATCGAGTACCCGACCACGGCTCGCGTGCTTGAGCTTCTCGCCCAAGTGATGACGACGGTCCCGGACTCCGACACGTCCCTCGTAAACCTTTACACGAACAAGGGCGCTGCCGACCCGATGCTCGTCGCCTGCGCACTACACGCAATGGAAGATGCATTGGAGCATCTGTGGGGACCAACTTGGGTCATTGTCTCGAACGACAAGGCAGTGCTCGCGAAGGCCGCAGAATTCGGCGTCGAGTCGTGCACGCGGGAGGCGTTCCTCCTCAGAACGGAAGGCGCTTGGGAGGATTGACCAGGTCTCGCCGCTAGCCTCAGTACATGGCGCTAGAGAATGAGCAGTATGTACTGTCCTTATGTGATGAAGCGCTGGGCGCTGTAGGCCGACGACAGCACACCTTCGACTGGCTTTTGGGAGACGAGTCCCCGAAAACAGGTCGCAAGAGGCCGCTACCCGTCGATGCTTTCTGGCCGTCGCTCGCACTCGTGGTGGAGTTCCACGAGAAGCAGCACACAGAGGCTGTCGCGCATTTCGATAAGCCCGACAAGCTCACAGTCTCCGGTGTCCACCGAGGCATCCAGCGACGAATCTATGACGATCGCAGACGGGAGCTGGTGCCCGCGCACGGGCTCAGCCTGATCATCATCCCCATGTCGGACTTCCGCGTGAAGGGTCGATTCATCGTCCACGATCATGACGATGACCTCGCTGTCGTGACGCGCGCACTCGTTGACTTCATCCCGGTCGGCAACGATGACGTTTGACCTGCCAGCGTGAGGCAACGGGGCTCACGCCCGTCCGTGACCGTCGAAAAGTGGTCGAGTTCCGTCACGCATAGTACCTTTGGGAGCCGACGGGAAGAGGCCGAGCAATGGCGCAAAAGGTTGATCCGGAATGGGCCAAGCAGGTGCTCGATTGGTGGGTGGAGCACGCAGACGCCGCACTGTCAGACGGCCGGCGGGGCCGTGAACACGAGTTCTGCAGTTCAGGACCCAAGACCGATGAAATGCTCGCGCGGGAGGGACAGACCCGCCGCGTCATCAAGGTAGTCCTCGGTCTGGACAATGTCGGTCTACTTGTCCGCCCGCTCGGGCAACACAATTTCGTAGAGGTCCAGACCGGCCTCGATCTTGCCCGACGCGCACTGGGATACCTCGCGACCTCTGCAGAGACGGCGCAGCACATCATCGGCACTTCCGCTCCGACGATGGCAGCCGACGCTCTACATTCGCTGGTGTGGACCTCTGCGTCGAAACTCTGGAACAACGGGCATCACGGTGCGGCCGTACAGCGCGCCGCGACCTTCCTCAACGCGCATGTCCAAGACCTTGTGAATCGCAGGGACGTGTCCGACAGCGCTCTGATGGCCCAGGCCTTCTCCCTGAACGCGCCTGAGGTCGACAAACCTCGGCTGAGTTGGCCGGGGGACGCCGCGGACCTCACTGTGAAGGCAATGCGCTCGGGCATGTTGCAGTTCAGCCAAGGATGTTTTATGGCGATCAGAAACCCGGCCACACACAGTATCGGTGAGACGACAGCGCAGGAGGCATTAGAGCAGCTCGCGGTGCTCAGCACGTTGGCACGGTGGATCGACCAATGCGAGCTCGTCCAGGCGGAGGCGGCGGAGCGTGTCTGAACCGCAGCCGCCCTGGTCCTACGGGACGTTGAAGGCCGTCGCCGATGTTCTCGCCAATACCGACGAGGGCCTGACCGGTCGTGAGATTGGCGAACTTCTGGTCCGCCTGCAAATGAGCGACCCCCTTCCCACCGCCACAAAGCGAGACCGCCTCGCCGAAGCGTTCGTCGCACGCCAGAACAAAGACCAGAGTTCGAAGCGGATCATCACCTTCGTCGTCGCCGCAATGGAGCCGGTCAGATACCGAACGCAGCCGGAGCTCTTTACGTTGCGTCAGGACCGCCTCAACGAGCACCTCGCATTCGTCGGCCTGCGGGTCAACGACAAGGGGCAGGTCGCGCGAGGTGCCAAAGCGCAGACCTTGGACGAAGCGACTCGCATCGCGACCTCGATTCGAGACGAGCTCCAGCGGCGGAAAACGCATCCCGAGGTGCTCCGCTACTGCTCGGTCGAGGTCCTGAAGAAGGCCCACTTCCACGCCTGCCTTGAGGCGACCAAGAGTATCTTTGGCCGTCTCCGAAGCATGACCGGTGCCCCGGGGGACGGTTCTTCCCTCGTGGACGCCACCTTGGCTCTCGGGAAGAGCGGCGTGCCGATGCTCGCGATCAACTCTCTTCGAACCCAGACCGAGAAAGACGAACAGGCGGGGCTCGCAAATCTAGTGAAGGGTCTGGGAAGTCTGTACCGTAACCCGACTGCGCACGACCCGCGGCTAGGGCGTGCAATCGGAGAAGACGAGCTACTTGAGGTGCTCACAATGATCTCCATGGTCCATCGCCGGCTCGACGGGGCGCGGCGCGTCTAGAGCGCTGATGCGCGTTGTGGAGAATCGCTGGCCGATCGTCGCGGCTGATGTCGAGGAAGCGGCTAGCGACCGCTTCAAGCGTCGAATGTCAGTCGTCGGCCCGCCTGTCAGCTGAGGAAGATTAGCCGGTTAGCTCGGCTGCCTGACCGAGCCAAACGCGTCGACGATTCTCTGCACGTATTGCGTGGGAACACGAATGCGATGCGCGCTGCTGGCATGCCCGAAAGGCCTCGGGCCTAGTAGATCGGTCATGCGCGTGTTCTGTGCACTGCCCTGAGTATCACCGCGAGCACCGGCTGGAGCCGGAGGATCTCCTGGCTCGATCCAGTGCAGGCTTGAAATGGCTCTCCGCCGCGTCGAAGACCGGCACTAGGCAAGCCTCTGCCGGGAAGCAACGGCCCTGGCACCAAGGTACCTTGCAAGATAGCTTGACTTGCGCAACCCAACGAGGCAGACTTTGCTACATACCTTGCAAGCTATCTTGGAGAAGCAATGATACCCATCACAGTTCATGTCCGTGAGAACCGCGTGGAGGAGTTCTACGTTCGATTCGCTGAGTTTATCGTCGAAGCCCCCGACCTCGCAGCACCCCTAATTTTGCGATCGGGCAAAGCGCCTGCGTGGGTTAAGACGGACGAAGCGAAAGCACTAGCGTCCAAGCTCATGGGCGAGATCTCACTGCCCGGCTATGGCGTGCTTCGTCATCTGATCGAGGGAGCAGACAAAGAGACGGTCTACCTAACGCCCGATGACCTCGCCCGGCTGACACGGCATCCGAAGGGGAAGTCCGGCATCGCGGGCATTCTCGGCGGGGTCGGAAAGGCAATACGCCGAGCAGGTCTGCCGATGTACCGCACCCCCAGCGGCGGCACCTGGCACTACATCTGGGATTGGGACGGAGAACGATACTCGATGACCCCGGAGGTGGCCGAGCTCCTGCACGCTGCTCGAGTGCGATAACTCCCCCGCTGAGCATTCTGCCAGGCTGAAACCACGGCGCAGCCTTCCACACGGCAGCCTTGGCACCCTACGCGCTTCCTATGGCGCGTAATGACGTTGTCGCTCGGAGTTGGTACGAGCTGCTCGACATTGCGCCATTGCTTCGGAAAGCCCTCCTCGCACTGCACGTTCACTCGGCTATCTCGGCGTGAACGAAGGCGGAACAAGGGCGTTGAGTCGCCGTGCGCGCCGATGCTCGAAGTACCAGCCTTCCGGAATGTCTTTATGGACTTCCAGCTTGACATCGTCCCAAAAGACTTCCGAACCAGGAGTGACCCACTCTTCGGTGAGCTGGCTCTCTGTCACGGGAGCCCCGTGAGTCCCAACATCGACCGTAGAACCGAAGACACTCCCCTGCAACACATCGGGGAATTCTCCGTTCGCCGATGTGAGTGTCCCAAGATCTTCACACGCGAGATAGGTAAAGCCAGCAGCGATGTCCGCCCTGACCTGTTCAGCAGTCTCGACGAATGGCGAGAAGGAGTAGCGCCCCACGAAGGTATTACCGTAGAGGTACTTCACCCCATCGTGGACACGCATCCCCAGAGCTACTCGAATGTCTCCATTCGGCACTCGCTTCGCCAGCCACTCGTGGAATTCAGCGCGATCGAGGGGCTCTTCGGGGTGGAGTGGATAACCCATCCCTGGCTGTTGCATCAGGGGAAAACCCGACCATTCGCCTTTGCTATCCCGGTGCACGGCATTTGGAATCAGCTTCCCGAACAGGCGGAGCACATCCATCATCGTGCCGGAGATATCACGCCCTACCAAACGCCCCTCGAAAGCGGGTTGTAAGTTCTGGGTGCCAGTGCGTAGTTGCGCGTGCACGTCAGCTGGAATCGACTTCCATGAAGGAAATAGGCGCATGCCAAAGGATCCGCCGACAATGCGCACGTTCTTGGAGTCGGGGGCCACGGTGTAGAGCAGATGCTGGTCTACGTTGCGGACATACTTGATCCCGTTTATGAGGTCTTTCGCGTCCGCACCTTGGGCGTCAAGCGCCGCACTCCAGGATGCCTTGTCCGCGATGGTTTGCGTCAGTAAGTCGTTGATCGACTGCGTGTGCGTAATGAAAGCGCGAAGCTCGGGCTCAAAGTCCGCACGGCTTCCAGTAGCCGCATAGAACCTCGATACAGCAGCCTGCAAATCACGCATTCGTGTTCGCAGCTCCCTGGATTCCTCCGGCGTCACATTCACAGATCCCTCGTTGACCATGCCACCGATGCTAGTGCAGCGGTCTTTCTGTGGTCTCTTCGTGGTCCGAGATAGTCAGTCACAGGGGTGGGTGGGTGTCCTCAGCGCGCTATTTGTTGACTACTTTTCCAGGCCGGAGCTGACTACTGCAGACGAAATTTCGGACGACAGGCTCGAGAGAACCAACCCGGAGAGTTTCTGCACACGGCAGGAGCTTGCCGTGAAAATGGACATGAACCTGACGTTTAATGAAGTTCAACTTGCAGTCCTCGATGCGTGATGGGAACAGCCGAAACCCACAGCGTTGGCGAGTATCTGAGCTCCACGCCTTGGTCGCATCTGAGATCCTCCAACTTTGTGGGCCGCGCTCGGAAGATCGGGAGAGCGCATCCACTGTTCTCGGAAAACCGGGCGATCGGCGCAATCCGTGGGTCGTGCTCCTGATCCACGGCACCCGTCGGCTGCAAAAGCCCGGCGACAGTCAGTTTCTATTCAGGCCGTGACTGCGCGTACCCAAGGCGAGCTTGAAGTGACTCTCGGCATCATAGATCTCCGGCCTCGGCGTCGCTGGGTCGAAGACTCGCAGCAGCGAGAAGCGGAATCCGGCAGGGTCGAGGCCTTGAAGCTCGACGTTGCCACCGTGACCGTTGGCCGCATACGCGCCCCAACGCTGCCGAATGTTCTCCATCCCGTCGGCTTTGCCGACATACTGCCGCCCGTCGCGGGTGTCGGTGATCAGGTAGATGCCCACCACCGACGAGCGCGGTGCGCCACGAGGCGTACCTGTGCTCGCGCATCACCGACTGAAGCAGCGCATGGTCCAGGACGAGCCGGTCGAAGCCGGGGAAGGGCAGCGGTTGCGCGTCCGCGATCTCCATCACCGGGTAGCCGGCGGCCGTGGGTCCGTTGAGCCGCCACGCCCGTGGCGACCTCCACCCGATTACGAGACGGTTGCGGAGATCAGCCAATTTCTCCGAGACGACCAAGTCGAAACTCCGAAGCGCGCCATCGTTCGAAATTTCGCCGCGGTTTTCCAATACCGCCCACAGGCGAGCCCTGTCGCCGCCATCACGCACGAATACTACCCAGGTGCGTGGCGGAACAACAGGGAAGATCCGAGGCTTCGCGGATTGCTGACTCGTGTAGACGAGAATCTCTTCGTCCGTCGACGCCGCATGAATGCCTTGAAGGCCGGTGTCCTCGTGCTCTTTGACGAAGGCGTGGCGAATCACTTGGGTCTCCGCGGAATCAATCCCGGCGCTGCGAAGGATCGCGTCGAGTGTCAGTGTCATGAATGTCTCCACCTAAGTTTGCTGTTACGACGAATTGGGCTTCATCGACGGATCGTGGCCGACCATTGCCCTTCGAGAATTACGTCGGGCGACGGTCCCGCCCACGCATGGGATCAACGGAACGAAGGTCGAGGCCGAAGTCAGAATCCCGATTCAATACACCACCGAGACCGCAAGCGCGGCGGCAGAAGGCTCAAATAGCTAACCCCCCACCGGACTCTATTAGACGCCTGATCGGTTCCTGTCCAATGAACGGATGTATGCCGCGTTCCCGCTGATTGCTGGCTTGTATCTATCGATGTCTGGGGTGCGAACGAAGTCCACCAGCAGATCAAGCATGGTTGCTTCAAAAGCTCCAAGTGCAGGTGAGTCTGGAAAAGTGGCGCGAGCAGTTGCGAAGACCGCAAGGGACTTCTCATACTCGCCCGCGTTCCTCAGCGTTGAACCGTACTGAACGTAGCAACCTCGGAGGAGATCGCCTTCAAGTCCAGCAGCGAGAGCTCACTCATAGAATCCCCGGGCTACGTCTTCTTGGCCATCGGTGTCGTATGCCCCGCCAACTTCGTAGAGCGATCGTGCATTCTCGGGATTGGACGCATAGATGGGAAGCAACGCAGCTATGGTTGGCTGCATATTGTTCCGGTCTCTGGCAGCGAAGATTTGGTCAAGCTCAACGTCTAAAGGCATGACGCTCAGACTTCCATGGGCCAAGTCCCGTAAGGGGGTCGACCAGCGGTCACTCCATTGCAGCCATCTCTACGAGCCAGAGAACGCGCGGCGTCCACGCCTCACCGTTTCCTGCTTGGAGCATTTTCATAAGTCAACACTCTCACTCTGGTGGCAGGCTCTTGCGCCTAGTCTCTAACCATGGAGCACGAAGAGATCGACGGCCCTGTTGGCCTAGGATTCGGCGTGCCCACGAGCGACGACTACCGGACTTGCTCCGAGTGCGGCGGCGACTGCTATCCAGATCCTGCCGCCGGCGGTGATCGACTGGGCATGCGCATCGGGTTCGTCTGCCCCGAGCACGGCGTCAACGCGATCGTTGACCCTTTCGAAGGCGAGCGGTAATTGGCAAGCTGTTCACAATGGATGCGACGAACTTCGGCCGCGCCGCGCTGCCTCAACGGCGCTCCGGACAGCGGTCTGAGCGTCCTCGTCACCAGCCCCGCCAGCTTCCGACGTCAAATCTCGGTCGACGACGACCGAGTACTGGCCGCTACTCCCTGACGCCGGGCCAGGATCGCGCCGTGCGGGCGGCTGCCCTCGTCCGTACGGGCGTGGGTCTCGACGACCTCGAACCCGGCGCGCACCAGCTCGTCTTCCATGGCCTCGATCGGCCAGAACCAGGCGGTGACGACCGCGTGGTCGAACGGCTCGACCCGAGGCCCCTCGAAGAACCCGAGCAGCAGCGTGCCGCCGGGGCGCAGGCAGCGCGCGAACTCACGGAGGATGACCTGCACGCGCTCCGGCTCGATATGGATCACGAAGTACCAGCTCAGGACGCCGCCGAGAGAGCTGCCCTCGACGGGCAGCGATTTTAGGTCGCCGACGCTAAAGCGCAGCTTCGGGAAGCGGGCCTTCGCGCCCTCGACGAACTCCGGCACGAGGTCGATGCCCTCGGCCTCGACCTCGTGGTCATGAAGGAACGCGGTCCAGTGCCCCGGACCGCTCCCGGCGTCGAGCGCGCGGCCCGTGATCGTCGCGGCCCACTCCGCGATCACGCGCCGGTCCTCGGCGGCCATCGCCTCGACGGTGCCAAGGAACTCGGTGTACTCGCCCGCCCGTGACCCCGTAGCTGCTGCGCACCTGCTCGATCGTCAATGTCTCCCCTGTTCGTCGTGCTTCCTCGGTGCGTACGTATCCGATCCTATTTCGAGAGTCTGCCGCGCGCCCCGAGCGGCTGCCCGAGCGAACGCGATCAGCTTCGGTCACGCCGCGCTTCGTGAGCGACCGAGTACTGGCCCGCAACTAGGCCGTGGACGGCCGCAGCGCATCACGGGCATTCGTCGACGATCTGGCCGCCACGATCAGGACTGCCGCCTCCGACGCGCTGCGCATCGAGCGCTGACGCTCGTCCCGGGGCTAGGTAGCCATCACTTCCACGTGGTTATCGCTTCCAGTTACGCTGAGGCACGCTGGCACTATCGTGACCCAAAGGACAACCTCACATGCAGTGCGTCTGGCATGAACCCACGAATGGAACCCGCGATGAGTCTGTCCGATCACTTGAAAGACGCAGGTTCACCTGTGCGGGCGTTCTTGGCAGGTATCTCACCCCAAGTCGCCGCCCTACAGGGCCCGACCAGTACCGCCCGCGCCGCGGCAGCTTCCCTAGGGCTAACTAACCTGACGCGGAGTCCTACGCTCGTGCCTTCGCCACGAGATGCGAATGCCGCAACAATCGGAACTGCCTTGGATATTCGCGCGCGGATCGCACTAGACGGTTTCGAGGCACGGACGTCCGCTTCATTTTCCGGTGTCGCTAAGCTGATCGATCAGGCCGGTCACATCGTCAACGGCCATCATCGTGCCGCCATCCTTTCAGATAGTTTCGTGGTTGCCGAAGAGCTTCTTCTGGATGCCAAGAGTGAAGCCGAACTCGACCTCGCCGCAGTCTTGTTTGCGTATTGTGAGCAGGTTTTTCGCGGTGAGGTGAAAGCCCTTCATGGCTCGCTGGGAGACTCGTGCGATCAAGCCGAGCATGCTCACGACTTCGTCGCCAACATCGATCCAAGGATGTTGGATGACGTACGCGCCCTAATGAGATCTGGCACTGGGCAGATCGACGCATGGAAGTCACAGATCGCAGGTGGTCAACGATTTGAGCCAAACCCGGACTTCGCGGGATCAATCCTGGTCGACGGTGCCAACGGTGATTGGGTTGTCGGCGAAACGCTGATTGACTGCAAGGTATACGAGCAGCTGTCGGTTCCAAAGCTTCGGAACTTCCTACTGCAGCTGTTGGGGTACGTGATGCTAGACCTCGACGACGCGCTGAAGATCCGGCACGTTGGGCTGTGGCTACCTCGACAGCAATTGACGACAGTGTGGAGCCTTGAGAACCTCCTTGGCGAAAATCCGGACGACATCCTTCCTCACTTGCGTGACCACTTCATCAAATCCACGAATCCGACACAGCTTGCTTTGCACATTCCGGTCACTCAGCGGCGCAAACATCAACTCCTGGCCGATAACCGCCACACCCGTTCAGGGTTGTTGGACGCATTGGCGAACAGCGATGACAACGACATCCGATTCAGGGTGGGGCGTAATGACGTGACTCCGGAAGCGACCGTGAGGTGGTTGGCGAGGGATCGCTACGCACGGGTGCGCGAAGGCGTAGCAATGAACTCGCGCGTGCCTGCAGATGTGCTCGATGCGCTCTCACGCGATTCAAGCAAAGTGGTTCGCATGGCCGCGTCCTCGAACCGAGGCTCGGAGGTGCGATCGGCCAAAGCGTTGGGCCCTAGCGTTCACGAAAGCGGGTCGGCTGCGGTCGCAACGCTCGATCAACGAACTTCATCCGGCAGAGGGCACAGATCCCCCGGCCAAGGTGTCGAGATCAATCAGCACCGATCGGACTGGGCACTAGACACTGGCTGGCTTACAGAGTTCCTCGCTTCCGCACTACGTCCAGATGCTACGCGTCCAGCTCGCCTGCGCGTTCCGGAAGCCAGCCAAATGTGGTCGTATATCTCCGATCAGCCGTTCGAGTTTCCAGAGCAGCTGCGTGGGGGGCTATCTGACGCCGTGAAGGACGACCTTCTCCGCGGTGATCGACCGGCCTGCGTACGGAGGGTGGTCGCTGAGAGCTTGTCGGTTTCCGATGTAAAGCTCAGGACTCGGCTCCTCAGCGACCGGGATGCGGTTATTCGTTGGTCGGCATTAGAGCGGTCCGCCGGCCAGACCGATGACGCACTGGCTGAACTCCTGAGCAAGCTAGCAGGATCACGTGAAGCCCGCGTACAGTTCCGTCAAGACGAAAGCGGCAATTCGTATTGGGAACCGACGCCGGCGGAGCTTGACCAGCAGGTTCTCCAGTTGATTGCTGGCCATCGTGCGACGCCACACCAGGTGCTTCAAGAGCTCGTTGAAAACAAGCGGCCTGAAGTGCTGATCTCCCTTGCGGGGAACCCTTCTCTTCGCCCAGAGGACCGCGAAGCTCTCGCGAACAAGATGCTCTCATCCCGATCGCACGCTGCGCGCGAGCTGTTTGCCGCATCAATTCACACCCCTCCGGAGGTACTTGCATCCTTCGCGTCTGACCGGAGCGCCGATGTGCGCGAGATCCTTGCTGACAACCCGCGAGCTTCGGCGAAGACCCTCACGGCCTTGTCCGCTGACCGCAGTCCAGCAGTTCGGCTCGCTGTACTCCGGAACCGGGCAACTCCTGGGGAGCTGCCTGCTTCGGTCGCGCGGGATCTCCTGACGAATAGCGCCGAACACGAACTCTTGGCAGTGCTCGACGTGCTCCAACGCCGACCGGACATTGAGGTGCCGAAGACGTTGATTGAATACGCGCTTGACGATCTTTCAAAAAGCCGCGTTCGGGACCCTGACATGCGATGCGAGGTGGGCAGTGACTCGCGCACAAGCGAGCGAACTCTGAAGAGACTGGCTGCAAGCGCGGATGACGATGTCCGACGCACGGTGGCCGGCAATAGTAGTTCCGCAGTCACGGTTCTGAATCTGCTCGCAATTGATCTTGTCCCAGTCGTACGAGCTGCGGCAGCTCGGAACGAAAGAATGCCGATCTCGGCGTTGATTGAACTGGCGCAAGATGAGGATGTCGTTGTGCGAGTGGCCGCCGCCTGTAACTCGAATCTCTCATCTGAAGCACTGCGGGTCTTGCTTGCCGACGATGACGCGCGCGTGCGACGCGCTGCTCGCGAGAACCCCTCAGCTAAGGCAGACGACGTCCACCAGGTTGAGCTGGAGCGTCAATATGAACCAAGTGGCCCGCAACTGACGCGTGCTGACTTGGAAGAGATGGCTGCGCATCCGCGTGCAGAGACACGAATCCATGTCGCGTACAACAAGAGCACCCCAGCCGACATTCTCAAATTTCTCGGTGGGGAGCGGCGCAGCGTCAAAGTACGCAGGGCTGTCGCCGCGCACTCGAACACTCCTGCAGAAACTTTGTGGTCTCTGGCAACGGACAAGGATCTCGAAATTCACCAAGTAGTCGCTTTGAATGCCTGCACGCCAACTGAGCTACTTGTGGACCTGGCCGGTCGAAGCATCGACTTCGCCCTGTTGGTGGCGCTCAACCCGGGTGCACCAGCCGAGGTACTTGATGCTCTCGCGGCCGATAGTGACCCACTCGTGAGGTATGTCGCCGAAATGACGAGGGCAAATCGCGCGCTGACGGAAACGTCCGGCAAATCTGCGAGAAGTAATTCCGCGATTGAGGAGCCAGGCGCTACGGGGCCGGCGCTCATCCTATCCAGTGGCTATGACTTGTGAACCTCGCGCGACGCTCAGGCCGAGTTCGGTGCGCGACACATCAATTGAATTGAAAGGTGCGGTACGAAGACCGGACGTTGAAGCGGCGGCCTGCCTTTCGGCGCTGAAGGAGATCCGTGATGGTGTCGACGTCACTCGGGCGCATCCCGAGCTGGCGGCACTTCGCTCTGACTTGCTCGACTGTGATCGTCACCCAGCGGCCCGGGCGGTTCATCATGTCGGCCTTGAGTTTGTCTTCCTCGTTCCATTTCAAACCAGATGAGTAGCCTGCAGCCATGCTCGCGATATGCGCGAGTATCGCGTCGACCCCATTCGGCAACGGCTCAAGCGTCTTCTCAGGTCTGGGTGGCATGACAGTTCGGCCAGGGAAAAGCTGGGCCGGGGCAGTATCCTCAATCCACTCTGCAGTTTCACTTTCATTCCATTCAATGACCGCGACTGCATCAGCTTCGCTGTTCCAGATGTCATTCAGGCGCTGACGATCCGGCCACGCATAAAGTACGCGTTGACCATCGAACGATCCGCCGACGAACCCACGCCACGCGTGGTGCGCGACGCCCGGTCGAGCTATCAGTCGTTTTAGACTCTCACCTTCGAACGTGCGCCGAGGAGTTACGACCGCAATGGGCCCCCCGGCTTGCTCAAGAAGCCAGTGAACAGCTCGAGTATTTTGTGATTCCCGTGAGTCGCCCTCTCCAAGTCGCGACACCGCGATGGGAACTGTGGACATATGGAGACTCCTCTGCATGATTCCGTGACAACAAGCTAACAGCGACCTCCGACATTCGGCCGGAATGCCGACCGCCAACAACGGTGCTCCCGTTTCGAAGCCTCAATTCGGCATAAACACGCTCGCCTGACGAAGTACTGAAAGTTTCGGGTCTACATGAATACCTGCAGACTGATCTCGGCGGCCCGGAGCCAATTTGGGAGCAGGGAGGTGTGGTCGGCCCAACCGAGCCCGGTCCTTGCCCTTGCCCTTGAACTACGCTCCCCGTATGGCGCTTTCCTACGACGATGTCCGGAATTTACCCTTGCCGGACCTTGGCCTGGAGTTACTCGGTTCCTTGGATAACGAGTCCCATTTTAACAACCTGATCCAAGGGTTCAAACAACAGGGCGATTTCAATGAACCCTCACCGCCTGACATGGCGATTATGCTGGCCCGATTGTCAGATGCTTGGGCATGGCTCGAATCGCATGCGCTGATCGGTTATTCATCCCGAAACTCTCAAGGTGGTTGGTATCGAGTAACCGCCATGGGCTCGGCCCTCCTAGACGACCCCAACGCGCTCTCAAGAGTTTGGGCAGATGACCGACTCGCAGGCGATTTGCATTCGGCTCTCTCGGCTGCTCGGTCGAACTTCGCACTTGGTGACTATGAGACCGCTTCCTTCGCAGCTATGAAGGCCGTCGAAGTTGAGGTGCGACGTGTGGCAGATTTGCCAAACGAATTAGTAGGAGTCGCGCTAATGCGGAAGGCATTCAGCCCCAAAGATGGAGCACTTCGCGACCCGGGTGCGGAAGGTGGGGAACAGCAGGCGATCGCTGACCTTTTTGCAGGCGCTATCGGCGCATATAAGAATCCGGCCAGTCATCGCACCGTCCAGTTTGATGATGCGGTGGAAGCCGCAGAGGTAATCCAGCTGGCCGACCTACTCCTTCGGATTTGCCAGCGAGCAGAAAAACGTCTGGGCTCTAACCCGTCCGCTACTGCCGCCCCCTAGCGCGAAGTGCTCACCGGGATCTGGGTAGCCAGGGCCGAACTGTGCGGGCCCTAAATACGGTGAATCCGTCTCGCTAACTGGCACGCCGAAGAAGTCGAATGGGGCGTTCAAGGAGCTGACCGTCTACGAAATGCTCGTCGACTGTCGGCCCGCTTCGATCCCAGCCAGTGAACCTGATGACCTTCGTCCTAGCCGCGTCGTCACGGGGAGCGAGTTTTCGTTCAAGCAAGCTAGAAAGCCGCCGCTCATGCGTTGACACGATGAGTTGCCGCTGTTCTCGAAGGTGACGACATAGGTCAGCAAATCCAAGGACGTTGACGTCGTCCATCGCTTGCACGGGGTCATCCAAGAGAAGGAACGGGAGCCCGCGTTCCGCTGTCGAAAGACTCATCGCAATGAAATAGGACAGGGCCACAATGTTGGCTTGTGACGTAGAGAAGACCAGCAGGGGGTCAGCTGAGACGTTGGCCGCTGCATCAATAACGAGCGGGCTTGTGGTGCCTTTTCGGTAGTAAGTGTCAAGCTCGAACTCGACGGTCTTGAAGGCTGGGTGTGGGTCAAGCCGGTGATAAATGTCTGCCACCAGCGGTTGGATCGAGCGAAACCGACGTTCGGTGACCTCCACCCTCGCTTCGAGAGTGTTGTCGGCAAGAGTCTGCAAAGACTTGGCCCGAGTCGACTCCGCGCTCGATTGCGCCTCGGCGTCCACGAACGCAGTTCGCAAGTTCGCCAGTTCCGCTTCTGTTCGCTCGACTCCACTCTGATCGCTCTGCCGATCAAACGCCTCGAGTAGGTCATACAACGCGCGTCGAGTCAAGGCCAAGTATTCCGATGCGGCGATGGCGAGCGAGGCGATCTTCCCTCTATTCCCCGCAAATGCTCCCTCTACACGAAATTGCACAATCTCTTGCTCAGCAAGCACATCGACTGCAGCAAGCGCAGCCTGATCTGCGTCACTAGCCTCACGCCAGCGGGCGGCCTGCCGCTCAGCGGTTCGGAGGGCGTCTTCAGCAGCAGCGAGCACTTTCGAAGCTTCAACGATGCCGTCGGTAGCCTTCACGAACGCGTTCTCAAGTTCCAGTAGCGTTCCGGTTGTAGAAGCCTTCAGAAGCAAATCCCGTTCTACCTGCCGCGGGTCTATGGCTTGGCTGCAGATAGGGCATTTCTCTGAAAGCATCGGGATCGCGAGCGCTGCCAATTTGGCAATCTCGGCGGCCGCAAGGCGTGCTGAATTTAGCTGGGACTGCGCCGCTCCACGGGATAGTTGCGCGGCGTCTCTTACTCCCGCTAGACGCTCGACCTGCGCTCGGAGCTCAGTAAGCTCCTCGTCTCGAACTGGCTCTCCCAAGTCAGCGTGTAGATCAGCCGCCCGTCGAGCGAGTGATAGCACTAGATCCACTCGATCTGCTGCGTGGCCGAATTTTGCCGCAACAACACGGACGTCATTCGGTAGCTCTAGGTTCAGGTTGGCGTCACGAAGCGAGAGGTTTTCTGGTGTGGCTCGAAGCTTTTGGATTACTTCGTTGCGCATGGCTTCAACCTGCGGGCGAGTGATCAGACGAGCTTTTGCCGCCTGAAGTTGCTCTTCGGCCAGATTGATTGCGATACCGAGCCTGGATTGTTCAGTTCGCGCACGTCCTTCGCGCTCAGCGGCCTGCTTTGCGGCTGCCTTAGTCGCGTCTTCGAAGTTTTCCAGCGAGCCCAACCCAAGTACAGTACTGAGCTGTCGGTAACGCTCGGCGGGTTTGGCTTCCAAGACCCCGCGGAGTACATCTTGCTGCATCAGACCAGACGTCGTGAGTGCGGATTCAAGCGATAGGTCGCTGTCGGGTAGCAAGATCCGACGCAGCTCGATTTCGGCTTCGTCCCCGAAGAGCGTCAAGCGGCCAGGCCCGCTCAATTCGAGCGTGCTGCCACTTTGATCTCCTGCACGTCGGAGAGTAACTCGCCCTCCGGCGAGACTGAGATCAACTTCGACTGAAGCCTTGCGCCCTGCACGGTATTGGCTCACGATATGTTCCGTGTTGCGTCGCGAGCGCAATGCCTCTAGCCGCTCAATCCGGCCAATCAACACCCATTGAATAGCGTCGAAGAAGCTTGTCTTCCCCGTGCCATTTGGTCCTGTGACGACGACAGCGGACGCAGAAAGGTCGAACTCACGAGAATCTCGAAACCCTCTGAAAGCTTCGACCCGTAGTCGGTCAATTGTTGGCCTAAAGGACGTCATCGAGCGAGCCTCCTTGTTCAAAAATCGCCACAGCTCGCTGCGCAACTTCCGCGCCGACGCCACGCGCGACAAGCGCGTTTAAGAGATCTGAAAGTGCATCACTTTGTGCGGCAGAATCCTCAAGCGCGATCGGCTTCAGGAATGGCGCTAACGCCTGTGCGACTGCTGTGCGAGTCGGCATCACGCCAGTGTGTGCGAGTCGGCGCACGTGCGACGTGTCGTGATTAATAGCGAATAAGCCGCGCGTAACCTCGTCGTCCTCCGCGGACCGTTCCTGAGTTAGGAGAACGAGGTAAGTGTCCCACTTCTTCGGCCCCATCGTCGCTGAAGCAACGCGCTCCGAAAGCGTTTCAAATGCGACCGACTCCGAGAGGATGAGGTTTCCGATCGTATTCATCGCAACAACAGCAACCGCAAAATAGCTATTTTCGGCCAGGAGAACGTCTAGGCCGACTTCGACTGCTTCGACCTCAAACCCGTTTTCGGAGAAGACGGCGCTCGCAATTCCTAGCAACTCTTGGTCTGACCGCGAAGAAAGCGAAGAGGACATCATGATGCAATCACCTCATCTGCGTGCATGACATTTGCGAGTTGAGCGAAAGGGCCGTCGATGATGTCTGCCTCCTGAGAGTCGCCCATAACGCTGCGAGGAAGAACTGCGGACTTGGGAATCGGGCCGACTCCTCCGGCAATGATGAACCGAGGAGTCGGTTCACCCCTATTCACATAGTCATGCAGACGGTACTCCGCCATCTGAATCAGACGCCGGGAAGTCGCAGTCTGCGTCGAAACCAGTAACTCTACGGGCCCTGCATCTGTGTCGAAGGCCTGCGTATTGCCGAGCCGCGCAGAGTCCCCCGCCACATGACCCAACGCGGTGAGAACTCGCGCGATCTCTGGGCTCTTGAGGATGGCATCTCCAGCTCGTGGACCTATATCCGCTTGACGAGCCCATTTGAGAACACTTAGAGGATCCGATTTGCAGAGCCCATCCCTTGCCGCGGCGAAATCAGCGCTCAGGTCCGGATCAGCAGACAGACCAGAGCTGTGTTCCGTAAGACGGGCCAAAACATATGCAGCGGCGAAATGCTCCGCAAACTGATCCGCGGTCGCCGGAACCTTGTGGTCATGATGCAAATTCGGTGCCACATTCTTCCACTGCGAAGTAGCCCACCCGCTGCGTACTCCCGGAGAAACAACTCGAATATTGTCGATCGAGCCAACCTCGTTGATTGCCTCCACTATGCGCATCTTTACGTACCCCGCAACATCACCGATTCCAACGAACACCACAAGGGCGCTACCGAGTCGGGCGCGGGTCTGGTCATTCACCCATGTTGGCGGGGACGCAAGATGCGAGCTTGTCAGAAGAAGCGAGCTGGGCTGCGAAGCGCATCCATGAATCTTGAGTACCGTGGGCGGCGAGATGTTTACAAGATCTCGATCAGTAACAACTGTTGGCAGTTGTTCTTCCCCCGCGCTTCGCTCGATGCAGTTGTCCCAGTTTGTGGTGAGTACATCAATGACACCTTCTAACATCAGGTGAGCGAGCACCTTGTGGACGTATCCGGGTGTCGCATTTCTAAATCGTGCCGCTCGAGCGGAAGTCTCTAGCAACGCCCCCGGGGAGTGCAGCCACAGCGTCAGCTACCGCAAGCAAGTCCCCGGGATCAATCGATGACGGAAATGAGAACGAAACCGCAAGGCTTGCATGAATTGCTCTCGCAAGCGCAGCTCCTGTTGGGAGATCCGTCGGCGCGGACACACTGATTCCTGCTCCCGCATAGATCACTATTTTGCCGGCCGATAAAGCCTTGGCCGCAAGTTCCACGGCGTACGGCGGAATATTTGCCGTGATTGGCGAGGGCGAGTGAGGCATTTCTCAAACCTAGTGGTTCGGGCCATCACGCCAGGCTCACCGTCTGGCCAATACTTCAACACGTCGCAAACAGTTGCGTTGTGTTTTGCGCTCGCAGTTGGTCAGCCTCAGAAACCTAGTCGGAAATCCTCGATCTTCTGCCTGATGACGGCGGCTGGATCTTCACCGGCCGCCGCCAGTGCCAGCATCGTCTTCAGGTCTTCATCGTTGAGCACGAGTACCATCTTGCGGTAGATGACCCACTGCTCACGCCGAGTGACTTCGGCACTCTTATCTTCCGCGTCGCGGCACACGATCATGCCGAGGAGCCCCGCGCCGTGCGCACTCAGGTAGTTCGCTACCTGAAGGATGTCCTTCTTCTTGACACCACCGACGTAATTCTTCGCGTCGACAACGATGAAGTGAGCCTCGTAGTGATCCCTCAGAAACTTCCACGGACCCTCATCCGCGTAGTTCGGGAGGATAATGTCTCGCCGGTTTACTCCAGTCGCGTTTCTGTGCTCGTCAAGCGGTTGCTCAAGTGGCGGTGACAGAGTTTCAGCCAAGATGTCACGCACTATCCGCTGGTAGGCAACCCAGTCGGATTTTCCGGGTGGAATCCTCTCGAGCTCAGTTGCAAGCGATCTGGCTTCGGAGCGCTCTTCGGTGAGTGGTGGGCGCGGCTCATGGGTGCGCCCAGCTGGCTCGGGCCAAGGCAGAAACGGCGCGGCCGCACGCAGTGCCGGCCCATCGATGACCCTGGTGACTCCTTCCCACCGCAGTCGATCGATGCGCTCCGGAGCGAGGGACCCCGATACGACAAGCACAAGTTCGGGTGCAGGCCCTCCGTGTGCCTCGACAAAAGCTTCACCATAAGCGCGCAGTTGTGCCGCAGCCCTGTCTATGCGGGCCGTAGTGGCGGGAGTAACTATCTTCAGCTCGACAATCGCTGCCCTACCGTCCCTTAGCCGTGCGACGAAGTCCGGTCGGCCGGTGCCGTTCAGGCGAGGCTCCCGTTCTAGCGATTCTGCGCCAAGAATCGCTGGCAGGGCTTCCTCTACCAAAAAGCTGAACTCTCGCTCGGTGATGTTCTCCGCGCTGCCTCTCACTGTCCTCAACTTGCTGACCGGCTCGGGTCAGCAGCGGGAGCAAGCAGCGTCGCCGAATCGACGCCGAGCTGAGCGGCGAGAGCGTCAACTGAGTCGAGGGTGAGGTTCCGCTCGCCGCGCTCGATCCCGGCCAAGTAGCGCGGTGTGACCTCGAGCTGCTCAGCGAGTTTCTCCTGGGTTAGGCCTCGGGTACGGCGAAGGTCGCGAACGTTCGCGCCCAGCGCCGATTTGAGGGATTCTGCCACTCATCAAGCGTCGGGCTAGGTAGCCATCACTTCCAGGTAGTTATCGCTTCCGGTTTGGCTGAATTCCGGCTAGCATTGGCGTGAAGTTTGACTCAGAGATGAGGGAACGCCGCACATGCTGGTACTCCGTGATTCGGTAATAGCGAAGAGCTGACTCTCATGCGCGAGCAGATCACGGTACGCCTCGACCAGGTGAGTGCTGCAGCGTTACATGTGCTCATCTCAGACGGCACGAGTGTGACGGTCGCCGTGCGAGCGGCGATTACAGATGCCGCCGAGAGATACCCGGAGCCAGATGAGGCGGCGCGCCAACAACCCCACGATGGTGAAACCGTTTCCGAGTGGTTGGCGAGAAACATCACGGCCGCTCCCCCGCTCGGTGATTATCAGCGCTATGTGCTTATCGCTGCGTTCATCGAGAAACGCAAGACGTGGCTGAGCGAAGCGGAATGGCTTGCCCGAAGAAGGTGATCAGATAATGGCGGGGCAACTGTGCGGACTGCCAGATTGGCTGCAGCGAGGTCTTTACAGATCGAGCTGGCCGGGCGGGCCAGAACTGCCCGCATGAGTAGCGCCAGCGGTGGGACCGAGCCCAAGAGTAGAGGTCGCCCGGCACGTTACTTGCTCAGTGGCATCGCAGTGTGCGGAGTCTGCGGGGGCCTCACCCGGATCGGCAGGCAAAACATCGGTGCAAGGAGACTCGGTGATCGCGGAGCGGATCAGCCCTCCTCCTACCGGGTCTACGAATGTGCGGGTTCTTCACATAGCACCGGCTTCCACGTCTCGATGCGCCAGGACTACCTCGACCAGATAGTCGCAGATGCCGTACTAGCAAGGATCCCTGGATCGGTGCTCCGCGCGCCCCGCGCCCTTTGGGAAGACGAAGACGGGTCAGAGCGCCGGGCGCTGCGGCTCGAGATAAAGAGCCACCATGTCTGGCTCAACGCAGTATGCAAAGGGGCTGAGCAGAGAGGTCAGCTCACTCTTCTGGCTGTACAGGAGCGCATCGTGGTACCGAAGATCGAAGCGGCCCAAGCCCGGATCGATGTGCTGGAAGCGCAGCGTCATCGAGTGAACGAGCTGATGCTGCAAAGGTCTCGCTCGCTACACGACACGTGGAAGTCTCTTGTGATGGCCCAGCGCAGGCAGATCATCCAGTCACTGGTAGTGCCGCGGATCAACCCCATCCCGATCGCAGAGCGCGGCCAGCGCGGCCTCAACCCTAGGAGAGTCGACCTCGTATGGAGGTAATGAAGGCACGCGGTCGGGACGAGCTCGTTTGGCCGATCGAGTATCTGAGCACCGCCTGTTCTAGGTCAGATCATCTGAGCGACGTGCTTAGTAGGCTCGAAGCTATGGACTACGAGCGCTTTGACAGACCCGGCGGCCTGGAGATCCGCGTGCCGGCCATCGCCTTCTGTCCGGAGCACGGCGTGGATGGTTCGGTCGATCCGTTCAAGGTCATGCGATGACGTCTGAGCACGGTGATCAGCCCGACGAGATCCGCCGTCTCATCGAGGCGCACCGACTACTGCTTAACAACGTCGAGACCACGCTGCTCTCCCGCGGCTGGGCCGCCGCAGACCTTGAGGTCGGGGACAACGAGTCGCTCGAGTTCTTCTGGCCGCCCACTGCTCCCGTTGGCTATGGCGGCCTTCCGGAGTGGATCCACCCGTCCGCCGAGAAGCGCCCTGGAATGTTTAGACCCCGACGCACCCCGTGGAATGAGCCAACAATAATCAGAAGAGCCCGGGACAAGTGGGTGCTGAACTACGGCACCGCGATCGCTCAGAAGCCAGATGCGTCGCAGGAGTACGACGCTGCGAAGCTGTTCGCCGACCTCGAACGGATCGAGTGGTGGCCGATGTCGATCGAAGAGGCGCGGGAGCTCCAGGCTCAACGTCTGTTCAACACGACGTACGCCGACGCGTATGACCAATTCAGCTTGGGCCCTTCCATGCAGACGGAGCCCTACACAAGCCGGATAGTCGAACTCCACGACAGGCTCTGGCCCAAGAAGCACTTGCTCAGGGGCGACCCAGGTGCGCGGAAATGGGCGGGCGATCTCCGAGCGCGACTGCGTCTGGTCGACGCCGAGGCGTGGACCTCAGCCGTTCGAAGCGCTCGAGCCGGTGGCGAGGGCTGGGACACCAGCGGGCCTGAATAGGTGCGGTTCCTGATCGATCGAGGCGCTTGCGGGCCGATGCGGACGTGCGCAGGTCACCGGGGCGACGCCGTCGTCACCCCGCGAATTACCCGCAGATTACTCGAACTCGCACCCGCGAAATCAACACAACGAGACCCCGCGAGCTGTCCCGACAAGACACGGATCACAAGTCTCACAGAGCGGGAACTCGAGATATTCACTGCGATCGCTGAAGGCCTGACCAACAGTGAAATCGCAGCTCGCTAGACACTCGCCGGAACTACGGTGGAGACCTACGTCGGGAGACTCCTCACCAAACTCGATGTCCGTGACCGCGTCGAACTCGTGATTCTCGCTTACACCGTCGGCATTGCTTCAGAAAAATAGCACTTTAAGCACGCCATGGAGTCGGCACTGCTCGATGAATGGGCGAACCGGCATCGAGGCCTGCTCGCGTGGTCACATGACGCGCAGGAGTCTGGCGGCGACGACCAGGTGCACCCTAGGCGCACCTCTCTCGTCAGCTCTCGAACACGGTGAAGTCGAGGTCGATGATCGCACGCTCGATAATCCTCCGGTCGCCTTTCGCAAGGGTCTGAAGATCGACGAAGATGTCCCATCCAATTTCTCGCTCAACCGGGTCCGTGAGCGAAAAGAACCAGATGTCCTCGTCGTCGAAGATGTCGAGCAGTCCAGCGCGTTCGAGGTGGCGAGCCTTGTCAGCAATCTCGGTCTCGCTCTGCGAAGTTTTCCCCGCGATCTCCTTCGCGGGCACGGCGATCGGCGGACGGTGCTTCGAACTCAGCTCACTCCGCTGCGCGCCATGAACAAGGATCAGAGCAATGAGGTCACGGAAGGCCACCGGCTGCTTCGCGATCGCGTCGACGAATCTCTTCACGTCAGGGAGGCTCTGTTGCAGCATGTCGTCGTCGAAATCTTCGATGGCACGGAGATTTGACGGGTACCGCGGCTCGACTCCAGCGGTCGTGTCCACGATACGCTCGAGGCCGGCCATTGCCTCTCGGTAGCGATTCTCGTGGTCCGCTTTCATCTTCTGGACGAACTCGACGGGGTACTCTTCCTCGAGCGATCTGTCGTCGACCTTTCGATGGTGGTTGGGACAGAGAAGCAGGAGGTTCCAGGAAGCGCGAAGGTCTTCGTTCGTCAAGTCGTGCTTGCCGCGGGCGGCCGTCTCCTTGACGCCGTAGATATGAGCGACTTCGCAGTTCCAGTGTCCGTCGCCCTGGAGCAACGACTCCGAGCAACCTTGGTAGGCACATTGATTGCCCGAGTACACCCATAGTTCGCGGGTCGTGTCGCGGAGCGGGTCTAGCCGCTTGCGGGGTTCTGCACTCTCGCTCATTAATCGAGCATATCGAGCGAGTCGAAACTACCGACCGGTATCGATGGCGCTGACGCGGTTCACCCACCGGGCGACAAGGCTAGTTCCACGATGCTTTGGTGATCAGCGAGGTCGCCGCGAGTGTGACTATGCTCACGCGTACCTACATCGCGACACTCGTGATCCTCGTCCCATTGGTCTTGGCACTCACGGTTTCCTTGTGGTCGGGCTACCGAAGTTTCAGGAGCACAACGACTCGAGTATCTGAGCGCCACCCACCTCACTGCAATAGGAAGGTGAGTAAGCGAGCACTTAATAGGTGGGTCCAGTCCCAAGAAAGTGCTCGTAAATGAGCAGAATACGAAGCGCTGTCCCAGTGGCATTAATTAGGCCGGACACGGCGGTGAGGTGGCTGAGCGAGCTCGCCGTCATCGCGGCGTCCAACCCGACGCTCACCGCGCTCGTGTCGCCGATGGCCAGTCCGGGCAGCAGCGCGCCGCCCTCACCGGGCAGCAGAGCGGCCGCTTCCCGGAAATCGGTGCGCAATGCGACGGCCCACGCCAGGTACCACGGCGGCGGCGCCTCGACGACGAGCGGATCCGTGCCGTAGGCGAGGAAGGCGCTCGGATCCCCCGGCCCGTTCGCCTGCAGGCGCGCGGTCACCCGCACGCCGCTGCCGACCTCGGGCGGCACGGCGTCGGTGGCCAGCTTGGCGAAGAGCTGCACGGGCACACCGCGGAGCGGAGCGGGTGGTTCGCGGCCGAGCTGCGCGCTCTCGGCACGCAGGGCGAAGCGCACCCGGTGCACATCAGTGCCGTCGCCGGCGACGGAGAAGGAGAAGGGCGACGGCTGCCGCTCCGGCGTGGACATCACGACGCCCCGGAGCGTGACGAGGCGCCCGTCCTCCGCCGCGTCGAGCAGCACGCTCGGCTGGCGGTGCGGCGCCTGCACGGCCA